>CASGBM010000007.1 GCA_949299615.1 uncultured Eubacteriales bacterium | reverse complement strand
TGTCGTGAACCTAAAAATAGCATTTTAATGCTGTTTTTAGGTGTGAAATTGTAAATTTCACACAAATGGTTTCGCAAAACCATTTGTTCAGTAGACATTTATTAAACCCTTTAACTGCACTGATTTTTTCTCATAAAATTCTGTTAAAAACCTGGCTTCATCTGCTTTACACCCCGCTGTATGCCGAAAAGCCGCCGTCAACAGGCAGGACAACGCCGTTTACAAACGATGCGGCTTCGCTGGAGAGCAAAAACAAAAGTGCGCCGATCAGCTCTTCTTTTTCGCCGAAACGACCCATTGGCGTTTGCGATATAATTTTATGGGAACGCTCGGTATACTCGCCTTTTTCGTTAAACAAAAGCGCGCGGTTTTGATCCGTCGCAAAAAAGCCGGGCGCAAGCGCGTTGACACGGATTCCTGCTTTGGAAAAGTGAACCGCAAGCCACTGCGTGAAGTTGGAAACGGACGCTTTTGCGCCGCTGTATGCCGGAATTTTCGTCAGCGGACGAAAGGCATTCATGGAAGATACGTTTAAAATCGTTGCGTCTTTTTTCCCAATCATATCTTTGGCAAAAACCTGAGTGGGAAGCAAAGTGCCCAAAAAATTCAGATTAAAGACAAATTCAATGCCGGCAGGATCCAAGTTAAAAAAAGAAATGAGATCCTCTCTGTCCTCGTCGCCTTCCAAATAGTACTCGTTTGTTGTCGTTCCTTTCGGATGGTTTCCGCCGGCGCCGTTAATTAAAATATCACAAGTTCCCAGCTCGCGGTTGACCCTTTCTTTCGCCGCATCTAAGCTTGCCTTTTCCAGCACATTGGCGGCGATCCCAACCGCACATCCGCCCTCGGCGCAAATTTCGGCAACCACCTTGTCCGCCGCTTCTTTGCGAAGGTCTAAAACCGCTACCTTTGCGCCGCATGATGCAACCGCTTTGGCGAACGTACTGCAAAGCACTCCGCCGCCGCCTGTGATCACTGCGACTTTATCTTTTAAATCAATTTGAAATGGTAATTTCATCTTAAACTCTCCTCACATATTAAAATATTGCGCGGCGTTTTGATACGACACGCCTGCAATCAAGCGCTCCAAAAGCTCCCAATCATTTGGGAAAAGGCCGTTTTCTACCCATTCGCCGACAATCGCGCATAAAATCCGCCTGAAATATTCATGGCGCGGATAGGATAGAAAACTGCGCGAATCGGTCAGCATTCCTACGAACGTATCCAGCGCGCCCATATTTGCCAGCGTCTTGATCTGCTGCATTATTCCGTCAATATGATCGTTAAACCACCAAGCCGAACCGAGCTGGATCTTTCCTTTTATGCCGTCCGACTGAAAATTGCCCGCCATGGCAGCAAGAACGCTTAAGTCGTTTGGATTTAAGCTGTATAAAATCATTTTCGGCAGCTGATTTTCAAAATCCAGCGCGTCCATATACCGCGACAAGCCCTGTGCCTGTGCCAGGTCGCCGATCGAATCGAATCCGCTGTCTGCGCCAAGCTCTGTAAACATTCTGCTCGAATTATTCCGAAGCGCCGACAAGTGCAGCTGCATCACCCAGCCGCGCTTTGCATATTCTCTGCCCAGCGCGAAAAGCAGCGTCAGCTGATAGGTGCCGATTTCCTCTTGGCAAATAGGTTCTCCTGCCATAGCTTTTTGAAACGCCTGTCCGGCTTTTTCCTCTGATATTTCCGCCAGCGGAACTGTCGGCAAAGAATGGTCGGAGATTCGGCAGCCGGCTTCTGCAAAAAAGTCCATCCGCTTTGACAGCGCCGCACATAGCGCGCCGAAAGAATCTATCTCTGCTCCGGCGCGGTTGCCAAGCTTGCGTATGTAGTCGGCAAAATCTGATTTTTCAATTTGAATTGCTTTGTCAGGACGGAAGGTCGGCACAACGCGGGTTTTAAAGCTTTCATCCTCCCTCAGTGCCTTGTGCCAGCGCAGATCGCTGACAGGATCATCGGTGGTGCCGACCAGTTCCACGTTCGACTGCCGGATCAGCGCACGCGCAGAAAAGTCTTTGCCGCTGATTTTCCGGTTGACCTCTTCCCAGATTGCCGGTGCGTTTTTTTCCGTCAGGATTTTTTCTACGCCAAAATAACGCCGCAGTTCCAAATGCGACCAGTGGTAAAGCGGATTGCCAGCGGCAAATTGGATTGCCCGGCAATAAGAGACAAATTTATCATAATCGCAGGCGTCTCCCGTAATATACTTTTCGCGAATCCCCGCAGCGCGCATCAGCCGCCATTTGTAATGGTCTCCTCCCAACCACAGTTCCGTAATGTTTTCAAAATGCCGGTCTTCATAAATTTCCTTTGCGTCCAGATGGCAATGATAATCATAGATCGGCTGAAATGCCGCAACCTGATGAAACAGACGCTCGGCTGTCTTGGTCGTGAGGAGAAAATTTTCATCCATAAACTGTTTCATATTGTTTCCCTTTCCTGTCCGAAACGATCGCTGTTATTTCTGCGTGGTTTTCTCCAAAGTCTCCCAAATTCCGTTGATATATGCCGCACCGAGTGCACGGTCATATAGGCCGTAGCCCGGTCTGCCCTTCTCGCCCCAGATCATTCTGCCGTGATCCGGGCGGATATAGCCGCAAAAGCCGCAGTCGTGATATGCCTTTAAGATTTTCACCATGTCGAGCGAGCCGCCGGAAGATAGGTGCCCCGCTTCTTCAAAGCATTTATCTCCTGTAATTTTTACATTGCGGATATGCGCAAAATGAATTCTAGAGCAGAAGGAATACACCATGTCGGCGATGTCATTTGACGCCAGCACCCCAAGCGAGCCCGAGCAAAGCGTCAATCCGTTATACGGGCTGTCATACAGCTTTAAAAACCGCTCGATATTTTCTTTCTTAGTGATAATTCTCGGAAGCCCGAAAATGCTCCACGGCGGATCGTCCGGATGGATTGCCATTTTAACATGGACTTCTTCTGCCACTTTGATGACGCGGTCTAAAAAATATTTTAGGTTGTTCCATAAATCTTCTTCTGTAATGGTCTGGTATTTTTCCAAAAGCGCTTTCATGCCTTCTTTGGTGTAGCTGGCGTCCCAGCCGGGAAGCGACAAATCACCGCCCAGAGGATTCATTTTAGCTACCGTTTTTTCATCATAAATCAGCGCCGTCGACCCGTCCGGCAGGCGGTGGTCAAGCTCGGAGCGCGTCCAGTCAAACACCGGCATAAAATTGTAGCACACCGTGTCAATTCCCGCTTTTGATAAATTCCGAAGCGTGATGCAGTAATTTTCAATATACCGGTCGCGGTCACCATCGCCCGTTTTGATATCCTCATGCACCGGAACGCTCTCAATGACAGAAAGCGCAAGCCCGGCGTCTTCCACCGTTTGTTTTAGTTTCATGATCCGGTCATACGGCCAAGCTTCGCCAACCGGGATGTCATAAATCGCCGAAACCACCCCTTTAATATTTGGGATCTGCCGGATTTGCTCCAGCGTCACCGGATCCGACTCGCCATACCAGCGAAATGTCATTTTCATCTTTCCATCTCCTTTTTAATACCATTTCATAATAGAAGCGCTTACACCGTGACCCAGCCGCCTCCGTTTTTCGCACTCTCATAAAACGCAAACAGCGCTTTCGCAGAATTTTCTGCATCTTTTAACGTAATATAGCCGCCGCTATCCTGCGCACTTTCATAAAAGCTTTGAATGACTCTGCTGTGCCCATCTCCCCAAACCGCTTTCCCCGGCACATCGCCGCCGTCATAGCATATTACCCCTGCAAACTTGCCGTCCCGAATTTCATACAGGCAATGATCCGCATACCGGTAATGCACCTTTTCAAAAAATACGTCCAGCTGCACCGGCGTACTGCAAACCGACGCGTTCGTCGCATAAAAACAGCCGCGGGTACCGTTTTGAAACTGGAAAACGGCGTCGGCAGTATCTTCGACCTCAATCACACCGTCGAGCCATTTCGTTGAAATGGAGCCCCGCACCCTGCTGATTTTGCCGCCTAAAAAGCCCATTAAATCAATCAGATGAATTGCCTGGTTAATCAAAAGCCCGCCGCCCTCGGTTACCCATTTTCCGCGCCACGCGTCATGACGGTAATAGGCTTCGTCGCGAAGCCATGTGACCGTTCCGTTTATCGAAAGAAAGGCTCCTGTATTTTCTTGCTTTTTAATAATCTCTGCCAGCATTTTAATACAGTCATTGGTACGGTTTTGCAGCATGACGCATACTCTGCCTTTTGCCTGTGCCTCTGCCACCATTAGTTCCTCAAGCTCCGCGCGGTTCATGCTGGCCGGCTTTTCCAAGACCACGTCGCACCCTGCGCGCAATGCTTTCATCGCCATTTCTTTATGCAAATAATGCGGCGTGCAGATATGAACGGCATCAGCTTCTCCGCTTTGAAGCATTTCATCAAAATCAGAATACACCTTTACGCCGTATTTCCGCTTTGCTTTTTCCGCCCTTTCTGGGTCCGGCTCGCAAACCGCCCAAAGCCGCACGTCATCCAGCCTGCAAAGCGCCCGCGCATGAATGGGGCCGATCGCGCCGTAGCCTGCAACGCAAACATTTTTCATGGTTAACAAAATCCCTTCGTGCAAAGATTTTCATAGCTAATTTTTATGCTTTCAAACGGGTCTCTTTGGCAAATATCCTGTTCTACCATGGCATATTTGGCTCCGCTTTCTTCACAAGCCGCAAAGATTTTATCCCAGTTTAAATTCCCTTCCATCACTTCCGCCATAATAGAACCATTGCCGCTCACTGCCAGATCCTTAAAATGAATGACCAAAGCGCGCGGGCCGAGTTTTTTGATATATTCCGCAGGATCCAGCCCCGCCACAGCGAGCCAGTATGTATCCACGATAAACCGGAAATCGTCCGGATCGGTGTTTTCCAAAATATAATCCATAATATATTTGCCGTCCAGTTTGGCAAACTCAAACGCATGATTGTGGTATCCAAACTGTAATCCCTCTTTTTTTAACTCCGCACTGATCTGGTTAAATTCTTTGATGAATTGTTTCACCCCCGAAAGATCGCCTTGAAATTCCTTTGGCATAGCTCCCAGCCCGGCAATTTTACAATCCATTACTTGATGGTCTGCAACGACCTTATCCATGTTTTCTTTAAAATCCTGGTAGCCTTTGTGCGTGCAGATAATTTCCAGCCCATAGCGGTCTGCCGATTCCTTTACCTTTTCTGCCGCAATTGGGCCGATGGCAGAAACCTGCACCGTCTGATATCCGATTTCTTTTACTTTTTTCAACGTTGTGTCAAGATCCTGCTCGGTTTGGCAGAAATCCCGCAAAGTAAAAAGCTGTGCGCCGATGCGCTTGTCCATCGTGTTCATCTCCTTTTTTAATAAGTGCCTTCCGTACCGGTTGTCCTCTGAATTTCTTTCTTTACTACCTTTGAATTTTTAATTTTCTCCTGCAAAAGGGAATAAAATTCTTCATGCGGGAAATGGTTTAAATCTGCCCACCCATGCGTCCACGCGCTGTAATGGATGGCATTGGAAATCGTAAGACCCCGGATTCCTTCTTCCCCGGGAGCTAACAGCGGCGTTCCTTTTAAAATTGCCTGCGCAAAATTCTTTAAAATGCCGATGTGCTGCTGTCCGCCATCCGCATTTACCAGGACTTCACAGCGCCACCATTCCGGTTTTCCAAAAATCCCCGTAAACCGCTGATTAAATTCCCGTTCCGATTCTACATTGCGTTTGAACAAAATTTGATTCCCTTCTACAATCACCTGCCCCATATCGCAGGCAATTTCCAGCCGGTTCGTTCCCGGCGCTTCTCCGGTGGATGTGATGTAAACCCCGGTCATTCCGTTATCATACTGCAGATACGCCGTAACATCGTCTTCCACTTCAATATCGTAATATCTTCCAAACGAACAAAACGACATAATTTTATCCGGCATGCCGAACATCCATTGCCACAAATCCAGCTGGTGTGGATTTTGATTGATCAATGTTCCGCCGCCTTCCGTTTTCCATGTTGAGCGCCAGGTACAGCTGTCATGATACGCCTGCGGGCGGTACCAATCGGTAATAATCCAGGTAACCCGCTTGAGCCCTCCCAGCTGACCGCTTTCTATCATTTCTTTTATTTTCTGGTACACCGGGTTGGTACGCTGATTGTACATAATTCCAAACACTTTGCCGGATTGTTTTGCCGCTTCGTTCATCTGTAAAACCTGCTTGGTGTAAACGCCGGCTGGTTTTTCTGTTAAAACATGCAGGCCATGCGCAAACGCACTCACGGCAAGCGGCGGATGATCGTAATGCGGAACTGAAATCACGACCGCATCCACCAAGCCGCTTTCAAACAGGTCCTGCGCATGTTCAAACACTTTCACCGCCGGAAAATGCTCGCTTGCATATTCCCTCCGCCCCTTTGCAATATCACAAATGGCGCTCAGCTCCATTCCCGGGATTTTCCCTTTGGCGATGTTGTGCGCATGGGTTGTGCCCATGTTGCCAAGACCGATAACTCCCATTCTCACTTTTTCCATTTATAACTCCTCCAATATGGATTGCAGCGCATCATACGCGATTTGAAATTTATCCTCGCCGCTTTGTTCCAGTTTTAACATCTTGTCACTTTGTTCTAACTCTGCAAGACCGGTAAAGCTCCCAAGATGAGGCTCCAGACTTACAAAACCGTGGTATTTGCGTTCTGCCAGCCTTGCAAAAACATCGCGCAAACCACCGCAGCCATAGCCAGCCGGAACAACGGTTCCATCCTCTTTCGCGTCTTTTATATGCAAGTAGCATATATGCCCTGACAGCAGATCATACGCCTGGGGGTAAACCTCTTGCCCGCACTGGACAAAGTTTGCCGGATCAAACACGCAGCCGAGCGCCGGCGACGGCACGCTGTCAAAAATATCTTTGCAGCGCCTTGCTGTATCGCCGTAAATTTCCTTTTCGTTTTCATGAAGCAGGACCACGCCTTCTTTTTCTGCCAGCTCTAGCATTTTTGCCATCCGTTCCATGACTCTGCTGCGGTACCGTGCCGGATCTTCTCCTTTTGGAATGAAAAAACTAAAGATACGAATATATTTTGTGTCCAGCGTCTGCGCCGTAGCCATCACTTGTTTGAGCTTTTCTAAATGCGGGGCAAAATCGTCAGTAATCCGTATTTTTCCAATCGGCGAACCGATGGAAGAAGCTTTAATTCCGCTGGCATCCATCTCCCGCTTTAAGCTCTTTCTTTCCTGTTCCGTCAAATCGGCAATATTTTTTCCGTTAATCCCTCTCGGTTCAAAATAGGAAATCCCCAACCGGTTCAGGCAGGCAAACTGTTTTTCAATTTTTTCATCAATTTCATCCGAAAAACCGGAAATTATAAAATGAGCAGATATTGCCATCATCCCCTTTTCTGTTGTAATTGTATTATAATACAAATATTTTCCTAATACCAGACTAATATTGGCACAAACATTGCAAATATTGCTCTTGTATGGTATAATAAACTCATGCTGCGGCTATGGTGTGAATACACATACTGCGAAACGGAAAAATAAAAAACGGCGGAGGTGTTGTATGGAACGGATTTTATGTGCTAAAAGCGCATTGGATAGAAGTTTTGTCTACCTTCACAAAAAAGACGCGCTGCCGGAACAAATGGATTTTAAACTGCATTCCCACACCGGATATGAAATTTTGATTTTTTTAAAAGGGGAAGCGGATTTTATTGTAGAAGGAAGCGTTTATTCTTTAAAACCCATGGACATTGTGCTGACGCGGCATAATGAAATGCACCAAATGAAAAACCGCTCACGGAAAGATTATGAACGAATCGTCATTAATTTAGAAGATTCTTTTTTTGAGCAAATGCACTGCCATTGTTACACCGATATTTTTTTAAACCGGAAAAACGGCGAAGGAAACCTGATCAAGCGGGAAGCGGTGAAAAAAAATGAGCTTTTTGATACCCTGCTCCGCCTGGAAAAATATATAAAGCAAAAAAAGAAAGAAAACGAGACCATTGTCCGCTGCGTACTGACAGAGTTTTTACATCAGCTGAATGAACTGGATACCAGCGGAAACGATACCGTACAAAACGAAACTGTAAAAAATGTGATTCAATATATCAACAGCCATTTGAATTCCGACCTGCCTCTTGACGCTTTGGCAGAGCGGTTTTACATTTCAAAATACCATTTATGCCGGTGTTTCCGCCAATGTACTGGGTTTACGGTTAACCAGTACATTACCTACCGCAGAATGATGTTGGTGCGCGATTTGTACCGAAGCGGAAAAAGCCTAAGCACAGCCAGCAGCGAAGCCGGCTTTTCCAGCTATTCCAACTTTTACAAAGCTTACATCAAAGAAACCGGATATCCGCCAAGCGAAGGACTTGCCGGGCAAATGAAAGGGTGATTGGTTTGACATTTTATCAAAAAGTATATGAATTGGTGCGCCAAATTCCGGAAGGCAAAGTTACCACCTATGGGCGCATTGCGCGCAGGCTGGGAAGCCCGCATGCCTCCCGTGCCGTTGGTTATGCGCTTCACGTTAATCCCGAACCGGTAATCACTCCCTGCCACCGCGTTGTAAACCGAAAAGGACGCTTAGCTCCCGGCTTTGCCTTTGGCGGACCGGAGGTGCAAAAACAGCTTTTGCAAAAAGAAGGCGTTGAGGTCAGCAAAGATTATTATGTTGACCTTGACCGTTATCTTTGGTAACGCCCGCTTAGGTTTGATGTTTTCTTTTTAATAAAAATGTTCCGGATAGCTGTAAAACAGCCTTTCCGGAACATTCTGCTTTTCATTATCCTGTTTTGTCCATATCCCCATGCGGCGGGTTTGTTTTTTCTGTTTTTTCTAAAAAGGTTTCTGCTTGGATGTTTTTCAGCAGCCGTACCTTTATACCCATCCTTTCACCAGATCCGAACTCATCGGCTCGGGTCTCGGGCATTTTGTCTGCATCAAGTAGTAGGTTTGGCTGTCTTCGCTCTTTTTAAACGCCGTCATGATTTCAAGCACATGGAGCGTCAAATTACAATTTGCTTTATTCCGTTTCCCTTCTAAAATACAGTTTACCATATCGCTTATGCCTAATCCGCGGCTGTTTTCTGAATAAATATGAGTAAGCGGAATTTCCCGGAATCCGCCGCCGTCCATGGTTGACAACATCACAGGACCGCCAAACGTATTGGGGTCTGGAACAAGCAGCGTCCCTTTTGTCCCGTAAATCTCAATTCGGGGCAGACTGTGATTGACTACATCAAAAGAGGTAATAATGGTTGCCGCAGCGCCGCTTTGAAATTTCAGCAAACCGCAAACATGCGTATCGGTTTCAACCGGGATCATTTTGCCGTATTTCTTTTCACTGGTTATGGTCCTTTGCGAAAAAGCCTTGCTGTTCATGCCGCAGACACAAGACACTTCTCCCAAAAGATCCACTAAAGCCGTTAAGTAGTATGGTCCCATATCAAACATGGGTCCGCCGCCTTGCTCATAATAGAACTCCGGATCAGGATGCCAGCTTTCGTGGCCGCGGCACATCATAAACGCTGTTGCGCCGATCGGTTTTCCAATAAAGCCATCGTCAATCAGTTTTCTGCAGGTTGAGATGCCAGCGCCTAAAAATGTATCAGGAGCACCCCCTAAATACAACCCTTTTTCCAGTGCAGTTTCTTTAAGCTTTAAGCCCTCTTCCAGCGTTAAGCTCAGCGGTTTTTCCACATAAACGTGCTTGCCTGCTAAAAGCGCCTCGTGACATATGGCAAAGTGCGACTTTGGAGTCGTTAAATTTAAAATAAGGTCTATCTCTTTGCAAGCCAGCATTTCATCTAAGGTCATGATATGGGGGATCTTCCATTTGTCTTTTGCTTCTTGCGCTTTTTGGGCGTCCAAATCCGCGCAGGCATAAACATTTGTATTCAAAAAAACTGTGGTCAAATTTTCAAAATAAATCCCGCTGATGTTTCCGCAGCCTACAACTCCAATATTCATCTGCTTCATTCTCTACTCCTCCTTTGCCGCCCATAAAAAGCCGCGGCGCATCAACTCTTTTGCCTCATAAATGTCAAAAACATTGGCCACGTGCCCCAAAGAGTTATAAAATACTTTCCCCTTCCCCCACCGTTTGGTATATACCACCGGGACATCTACCTGCCCGTTTGCAGCATGAGGGCCGTCCACCACAGGAAACCGGGTTGTCGCCAGCACATTTACCGCCGGATCAATGTGAATATAATATTGCTCAGACGTCACTTCAAAATCATTCAGTCCTTCAATGATTTTAGAATCCGAAGAGTTTTTAAAATTTACCGTATATTTCGTACCGTCATTGCCGGGATGCGCCACCCATTGGGAACCGGTCATAAACTGCCAGTTCACATCGTTGCGAAAGGCATCGCACATGCCGCCATGGCAGCCGGCCAGGCCAACGCCGTCTGCCACTGCTTCTGACACATTTTGCGTGTATTCGCTTTTAATTTCTCCCATCGTCCAGATGGGAATGATTAAATGGTACGTTTTTAGCTTTTGCACATCTGAAAACGCTGTTAGCGTATCCGAAATTTCTGTTTCAAAGTTTTCTTTTTTCAAAATCTCCGAAAATATTTGGGAAACCTGCGCCGGTTCATGTCCCTCCCAGCCGCCAAAAACGATAATTGCTTTTCTCATGATACATCCTCCTCCGATTGAATATTGATAATTTAATTATAAAAACCGGCTGTTGCATATGCAAGTCGTTAATGGTATAATATAAGACAAAATTCGTCTTATAGGTGATCAAAATGATTTTATATGAACATCAATATTTTGGCGATAACAATTTGTTCAAAACATTTGTTTCTGACCATTTAACCTTTCCGCTGCATTTTCACAGAAGTTATGAATTTGTATATGTATTTTCTGGAGAAATTGAGGTTATTGTCGATGAAAAGAAAACCCTTTTAGGAAAAGGAAACGCGGTTTTCGTCTTTCCGAATCAGCTTCATGCATACCGGGCGGCGCCGGCGTCAAAAGTGTTTTTAATGATTTTTTCGCCGGAGTTGGTTGGACATTTTTTTGGGGAAACCAAAGGCAGACTGCCGGAAAATAATGTGTTTTCTTTTCCGGATTTTTGTTATGATTCCACTATGGCGAAAAACCTTTATTTATTAAAAAGCTTTTTATATCGAATTTGCGGGGAACTGCTGGAAAATACATCTTTGATCCCAAAAAAAGAATCCAAAGAAAACAATTACCTGCTTCATAAAATGTTATTATATATTGAAGAAAACTATCAAAACGAATGTAACCTAAAAGATCTGGCGGACAAATTGAAATACGATTATGCCTATTTGTCAAAATTATTTATTGTAAAAGCCAATATTGGATTTAACCGTTATTTAAATCAATACCGGATTAACCGAGCTTGTTATATGCTTAAAAATACAGAACTGCCCATCTCACAAATTGCGGTTGAAAACGGATACAGCTCTCTTAGAACATTTAACCGGAATTTTATTAAAATAACGGGACTCACTCCGAGCAGATACCAAAAATCATGAAATATATTTTCTTCCTGTCATATGAAAAAATACCCCTGCGCTGCAATGATGAACAAACAGCGCAGGGATATTTTTATAAGGATGGATCCGCTTCAATCCAGTCCGCAATCGCATCCGGCTGCTCCAGACTATGCGGATGGTGGCCAACTCCTGGTTTTACAATCAGATGAATTGGTGCTTTTGCATACATATAGTCGGCATATAGCTGTTTCCCGTTTTCCGGAAACGGAACTACCGTATCTGCGTCACCAGCAACCAAAATGACCGGGATTTGATGCTCAATCAACGTATGCACCTTATGAATGGGATTTTCCTCCGTATCCTTCTGTCCCTCTGTGACTTGGTATAATTTCTTGCACATTTCCCAGTCCGTGCCGCTTCCGCAGCCTCTGCCATATCCTGCCGGCCAGCTGAAAATATCAAGCACCGGCGCATCCAGATAAATTTTTTCCACCTTGTCCGGATACGCAGCAGCATAGTTTACCGCATACAAACCGCCGCGGCTAAAGCCAAACAGCACCGCTTTTTTACACATCTGAAATTTCTGTTCTAAATATTGCTGAAATGAATACATTCGCTCTACCGCCGCCGGTGCGCCAAATTGATCACTGATCTTATAATTAACCAAATACCAACCACGCCGCAAAAGCTCTTGGTCTACCCAGTCAAACGCGCCTAAAAACTCCGTCCGCCAGATATAGCGTTTGTCTTTTTTAGGATTCTTAGGATGGATTACCGTGCCTTGGAATCCATTTAGTTCAAACACAGACTGCTGATAATTTTCATACATATAAACTCATCTCTTTCCAGCTGACACAAATGCCATGCCAGTCTTTTAATTTTCTCTGTTTTGCAGTCAAAAGAGTATTCCTGATATGCTGACCATATTGATAAAGAAAAAACGCTTATCTTTCCGCATCACTGGCACGGATTGTCCCGGATGCCTCCGCATTTCGTACAAACTCCGCAAGCGCCGACAGTACAATTCCTGTTCCGTGATCATCATTATTTACTGTGCCGAGTTCCTTGTAATAACGGGCATCCATGGAACAGCCTGAACCTTTGCATACACCGTAAATATTGCCGTCTTCATCAATACATTTTTTGAGAAGTCCCTCCATAGCCTTCTTTGCCGGCAATTCATAAACAGAACGTTCCAACCAGCCATAGCGCATTCCTTTGCATATTCCAAGCAAAAACATCCCCGTGCAGGACGTTTCCAAATAAGAATCCGGCTGATCAAGCACCTGATGCCACAAGCCGCTCTCATCTTGCTGCCGCAAAATTCCCTCCGCAAATTCACAAAAAAGCTGCAGCAACCACGCGTAACCATCCGTCTCTTTCGGCATATGAGAAAGCATATCCGCTAAAGAAATAAAAATCCAACCATTTCCCCTTCCCCAGGATACCTCGTTCGGCTGCTGTTCTTTTACAAAAAAGATGTGGGAAAACAACTTCTTTTCTTTGCGGTACAACCGCTGATAAAACCCTTTTATCTGTCTTACGCATTCTTCATAATAAAAAGAATTTCCCGTTGCTTTACCCAAGCGAACCAAAAACGGACAGCTCATAAAAACATCATCTGCCCACATCGTATCTCCGCGGTAAAACGTTCCGTCCGCAAAACGGGGGATGTTGCGAAACATGGCATCTGCCAATGTCTTGATACAATGGAGCGCTTCCGGACTTGCTGTCAGGCGGTACAATTCTGCCAGGTTCATGCCCATACTTCCATTGGAATCCAGATCATACAAATGGGTCGCTCTTGCCATAAATGTCGGATCCCCAAACTGTTCCGCCTCATAATTTACATAGGTAAAATATTCTGCCATAATCTGCATACCATCAATAAAATATTTTTGGTATTCCGGCTGTTTTAAAACATCCGCCGCTTGCAGCAATCCATACTGTCCTACCATTAAAGCATAAAACCACTGAGCAAAAAAACAGGTATCCATGTAAGGGCGAATGGTATCATGGCTGTCTGTCAGCTTCCAATAAATTTTCTTCCAATTTTCTGTTTGATAAGGTCGGTTAAATTGCAGCTCTAATTCCGGTCCCATCGGAAAATCCAGACACGGTTCCTCGCTGCCAAACGTCCCGAGCGTCAGCCACCGGTCACCGCAAGGACGGCTGGAATGCAAAAAAGGAATTCCCAAAGACGGATTTTCCTCGTATGAAAACCCCCACCGTTTACTGCGTATGGATTTGATTAATACGGTATCTCCCTTTTTAAGCGAAATTTCACCGCTTGTCTCTTTTTCCGTTCCATTGACCATAACTTTACCCGGTGAATGCAACTGGTATTTTAAAACCGTATCTTCCATGCAATATGTCAGAGCGTATGCACATACGCCTTCCGAATCCGGAAAAATTTGGTCAAACGATATTGTGTCGGATGGTTTGGGAACATCGGGATACACATAAACGCCGTCAAATTCTGTTTCCTCATGATAAAGCCGCGAAATGCCAACTCCATCTTCATCATAAAACTCTGATATTGGCGAACAGGCGCGTATGTGCAGCAAATAATCTTTTGCCCACATATCGGGATAATGGGAGACACAAGGAGTGAATGATACGCCAAAACCGGATTTGCCGCACCGGCAGAGAAAAACTACTTCGTTTTCCCCTTTTTTAATTTCCAGCATAAGAATTTTCTTCTCCCCTGCATTCTCACGGCTCGCATCATATACTTTCTCTCCTCGATAAAAAACCGTTACATCTCCTTGGACAACCAATGCCATCGTATCATCCGCAATGGATTTTAAAACGGTTCCGACAAAAGCCGTATCCCCTTCTTTTGCCTCCGGGTAAATTTGTTTTAAATCTACGTGCAATGCCTCTAGTATCTTTTCTTGCTTTGCTGCCGGAAGCACCCGGTAGGGCCGGTAACGGATTTCATCTCTCGGACGAAGCTGCAGCATTTTTTCCGCTATGATTCTCATGGATTCTTCTGCTTCCTGTGTTTTAAACCATATTGCTTCTCTCTCCATAACCTTCTCCTTTTTCTTTATTGCAAAATATGTCCATAAAATAAATGAATCTCTTTTCTCAAACAAACCGTTCGAAATGGATCATTCATTAACATGAAAAAGGCGTTAGAATATTTTACAACCACTTTGTGCCGCCTCTGCGCCGTATGCACAGATGGATAAAAGAAAACCATTTTCTTCATCCATCTGTGCACAAACCGTCACACAAAAGCAAACTCCAAAAAGAGCCTATCAATATCCTAACACCTATTTTATTCCATTGACTCATTCATTTTTATCCTAATCCAAACGCCGGTTGCGGGTTAAAAAGGTCGGCACATCAACCGTATCATTGTCATTTTCTTTTGGCTGCTCTCTCTGCTGATGATTTGCATTGCCAAAGCCTTGGTTTAAGTTGCTGAATCCCTGATTGCCAAAACTCTGACGCGCTGCTCCGAACACTGGACGCTGCTGTCCCTGCTGCGGTTTTTGCTGCGCGTTTGCAGACATTCCGCCGCGGAAGATAGGATTGTTAGCAAACGGATTCTGCCCAAAAGCAGCACCTGAGCGCACGGGCTGCACCGGCGCCTCCTCAAATCCTGTTGCAATAACCGTAATGACAATTTCATCATTTAATGATTCATCCAACGCCGCGCCAAAAATAATATTAGCATTCGGATCGGATGCTTCGTTGACAAATTCTGCCGCGTTGTTAATTTCAAACAAACCAAGATCCGAACCGCCGGTAATATTAATCAGCACGCCGCGCGCTCCTTCAATTGATGTTTCCAGCAGCGGGCTTTGAATCGCCATGCGCACAGCTTCTTCTGCGCGGTTTTCACCCGTTGCACGGCCCACGCCCATGTGCGCGATCCCTGTATTTTTCATAATCGTAACAACATCTGCAAAGTCCAGATTTATGTATCCGTTGCCTGAAATTAAATCAGAAATCCCTTGAACACCCTGACGCAGCACGTCATCCGCCATTTTAAACGCGTCAACAAACGTTGTGTGCTGGTTGGATATTTGCAGCAGACGGTCGTTCGGAATCGTTACCAACGAGTCTACATGGCTTTTCAGTTCTTGAATTCCTTCTTCGGCGCGAACCATTCTCTGGCGTCCCTCAAAAGCAAACGGTTTCGTCACAATGCCAACGGTCAAAATTCCCATTTCTTTTGCAATGCTGGCAACAATCGGCGCCGCTCCGGTTCCCGTACCGCCGCCCATGCCGCCGGTTACAAAAACCATATCACAGCCCTTAAGCGCCTGCGCAATTTCATCTCTGCTCTCCTCCGCTGCCTTTGCGCCAATTTCCGGATTAGCGCCCGCGCCAAGCCCTTTGGTGAGTTTATCTCCGATCTGTATTTTCTGTGTCGCCTGGGATGAAAGGAGCGCTTGCTTATCTGTATTCACAGAAATAAAATCCACGCCCTTGAGTCCAAAATCAATCATGCGGTTTACCGCATTGTTGCCGCCGCCCCCAACTCCTATGACTTTAATCTGAGCGACGTTTGCATTTTCAGTGTCAAATTCAAACACCCGAATTCCTCCTCTTTCGTATATACTGCTTGCGCGAAAATATCTATTATTGAAATTATAAATGTCTTTTTCTTATTATAACATATTACAAACAGATTACACAAGTGTAAATTTTCAATTACAAGAACTTTTTTCAAAAAATATAGTTTCTGCATCCCTCACCGGCAAATCCAGCTTATTTTTTCAATTTTGTTTTCCAATAATCAAGGTAATACCGGCGCATAATGGAAAAATTCGTAAACAGGCGCGTCCCAAACACAATCAGCGCAACAAGGTAGAGGTCCACGTCCAATTTTTTCCCAATAAAGGTAAGCAATGCCGCTAACAGAGAGTTCCCGATAAAGCCGGACAGAAAAATCTGCAAGTTAAACGCTTTTTTCGACATGGAGGATAACCCGCCAAAAACAGAATCCAACGACGCTAATATGATAATTGCGACATATTGCGTATAATCCGCAGGTACATGGAACGGGAGCATTAACCCCGCTATAATTCCAAGGGCGATGCATAAAAGCAGGATCATTCTTCACCCTCCTTTTCCGTTTCCACCGCAGAAGCGCTTCTAAAATTGAGCGTACCGCTGTATCTTGGTATCACAAGATCGTCTGATTTGGAAATGGATATTTCAAATCCCCAAACCCTCAGCCCATCAATCACTCCGCCGTTTAAATTTAACGCTGCTTCCAGCTGGTCGGGTTTCCCAATCGCTTTAATCTCATAAGGCGGCGCCATTTTAGTGTCATTCACCAGCACCGTAGGACCGACGCACCGAACCGCGCTGGTACTGATAATTCTGGAATCATTTACACAAATTGCCTCCGCTCCGGCGGCAGAGAGTTCATTGATCACGCGACGGATATCCTCGTCATGAATTAAGGTGCTGTTGGCCTCTGTTGCCGATTCGAGATCCTTTCGGTTGTTCGCGTCATTTAAAGTAACGGTCACTCCCGGACCATGAACATCAACCAGTCCTGCCAAAATCTCTGCTCTCTTGAGCTGTTCCGAAAGAAACATAGAGTCGCCGTTTGATTTTTCTGCTTTGCTCCGATATTGCGCAATATCCTCTTCATATTCCTCTACTTGCTGCTCAAGAGCAGAAGACTTTTCCTTCTCCTTATTGAGTTCTGTCAACAAGTCTTCGATTCTCAGATTATTCTGTTGCTGTGTTTCGTTGTTTTTTGTCACACTCCGAAACTGTATCGTAATCAAAAACGCCAGGATCATAAAAACGATTCCAAGGGCGATTTGTGCTTTATAATTCTTTTTCAATCAGGCTGCTCCTCCCTTATTCTTCCTGTGGTTCACCGCTGTCTGCATTTTCCGTTTCTTCTTCCGGCGCTTTTGATTCTTCCGGAAGGCTGTTTGCCTCCTCGCTTTCATCCGGCGGCAAAGCAGGATCCTGCGTTGGGCTTTCCGGCTCCGGTGCCGGACTTTCGGTTTCTTCTTCTCTGCCGGTAAATACCTTCGACGGCGTAGTAAGATCAATGTATGTCCCGGCAGACCGGTCAATCTGAGGTAAGATTGCTTCCAGCATTTTCATTTTATAATCCATATCGTCAAACTTTGCAAAATTTACACGGTATCCTTCCCGATATGTCACCCAAATATTGGTAATATCCGTAAAATCAAAGCTGCTGATCAGCGGCAATTGCTCCATCTCTTTAAAATACTCAATACAATTTAATATTATATCAAACTTTACCCCGTCTTGTACAGTAATTTTTTTAGAAATTTCTGCCTTTTCAATGCTGACCCCCAATATTTCCGGCAACTCCCAGCCTGTTTTGTCCGAAATTTCCTCCAGCACCTTGCCATTGCTGTCGGTTAGCAGATAGCCGGTCAGATATGGAAACAACAGTTCAGCATAGCTTTCCGTTACCGTGATTTTCACAGTAGAAGGTAATTTTCGGCTCACTTTAACGGTATCCAAATAGGAAAGTGTTTGCAAGCCCTCTTGAATTGATTTTTTATTTAGCTTAAAAATATTTGTTCCGGTCACAATATTCACCCGGTCTAAAATTTCATCCGTTGTCACCTGGGCGTTACCTTCCACTTCAATGGACGTAATATTAAAAAAAGGCGCAAACAGGCAGAAGCAAGCCGACGCAATCGTCAAAAGCAGCAACACCAGTATTGTACGCCTTAATTTTTTCCTTTTTCTATTTTTTTTCTTTTGTACTTTCGCCATCTTATTTTCCTTCCCTTATCCGAACGTTAATCTAAAAGACGCTTGATTTTAGCTCCAAGCAAAGTCAAGGTCTCCTCCAGTTGTTCATAGCCTCTATCAATAAAATGCGGGTTTTCAACTTCTGTCATTCCTTCTGCCGCAAGCCCGGCAACCACAAGCGCCGCTCCGCCGCGCAGATCTGCAGCGCTCACATCTGCTCCCGATAATTTTGGAACTCCCCGCACCACAGCAATTCTTCCATCAACCGTAACGTCCGCTCCCATACGGACCAGTTCCTCTACCAGCTTAAACCGGCTTTCAAAAATGGTTTCCTTAATAATGGACGTCCCCTCTGCTGTACAAAGCATGGCTAAAAACATGGATTGGGCATCCGTTGGGAAACCGGGATAAGGCATGGTAGTAATGTCGGATACCGAATGCAGCCGCCCAGGTGCTTTCAGTTTTACCCAATCACGCCCAACCGCAATTTCACAGCCGCAGTCTCGCAGACAGGATAACGAAGCGGACAAATGATCCGGGATCACTTTCCGTATTTCAACGCTGCCTCCCGTAACTGCAGCACAGCAAAGATACGTTGTGGCAACAATTCGGTCCGGCATCACGCGGTGTTCTGCCGCGTCCAGCCGCTCGACACCGTCAATTACAATTCGTGATGTTCCCGCGCCGGAAATTTTAGCGCCCATCTTATTCAAATAGGCGGCCAAATCTTCAATTTCCGGTTCTTTTGCCACATTTTGAATGATAGTTTTTCCTTTTGCCAAGCATGCGGCAAGCATAATATTCTCTGTTGCGCCGACGCTGGGAAAGGATAAATGAATCTCTTTTCCTTCCATTCCCAGACCGTTGCAGAAAATATAGCCATGGGTTTCCCGAATTTTTACTCCCAGTTCCTTTAATGCTTTAATATGTAGGTCTATCGGCCTGGGCCCTAATTCGCAGCCTCCCGGAGCAGAGATTTTTGCCCGTTTATTTCTTGCCAAAATTGCGCCCATAAAAACGATGGAGGAGCGCAGCTGCCGCATTAATTTTTCCGGGATATGGTTGCCCAGTCTTCCTCTTGTATCAATGGTGAGCGTATCGCCCTCCCGCTGCACGTTCGCCCCTAAATACTTCAGCATTTCAAGCGTAATGTTTACGTCGCGCAGGTTCGGGCAGTTATGTATGACATTGACTCCTTCATTCAGCACGGTGGCAGCCAATATCGGCAAAACAGCATTTTTAGCGCCATGCACATCTGCCACTCCCGAAAGCGGTATTCCCCCTTCTATCAGTATCCTGCTCATAAAACTGCACCTCCAGATATTATAATCCCTGACGATTAATACAATATCATACTATGCAGTTTCTTGCATTTGGGTTACTTCCGCTTAGAAATCAGTTCACAAACGCGCTTTGCAATGCGCTCCGAGCCATCTGCAATTCCCATTTTTTTAGAACAGCGGCTCATTTTTGCCCGTCTTTCCGGATCATTTACAAGCGCGTCTATTTCCTGTCGCAGCCGCTGCGGGGTCAATTCCCGTTCCTCAATTACCACTGCCGCGCCGCCGTTTTCCAAACTTTTGGCATTAAAATACTGATGGTTATGTGCCACATTCGGCGAAGGAATCAAAATTGCCGGCCGCCCCAGCGCCGTCAGTTCACTGATTGTCAGTGCCCCCGAACGCGCAATGACCAAATCCGCCGCCGGCATCACTTCTTCCATGTTGTAGATATATGGCTCTACCTGGATATGATCAGACAAACGATCCGGTTTCATTTGGGAAAGGGTTTCCTCATAAAACCGTTTGCCTGCAGCGGCCAAGAATTGTATTTTTTCTGTATCTGCCTCGTTTAGATACCACGCAACAGCAGAATTTACTGCGCGTGCGCCAAGGCTTCCGCCCAGCGAAACTATAAAGGGGCGTTCGTCCAGTCCCAGACGTTTTCTTGCCTGTTCATAAGTTATTTCCAGCATGTTTTCCCGAAGGGGATTGCCCGTGAGAAAACATTTTTTTGCAATTTTCGGCTTAAAATATTTGGTAGTATCCGAGAAACTGATTGCCAGCGCGTCTACAAAACGCGCCGTAAGTTTTACTGTGAATCCCGGAATGACATTTTGTTCGTGAATTAATGTAGGAATTCCCAGCGAGTGTGCCGCATACATAACAGGAGCGCAGACATAGCCGCTGGTTCCAATTACAACATCCGGCTGAAATTTTCGGATTATTTTTTTACAATCTGCCACCGCTTTGATAAAATGGTAAAGAACGGCGATATTCTTAGGTGTTGGTTTTCGGATTAATCCTTCTACGACCACTTTTTCCATCGGAAAACCGGCTTTTGGCACCAACGTATTTTCCAGACCTTTTTGTGTCCCGATAAACAAAATTTCCGCCTGATGGTGTTTTTTCAAATAGCCGGCAATAGCAATTGCCGGATTGATATGCCCTGCTGTTCCGCCGCCGGAAACAATTGCCTTCAATTCCAGTCCCCCTCTAATCTCAATAATACGCTTGCAACTTTTTATAAAAGCGGCTGTCGCTTGTATTTGGAGACATTAATGACAATCCCCATTGCCGCAAGAAGAAATACCAGCGACGAACCGCCTGCGCTGAAAAACGGAAGCGGAATTCCCGTTGTGGGAATGGAAGACGTCACTACCGCAATGTTGAGCACCACTTGCACCCCAACTAGCGCGATGATCCCGATTACTAAAAGACTTCCAAAGGTATCCGGAGAATTCATTGCAATTTTAATTCCACGGTAAATCATATAGCCAAACAACGCTAAAATGGCAAGTGCGCCAATCAGGCCCAATTCTTCACATATGATCGAAAAAATAAAGTCATTCTGCGGTTCGGATACGTACATAAATTTTTGTCTGGAATTCCCAAAGCCAACGCCAAACAAGCCGCCGGAACCAATTGCATACAGCGACTGAATAATCTGCCAGCCGTCTCCCAAACGGTCCTTGAACGGATCGGTAAAGGTGATGAGCCGCTGCAAACGATAAGGCTCAAAAATAGCTATCGCAACACCAACCGGAACAACCGGCACTGCCGCCAAGGCAAAATAACGAATTCTTGCACCGGCAGCCAACATCATGATAACCATTGTCAAGCCAATGATAATACAAATACTAAAATGCGGCTCCAGCAAAAGCAGCACCACAAAAACCCCTAAAAGGGCCCAATAACGAATTAAATATTTAAACTGCTTAATTTTATCTTTGATTAAAGACATACTGTGGGCAAAGTAGATGATCAGACCGATTTTTGCCACTTCGGACGGCTGAAAACTGATGCTTTCCGTGCCCAGCCAGCGCCGCGCGCCCTTTACTTTGATTCCAACCACCAAAACCGCAAGCAAAAGGACAATACATGTAATCAAGATCGGAACGGCAAACTTGCGATAATTATGATAGTCAAAATTGGCTGTAATAAACATTGCAAGCAAGCCCAATAGCGCCCACTGGAACTGCTTTTCTATGAAATAAAGTCCATTTCCGTATTGATAATACGCCGATGGATAACTGGCGGAAAAAACCATAATTAGGCCCAGAACTAATAAAAGAATTACACTGATTAAAAACCCAAAATCCAGCGTACCTTTTTTGATCCTAGAACGGGACAAAGATGACGGCACGGATTTTACCTTGCCGGTCGAAGGCGCGCGGCGTCCTTTATTCGCCGGGCTTTGCCCCATACGATTTGTTCCTGCATACACTCCTACCACCACCCGGTTCTAATTTAGAAAAATATACCCATTATACTGATAAACGCCAGCACGCACAAAACAACTGTCGCACCGGAAAACAACAAAACGATTTTTGTCTCATTCATTCCGCACATTTCAAAATGATGATGAATCGGGCTCATCTTAAACACCCGTTTCCCTGTCAATTTAAAGGATACAACCTGAATAATAACCGACAAAGTCTCTACAAGATAAACCCCGCCAATTATAATTAAAATGAAAGGTAGTTTTAATGCAATAGCCGCAGCAGCCACCGCGCCTCCCAAAAAGAGCGAACCGGTGTCTCCCATGAAGACTTTTGCAGGGTGCGCGTTAAATACTAAAAATGCAAGACAGCTTCCGCTGACTGCACCGATAAAAACGGCAACTGCTGTTTCTCTCATTAAAAACGCCACAATGGTGAGAAAAAGCCCTGCAATCAGCGTTACTGTCGAGGCCAAACCATCCAAACCATCTGTAAGGTTTACGCTGTTTACCATTGCAAGCTGAACAAATACAATAAACGGAATGATCCAAAGACCAATATCAATCATTCGATCCACAAAGGGAATCATGATCTCGCCGTTTAAATACCCCATGTAGTTAAGCGAAACCGTGCTTATGATACTAACGAATAGCTGCGCTAAAAATTTTTGTTTTGCAGACAGCCCAAGATTGCGTTTCATCACCACTTTTATAAAATCATCCACAAACCCAATTGCGCCAAACAGCAAAGCGGTTCCTAACAACATCAAAATTTCCAAATTGCTTCGCGCCGGAAGATAGGCAAACAAAATTGTGGCGACTGTCACGGATACAATCATGGTAATTCCGCCCATGGTAGGCGTTCCGCTTTTGCTTTTATGCCAGCTTGGACCCTCTTCCCGGATGCTCTGACCAAATTTTAGTCTGCGCAAAAACGGAATCAGTATCGGTGTCGTAATTAAACAGATTAAAATAGAACACGCAGTTCCGCTTATTATCATACTCAAATTATTTCAACCCCTTATCTAGCCGTCGCCGAATCGTTCATATTTTCTATTTTTATCTCTATTATTTTAAAATGCGCGCAATAAGAACTCTGTCACTTTCTCCAATTCCATCACGCGCGATGCTTTGATTAAAATATAGCTCCCTCTTTCCACAGATGCTGACAAATTTCTCACTAAGGATTCCACGGTATCAAAGGAATGAATTCTGCCGCTGTCCATGCCGCCTTCAAATGCACCTTGCGCAATGTACTTTGCCTGCTCGCCGACAGTAAACAACTCGTCTATTCCCTCTTTAGCCACCCGTGCTCCAACACTGCAATGTGCCTCATAAGAATACTCCCCTAAGCACGCAATATCGCCTAAAACAGCAATTTTTTTGCCGGGATATGCCCCAAGCACCTTAAGAGCAGCTGCCATAGAATCCGGTGCCGCATTATAGCAATCATTGATGATTGTAAAGCCGCCGTGTTCTATTTTGTCCATCCGCATATTAGCCGGACGAAACGCCTCAAGCGCGGCCATGATTTGGTCTTCTTCCACCCCAAATAAAAGGCCGGCGGCGCAGGCAAACAGTGCATTATGCACATTATGTTCACCCGGAATATTTAAATGTACCGAAAATTCATGCCCCAATCCGCGAAAACAAAACTGCACGCCTTCCGCATTTGATTGCACGTCCGCCGCCGAAAAATCACAGCCGGGGTCTTTTCCAGCCGTATAGGTCCGCCGCTCAATTTCCGCACGGTGCTTTTTTAAAATAAGATCGTCTCCGTTTAAAAGTACCGCACCCTCTGGTTTAACATTTTGCACAATTTCTGATTTGGCACGGTAAATATTCTCCTGCGAACCCAAAAGTTCAATGTGCGACATCCCGATATTCGTGATGATTGCCAGATCTGGTTTTGCAATCGCAGAAAGCCTTTCAATCTCTCCAAATCCGCTCATTCCCATCTCCAAAACCGCCATTTCATGCGTTTTCTCCAGGCGGAATACGGTTAGCGGGAGCCCGATTTCATTATTAAAATTTCCTTCTGTTTTTAAGGTGTTATATTTTTGAGATAGCACAGATGCTATCATTTCTTTCGTTGTTGTTTTACCCACGCTGCCGGTTAAGGCGACAACCGGGATGGAAAACAGGCTGCGGTAATACGCCGCCAACAACTGCAGGGCACGCTGCGTATCCCTAACGCGAATCAACGCTTTGCCGCTTTCCGGCGCTTGCAGATCTTTTTCCGTCAACGCTGCTGCCGCGCCCTCTTTCAGCGCTTTGACAACAAAGTCATGTCCGTCAAAATTTCCCCCTTTTAGCGGGATAAATAACGCATCTGTCTCCAGTTTTCTGCTGTCTGTTGTAATGCTTTTTATCTCTTGCTCCGGATTCCCCGCCAAAAGGCTTCCTCCGGTTGCCTTCAAAATTTCAGATAGCTTTATCGGCTTCATTCTGTTACCATTCCTTCCAGAATTTCTTTCACCACTTCCCGCTCATCAAAGTGTCTTTTTTCTTTCCCGATAATCTGATAGGTTTCATGGCCTTTTCCAGCTAAAATAATGCAATCTCCTTTTTGTGCTGTCGTAAGTGCATACCGTATCGCTTCCCTGCGGTTCTCAATAGTTTTATAATTACAATTGGTTTTACGAATTCCGCTTTCAATCTGCCGGATAATTTCCATTGGATCTTCGGTTCTCGGATTATCTGAAGTGATAATACAGTAATCCGAAAGCCGACCGGCAATTTCTCCCATAACAGGCCGTTTGGTTGCATCTCTGTCACCGCCGCACCCAAACAATGTGATGATGCGGCCCTGTACAAACTCACGTACGGTTTGAATAATGTTTTCTAACCCGTCCGGCGTGTGCGCATAGTCAATCATAACCGTATAGTCCGTGTTGGTGTAAAGGGTTTCTGCACGTCCCTTCACGCCCTTTGCAACCACAAGCGCATCAAACACTTTTTCCGCCGGTATTCCTAAAGACAAGCAGGCAACGGCTGCAGCCATTGCATTATACGCGGAAAACCGCCCCGGGATCCCGAGCCGGACCGCATATGTGCTGCCCGATTTGCTGACAAGGTCAAACAAAACGCCGCGTGCTGAAATGCGGATGTTTTCAGCGCGGTAATCAGACTCTTTTTCTATGGAATAAGTGACCGTGCGGCAGGCGGCCTCTCCGGCAATTTCTTCCCCGGCTGGGTCGTCCAGATTGATTACTGCTTCGCGGCACATGGTAAACAGCTGTTTTTTCGCAGCCAAATAATTTTCCATTGTCTGATGAAAATCCAAATGATCCTGTGTCAGGTTGGTAAATACGCCCAAAGCAAACGGAATTCCATGTACACGCGAAAGTGCCAGCGAATGTGAAGATACTTCCATTACTACATACTGCACTCCGCGGTCAGCCATGCGGCGAAACAACCCCTGCAGCTCAAAAGATTCCGGTGTTGTGCGCTCAGACGGAAGAAATTCGTCCCCGATCATGTTTCCGTTCGTCCCAATCAAGCCTACCGTTTTTCCGTCAAACTCTAAAATTTGTTTCATCAGTGAGGTTACCGTCGTTTTTCCGTTCGTGCCGGTAACGCCGATAATTTCCAAGCTCTTTGCCGGATGTCCATACCAATTTGCGCCAATGATTGCAAGCGCTTTTCGCGCATCCTGCGTCTGTATTTTAACCGCACCGCATACATCGGCACCGTCTTCTTCTACCAACACCGCTGCCGCACCCTGTGCTACCGCATTTGGAATATATTGGTGCCCATCCGTTTGGAATCCTTTTATGCATACAAAAAGCCATCCCGGCTGCACGCATCTGGAATCATAGGCGACCCCGCTGATTTCCCTGTCATCTTCAACCTGCCATTCAGCGTCAACGCCACACAAAAGCTGTGATAACAGCATAATACCTCTCCTTTTCTAATCGACATCCAAAAAGCGGAACTCAACTCTTACAATACTTCCCGCATCTACCTGCGTGCCCTCCGGCGGATCCTGCCTGATTGCAATGGTCCTTTGCGACTTGCTTCCTGTCGCTCCCGCACTGCTCACATTTAAATTTAACTGGTTTGCCTGCAGGCGCGACTGCACTTCTGTCAAAGATAAATCCAATACATTAGGCACGGTCACCTGGTTTCCTGTGTTTTCTTCTGTATACAATATGACAGTAGATTTTGCCATCATGTTCGATCCCACTTTCGGCATTTGGTCTTTCACTGTTTCACCGTCGCCGACAACTGTGTAAGTCAAATTCTGTGCTGTAATATCTTTAATTGCCTCACTTTTGCTCTTGCCCTTTACATCGGGAACGTAAACATCCAGGTTCTCTTTCTCCTCTTCCGTATATTGGGGTTCAATTTTCAGGTAGCGGAGAGTATCATCCATAATTTTACCGACCACCGGCGCCGCAATCCTTCCGCCGTAATATTCCCCGTTCGATGCCTCATCCAGCATAACCAGACATGCAATTTTCGGATCATTTGCCGGCGCAAAACCTATAAAGGAGGAAACATATTTTCCGTTTCCGCGCGGGATTTTCTCCGATGTTCCTGTTTTTCCTGCAATGCGGAACCCTTTGATATACGCATTTTGTCCGGAACCGTTTGTTACCACGTTTTCCAAAAGCATGCGCATGGTTTCTGAAGTTTCTTTCGAGATTACCTGACGAACCACCGTAGGCTCAAAACTTTTAAGCACATTCCCATCATCATCTACCAGTTCTTTTACCAAATACGGTTTCATCAGGTTGCCCCCGTTTGCAACCGCAGAAACTGCCGAAATCATTTGCAGCGGCGTAACCTTTGGTCCCTGACCGAAAGCGGTTGTGGAAAGCTCCATCAGCCCAAAGCTCCCCTCCGGATAGAACACGCCCTTTGCTTCCCCGGGCAGGTCAAAGCCCGTTGTATCTAAAAATCCAAACGCTTTATAATATTTTTTAAACAGGTCTGCGCCCACCATTTGCCCTACTTCGATAAAAACAGGGTTGCAGGAATTTTTTACTCCGTCTTTAAATGTTTGCGCCCCATGCCCGTTGGTATTTGCGCAATTAATTTTCCTGTCAGCGACAATTTTATACCCAGGACAGAAAAACGGAGTATCGACTGTCACAACGCCTTCTTCCAAAGCCATTGCCGCCGTCATGATTTTAAAACAAGATCCCGGCTCATAGGAGTCCACAACCGCTTTGTTGCGCCACATTTTCTGAAGCGCATCTGACTTTGCCTGTGTCCGTTCTTCTTCATCTTCTATTGCATCAATTTGTGCCTGCTGTGCCTCGTCTACCAGCTGAAACGGATTGTTTAGATCAAAGTCCGGCTTAGACGTCATTGCAAGAACTTCTCCGGTTTGCACATCCATTACAATTGCCGCCGCTCCTGCCTGCACCTTTTCTTCTTGATAAGCGGTTTCCAGATGTTTTTCTGCAAAATGCTGGATAACCTCATCAATAGTAAGCACTACATTGGCTCCGTTTTGGGGATCGATGTGTTTTTCCTGCTGAAACGGCATATCTGTATCCAAAGCATTTTTAAGCGAAATTACTCTTCCCGGCACTCCGCTGAGTTCCTCATCATAAACCATTTCAATTCCGGCAAGACCTTGATTATCCGTTCCGGTAAAGCCAATGACATGCGAAGCAAAGGTGCCGTACGGATAATACCGTTTGGAATCTTCCTGAAGATATATGCCCGTTAGATCCAGTTCCCTCACCTTTGTCGCCAAATCGACATCAATTTTTCTTTTGATGGTCACGTGATTGGTGTCTTTTTCCAAAAGCGTTTGAATTTCTGACGCATCCATTTCCAAAACTGCGCCCAGTTCTGCCGCAATCACGGAAACATCTTTTTTGGCTTGGCGGATTTCATTTGGGTTTGCTGTCACGGTTTCCGCAGTCGAACTTTGCGCCAGCGTTTTATAATTACGATCGTAGATCGTGCCTCGTTTTGACGCCACCTCATTGTCCCGCGTTTGCTGCTCCACTGCTTCCCTCTGCAGTTTTGGGCCATCAACCACCTGCAGGAAAAATAGGCGGATGCCTAACATCCCTAAAATCGCGGTAAAAACCACAAAAATAACCAAAATTCGAATTTGCAATTTGCGTTTTGGCTTCTCAATCGCCATAATACTACTCCATTCTCCGTTACGATATCGATTTCTTCTAAACCAAAGTTAGTGCGGAAGAGTTTGCGCTCCCCCACACTAACATTTCAGGCAGTCCTTTATTAATATATAGTGGCCGCCTAATCTAAATATTCCTTTGCTTCATTAAAAAAAGCGGCTAACTTATTTTCTTCCTCTATTTCCTGACCGCTAATTTTTTCCACGTGATCCACTTGGTCAAGATTGACATATACGGTCTGATATTTTTCCGGCTGGCGCATCCCAAGCCGTTCGGTGGCTGCTTCCTCCACTGTCTTTAAATCCAACGCATGACCAATTTCCATCTGCAGTTTTTGGTTGGAAGCAATCAAGTTGGACAGTTCTTTTTCTTTTTTTTCAATTTGGTTGGTGGACTCCGTAATCAACACGCCGCGATACAAAACAAAAAACGCAGCCATCATCAATAAAACAATGGAAAAAATGGCAGAAAGCCTTGCGCGAATTTTCGCCCTTCTTTTTTGCGCCGCCTGCGCCTTGGTTAGTTTTTTATGGGGACTGGGCTTGCTTTTGATCCTCACATTTGGAGCATAAACCGGCAATTCCGTTTTTCTTACAGCATTGCCGTCATAATACGAATTTTTACCATAATATGTCTGACTATAACGCTTTGCATAAGAATCCCCTCTAGCCATTTTGTTCATTCACTCCTTTAAACCATTTTTTCAAACACTCTCAGTTTTGCGCTGCGCGCGCGGGGGTTTTCCTCCAATTCTTTTTCTCCCGCTGTAATTGGTTTTTTGGTAATTATTTTTCCCATTGATTGTTTCCCGCAGACACACACGGGAAATTCTTTCGGACAAACACAGCCTGCCGCAAGTTGGGCAAATGTGTTTTTTACGATGCGGTCCTCCAGAGAATGAAATGTAATTACCGCCAACCGTCCATGAGGATTCAGCGCGCATACAAAATCCTCCACCGCTTGGGAGAGTAAGGCTAATTCTCCGTTAACCTCAATGCGAATTGCCTGAAACGTACGTTTCGCCGGATGAGGTCCGTCTTTGCGCGCCCCCTTTGGCACTGCCTGTTTTATGAGTTTTGTCAGCTGTGCAGTTGTATTAATGGGTCCTGCCTCTCGAGCTTTTACAATAAACTCTGCAATGCGCCGCGCCCAGCGTTCCTCTCCATACTGAAAAATGACTCTTTCCAGCTCTGCCGCGCTGTAAGAATTGACAACATCATACGCTGAAAAATCATTTCTTCGGTCCATTCGCATATCCAAAGGAGCGTCTATCTGATAGGAAAACCCCCGCGCTCCTTCATCCAACTGATGAGAAGATACGCCCAAATCCATCAGCGCTCCGTCAATCCCATTGATTTTAAGGTTAGATAACACAGACCGTATGGTCTTGAAATTTTGATTTACAAATGTTACTCTATCGCCGAAACTCTCCAGCCTTTTTTGGCTGGCTCGGATTGCTTCTTCATCTTGGTCAAAGCCAATCAGCCGTCCAGTAGTCAGCCGCCTGGCAATTTCCACACTGTGTCCCGCTCCGCCCATCGTAGCGTCAACATAAATTCCGTCCGCTCGGATTGCCAATGCCTGAATCGCTTCATCCTTTAAAACAGGAACATGGTGGAATTCCATTTTTCTGCCTACCCTTCAAACGAAGTCCTAAAGAAGTCCTTCCATCTTTTCGGAAAGCACATCCGGACTGAAATTTTCAAAGCTGTGTTCTTCTTCCCATTTTTGCGTGTTCCATAGTTCCAAACGGGTAGATACCCCAACAACGGTTACGTCTTTTTCCAGCCGGGCATAATTGCGAAGTTTTGCCGGAATCATAATGCGTCCCTGTTTATCCATCTCACATTCACAGGCGCCGGCAAAGAAGAAGCGGGCAAATTGTCTGGCATCTTTGTTAGAAATCGGAAGAGAGTCCAGCTTTAATTTTAATTTATCAAATTCCTCTGACGAAAATGCAAACAGGCAGTTATCCAGGCCCAATGTCACGATAAATGAATCTCCCAAGTCTTCGCGGAATTTAGAAGGCACAAACATTCTGCCTTTTGCATCCAGCGTATGCTGGTATTCACCTATGAACACGACCTCACCGCCTTTCAGCAAACTCCCCACTTCAATATCATTTCGCTCCACAATCCACCACTTTTATTTTATTTTACTCTATTTTCCTGTATTTTGCAACTGTTTTTGAAAAAAAAATTTAATTTTTCTGAAATCAAAATTTAACATACAAGATATAGTATAGACGTACCAAGCGCCCCACAATACAGGCAAGACGCTCTTTATCGGTTATTTTCAGCCGAACGCCATGATAGGTTAATACAAAAAATGCTTTTTTGTTTTTACATAATGTCTACTGAACAAATGGTTTTGCGAAACCATTTGTGTGAAATTTACAATTTCACACCTAAAAACAGCATTAAAATGCTATTTTTAGGTTC
>CASGBM010000006.1 GCA_949299615.1 uncultured Eubacteriales bacterium | reverse complement strand
AAAAAGCACAAAAACCTTGCACCTAAACAATTCTGAAACGCTTACAAACCGCTATGCGGCTGCGTTTCAGAATTGTTCAGCAGTCATTAAATAAGAAAAGAACGGCTGGCTTTTTTTATCCATTTCGCCGTTCTTTTTGTTACTTGATATATTTTTCCTGCGCTACTGTAAAAGCACGCGGATTTTTCCGTGTTCCATTCCGCTTACTTTGATCTCTTTATCCCTCAGTAAACCAAGCTCACAAACCAGCTCCTGTGTAATTTCCTCACCTGGCAAAAGAATTGGAACACAGGGCGGAAAGAGCGTCACCGCCCCTGCGCAGATTTTTCCGACACACGCAGAAAGTTCAGCCCACTGTGCTTTTTTCCCTCGCACAGTACGCGGCTCCATCGCCGGTCTGCCCTCTGAAAAAGCGGAAAACAGAGGCTGTGGGTGCGGCTGAGCCATAGCCGGCGCAGATTCTAAACACTCTACTGCTTTTTTAAGCAATGTAAAATCTTCTTCCCGGTTGCCCCACGATGCCATCAAAAGCACATTTTTCCTGTCGCAAAGCTCTGCATAAATCCCATACTCTTCGCGAAGAATCCGGTCTGCTTCATATCCGCTCAGGCCCTGCCGGTCAAATGACATCAAAAGTTTAAACGGATCATCTGTCTGAAAACGCGCAAACGGTTTCATCCAAGAAAGCAGGCGGTCCGTTTTTTCCTTGCCGAAACGAACGGCATACTCAAGCGCCGCTTCGATATAAACTAAAAATACATAAGAGGGGCTGGTCGTCTGAAATGTGTTCACCTCCTCCTGCACCTCGTCCGCCCGCTCGTCCGTGCGGAGCAAAAGCAGAGCCGTCTGATTCGGACACGGAAGCGATTTGTGCAGGCTGACGCAAGCGGCGTCCGCTCCTTGCTCGATTGCTCCATGCGGAAAACGGCTGTCAAACGGAAAATGCGCTCCGTGCGCCTCATCTACCAAAAGCGGGATTCCTTTTTCGTGCGCCGCTTGCGCGATGGCTTTCGTTTCACTGCAAAATCCATAATAATTCGGGCTCGTAAGAAAAACGCCCGCCGCTTGCGGATACTTTGCCAGCATGCGCCGCACAGCGTCTGCCGTGATCCCTTTCGGCACACCGCGGACAGAATCAACTTCGGGTGCAAGATAGATCGGGCGAAGCCCGCAAATCGCGAGCGCATGGAACACGCTCCTGTGGCAGCTGCGGTCAACCAAAACGCTGTCCCCCTCGCGAAAAAAAGCATAAAACATGGAAAGAATCCCGCCGCTTGCACCATTGACCAGATAAAACGCACGCGCCGCACCATAAAGACGCGCCGCAGTTTCCTGCGATTTTAATATCGCTCCGCTAGGCTTTGAGAGGCAGTCTGTTCCTTCCACTTCTGTCACATCAAGCCCCAGCCATCGGTTTTCAAAACGGGTCCCCGAAAATGCCGCGCCGTTTTTATGCCCCGGCATATGAAACGACGCGCGCTCTTTTTGCCTGTGCCGAATTAGGCTGTCCAAAATTTCCATTTCCCAATCCTCCGGTGTTTTTTCCAATTATTTTGTCACCATTCATCCAGCGCTGTATTTCTAATTGTAGGGGACGGTGCGTCGAGGCGCCGCACCCTACGGAGTAAGTGCAAATTTAAAACCAACTGCAAACTAAACGGGTATGCAAATAAATCCATTACGCACAAACAAAATAGGCATATCGCAAGGGGCGGTGCAAACAATAAATTGCGCACAATCCAGCCGGACGTGCCGTAGGGGACGGCTCATAGATGTCCCGTTGTTCGTAGCCGCAGAATGGTGCGAAATTCGCGGTGCGTCCAGGGGCCGCACCCTACGAAAGAATCGCATATTTTTTACTGCACCGTGATTTTCTCTAAAATTCCATTCAGTTTCGCAATCAAAATCCCATAGTTTGTAATCGGCACATTCTGCCCCTTTGCTGCCCGGATGCGGTTTAACAGATAGCGCCGGTTAAACATACATCCACCGCAATGCACAATCAGTGCATATTGGGACAAATCCTCAGGAAACTGATTTCCGCCCACTACGTCAATCATCAAGCCCTCGCCGATTTTCTTCCGCAATAGTTTCGGGATTTTTATTCTGCCGATATCGCCGTCAAGCGGATTATGCGTGCATGCCTCTGCAATTAAAACCCGGTCGGTTTCTTTTAGTCGGTCAACTTGCGCCGCGCCGTCTAAAAACGCGCCGATATCGCCCTTGTAGCGCGCCAAAAGCACCGAAAAAGAAGTTAAAAGCGACTCTTTTGGTTTTTTCTCATACACCAGCCCAAACACTTGCGAATCGGTTATGATCAGCTTGGGCGGTTCTTTCAGCGCCGCAAGCGCCGCCTCCAGCTTATCCGCCGTCACACTCGTGATGACCGCACCATGATCTAAAAGATCGCGCGTCACCTGAACCTGCGGCAGAATCAAGCGCCCTTTCGGCGCCTGAATATCCTGCGGCATGACCAAAAGCACGCTGTCGCCATCCTCCACCAAATGCCCCACGATAGACGGCAGCTCAAAATCCTGCGGCGCATGTTCCACAATCGCCGCTTTTATCGCGTCAATCCCTTCGCCGCATGCCGCGCTGGCACACACAAACGGAATCGAAAGCCGCTTTTTCCGCTCTTTCGCCATCTCCTGCGGATTTTTAACCAAATCGCTTTTATTCAGCACTCCAAAAACAGGAATCGAGCGCTCTTGTATGGCAGATAGCCATTTTTCTTCCTTCTCTAAGTCATCGTCCTGCGCACTTATAACCAGCACCGCCAAATCCGTTTGATCCAAAACTTTGCGCGTGCGCTCCATGCGCAGTTCTCCCAATTCTGTTTGATCGTCAAACCCTGCCGTATCGATCAACACGCACGGTCCCACCGGATACAGCTCCATCGTTTTACGCACGGGATCTGTCGTGGTTCCGCCGACAGGCGAAACCAGTGAAACAGGCTGTCCCAATAGCGCATTAATCAAAGACGATTTTCCGCTGTTTGTTCTTCCGAATACCGTAATCGTCAGCCGCATGGACATAGGCGTTTGTGCCAGACTGTCTGCCGCCATATTTTTTCCTCCTGTCTGTTTGCGAAAATTTTCTTTTCTGCAAATACTAGAAACGGAAATCTCGCTCTCCGTTTTCAATCTTTTTCAGATATTCTTTGGTTTTTTCTTTCACTTTTTCGTTTCCAATCCGTTCCAGTTCCCGTGCAAACAGTTTTTCTCCGGCGGCCCGCGCCCGCTCCGAGCCGTAATCCGTCAAAAATTCCTTCAGCGTAATGAGCGCATTCGGCTGGCAGACATTATGAATCTGCCCCGCTTTGGCAAGCTGCATAAAGCGTTCGCCGGTTCTTCCCTCCCGGTAGCACGCGGTGCAGAAACTTGGAATATAGCCGTCCTCAATTAATTCCGTCAGCACCTGGTCCATGTCACGGTGATCGCCCAGTTCAAACTGCGCCGTATCTTCCTCGGTTCTGTTTTCTTCCGCATAGCCGCCGATTCCGGTGCAGGAACCTGCGCTGATCTGGGAAATTCCAACATGCAAAAGCTCGTTGCGCATTTCTTTGGTTTCACGCGTGGATATAATCATCCCTGTATACGGAACGCTCAAACGGAGAACCGTAACCAATTTTTTAAACGATTCATCATCCACCAGATACGGATAGTTTTCAAGCGTCACGCCGGAAGCCGGTTTCAGGCGCGGCACGCTGATCGTGTGCGGTCCCACGCCAAATTCCTCCTCCAAATGCTCCGCGTGCATGATTAAAGCTATGGTTTCGTATTTGTAGTCGTAAAGCCCGAACAGCGCACCTACGCCGACATCGTCAATCCCGCCCTGCATGGCGCGGTCCATCGCTTCTGTATGATAAGCATAATTGCTCTTCGGGCCGGACGGATGCATGGCTTCATACGTCGGCTTGTGATATGTCTCCTGAAACAGGATATACGTTCCGATTCCTGCCTCTTTGAGCCTTCTGTAATTTTCTACCGTTGTGGCGGCAATGTTAACGTTGACCCGGCGGATGGCTCCGTTTTTATGCTTAATACTGTAAAGCGTCTTGATCGACTCCAAAACATATTCCAGCGGGCAGTTGACATCGTCTTCGCCGACCTCCAGCGCCAGCCGTTTATGCCCCATATCCTGAAGCGCAATTGCTTCGCGGCGGATTTCTTCCTGCGTCAGCTTGCGCCGCGGCAATTTTTCATTGCAATGCTGAAAGCCGCAGTATTTACAGTTATTCACACAATAGTTAGAAAGGTAAAGCGGCGCAAATAAAACAATACGGTTCCCGTAAATACTCTGTTTAATCTTGTTTGCCACCGTGCGCATTCTTTCGCGTATGGTTTTGTCCTCACACTCTAATAAAACTGCGGCTTCGCGGTGCGAAAGCACCGTGCAGGTTTCACACTTGTCCAAAATACTGTTGACATAAGCCAGATCTTTTGCCTTTTCTTTGGCGTCCGCTAGCGACGCCATAATTTCTTTATGATTGATAAATTCCTCTGCCCGTTTCATCTTGCCATCTCCTTATTTAATTCGGGGTTCTGCCCAAATGTTTGATAAATTGTTCAAGTTCTTTTCTTTCGGTTTTAATATCTTTCATCTGCTCAAGATCAGCAGGATAGATTTCATAATATTTTCTGACATTTTTCGGTGTCAGCTTGCGCATAATAACATTGGCGCCACAGCGGAAAATTCTTTCCTGGCTGCCTTTTAAAAGCACTTCAAGCGCTGTTGTCGCCGGAAGATTGATTGCCGGAAGCATTAGCCTGGCAAGCGCCACGCACCGCTCCACCAGCTCGGCGCTGCCTGCCATTTCTCGGGCAAGCGGCGTCTTGGGATGCGGCAAAAACGGGCCGATTCCCGCCATATCACAGGGGATTTCCGCCAAAAGCCGCAAATCCTTAGCTAAAATTTCTTCTGTCTGTCCCGGCAAACCGACCATAAAACCGCCGCCGGTTTCATAGCCTAACTTTTTTAAAGTTTTCAAACAGTGCACCCGGTTTTCCAGCGTTCCGCAAGGATGCATCCGGTCATAGAGCGCACGGTCTGCGGTTTCGTGCTTGAGCAGGTAGCGGTCCGTGCCGCATTGCTTTAAATACGCATACTCTTCGTCCGAAAGCTCACCGCACGAGAGCGTAACCGCAAGATTAGTTGTTCGTTTAATTTCTTTTACGATCTGTCCTAGAATTTCCTTAGTAAAATACGGATCTTCTCCCGACTGCAAAACAACAGTTCGGTACCCCGCCCGAAAGCCCTCCTGCGCTGTCTCCACAACGTCCTCTTCCGCCATACGGTAGCGCACACAGGAAGTGTTTTCGCAATTTAGGCCACAATACCGGCACCTTCGGCGGCAATAATTAGAAAATTCAATAATGCCGCGGATAAAAACCTCATCGCCCTTTTGTTCTTTTCGCACCCGATCCGCCATCTTTCGTACCGGTTCAAATTCTTCCTGCGGCATTCGCAAAAAGTCTGCCAGCTGCTCTATCGTCATTTGTGCAAACTCATTTTGATTTCGCATAAATCGTTTTAACTCCAATCCCCTGCATTTTCCCCAATTTCCCCGACAGTGCGCTAATTGTATCCTGCGGTGCGTCAAGCACAACGGAAATTACGCTGATCTTTTTCTCCCGGTACGGTATCCCCATGCGCCCCACGATAAACTCCGCGTACTCGTGCAGGATGGCATTGAGCTCTGCTGTCTGGTTTCTGTCCTCTACGATAATCCCAATCAGGGCGATTCTGCTCTCCTGTTCCATGACTCTCTCCTTTTAAAGTCTATATTGTCGTTGTTTGAGTTATTTGTATTCGCTTATCCGCTTTTTTAACAATGATTTATAAATCGGCACTTTCTCCGTAGGGTGCGGCTCCCAGACGCACCGATAAATTGCGCACTATGTTGCGGATAAAACAGCGGGACGTACCCCATGGGGCAGACCCTCGTGGACGCCTCCATACAACCATTAAATCGTGCAAAATTAATTTACGGGACGTCGAAACGCCGTCCCCTACACGTGTCTGTCTTGTTAGTGCTCAATTAATTTCATTTGCAAATCCATTGGCCTAGCTGTTATTTTTAAATTCGCAATTCCTCCGTAGGGTGCGGCGCCTGGACGCACCGCTATTTTTCGCACTCTGCTAGGGATGCAAACGTCGGGACGTCTATGAGCCGCCCCCTACAGGTGCATATCCGGTTTCATTGTGCGCAACTGATTTCATTTTTACACTCCATTTCATTTCGCACAATGATGTAAATTCGCACTTCCTCCGTAGGGTGCGGCCCCTGGACGCACCGCTATTTTTCGCACTCTGCTAGGGATGCAAACGTCGGGACGTCTATGAGCCGTCCCCTACGATATATATCCATTTTAATTGCGCGAAATTTATATCATTTACACACCCGATTTGGCTATGCACAAATAATTTCTATACAAAAAGGCTACCCGCTAAGGGCAGCCGCATCTTCTTTTTCGCTGCCTTTCCCGTCAGAATTTCTTCCGGTACAGAACAAAATGGATTTCTATATTTTCCTTCCTCGCAGAATCTCTTTAAGGTTGGAAATTTTTTTATCTATTATGTAATGCTTTATATATTTTATCATAAAAACAGCAGCAGTGCAAGCCTAAATATCCATTCTCGCAAGCGATTTTTCTACGCCGGCTTTCACTTTCTCCATATCAATAGTAAGCATCTCGCGGTTTTCCATCACAATTTTCCCATTAATAATGCTGGTCACTACATCCCCTGCATTTGCGCTGTATACTACCGTAGAAGCAGGATGATACACCGGCCACAAATTTGGGGAATCACTATCCAAAATGATAAGATCCGCACGCAGACCTTTTTTAATCTGCCCGCGTTCGCCGCCGCGCCCCAAAATCTGCGCACCGCGAACCGTTGCCATCTCCAGCGCGTTTTGCGCATCAATCAGCGTTGGGTCAAGCCGCATCCCTTTTTGCAAAACCGCCGCTGTTTTCATCTCTTCAAAAACATTGAGCGCATTGTTGCTTGCCGTCCCGTCTGTTCCTATGCCCACACAAATTCCTTTTTCCAGCATTTCCTTTACATTGGCAACACCGCTGGCAAGTTTTAGGTTGCTAATCGGATTGTGTGATACACCCACATGGTTTTCTGCTAAGATATCCATGTCATTTTCACTCAGATATACGCAATGCGCCGCGTTGGTAGGATTTTCAAACATGCCCATATCACGGAAAACCTCTGTCGGTGATTTCCCGTATTGACGGTAGCAATCCCTGTTTTCCTTCATGGTTTCACTCAAGTGAATCTGAACGCCTGCACCGCGGCTTTCTGCTGCCTGCGCGACCGCCCGCAGCGTTTCACGGCCGCAGGTATAGACGGCATGTGCTGAAAAATCTACCCGAAGCGCTCCGCTTTGTGCGCCGTGGTACTCCGTATACAGCTCTTTTGCTTCCTCTAAGCCATTGCGGTATTCCGTATTCATCCCGGTAACGCACCGGGCAACATTAGCATTTAAGCCGCTTTCTATCACCGCACGGATTGTGCTTTCATTCATAAAATACATATCTGCAAACAGTGTTGTCCCGCTGCGAATCATTTCCGCGCAAGCTAAAAGCGAACCCCAATAAACCGCCTCCTGGTCCAGCTTGTCTTCCGCCGGAAAAATGTGGTCAAACAGCCATGACTCCAGCGTCATGTCATCGGCAAAACCCCGAAAAAGCGTCATAGCTGCGTGAGTATGCGCATTAACCAAGCCTGGCAGCACAATCGCTCCGCGCGCGTCAATCGCGCGGTCAAACTCTTCCTCCGGCGCGGTTTCCGTCCCTACATATGCAATCGTCTCTTGATGAATCCGAATGCAGCCATTTTTGATCACGCGCCCTTCGTCCATGGTGATAATCTGCGCGTTTTTAATTTGAATTTTCATCTCCCAAGTCCTCTTCCTGTCCTTTTTCGCCGTGTTTCGGCTCCAGCGCTTTGCGCACTTTTGCTTCAATTTCATCACGAATTTGTGGATTTTCCTTTAAGAATTTTTTTGCATTTTCCCTTCCCTGCCCTAAGCGCATTTCGCCGTAATTATACCACGTTCCGCTTTTTTGCAGAATATCCATGGAAGTTGCAACATCCAAAATAGACCCTTCTTTGGAAATACCCTCTCCGTACATAATATCAAACTCTGCCTCTTTAAACGGAGGCGCCACTTTATTTTTCACAATTTTTACCTTGGTGCGGACGCCAACCACTTCTGTCCCCTGCTTAATCAGTTCTTGTTTGCGCACCTCAAGGCGCACTGACGCATAAAACTTCAGCGCGCGGCCGCCGGTTGTCACTTCCGGGTTTCCATACATAACGCCAACTTTTTCCCGCAGCTGGTTCAAAAAAATTGCAATCGTATTAGATTTATTAATTACGCCGGCAAGCTTGCGCAGCGCCTGGCTCATCAGACGGGCGTGCAGACCGACATGGGAATCTCCCATTTCTCCTTCAATTTCTGCTTTGGGCACCAGCGCTGCCACAGAATCGACAACAATGACGTCAATTGCGCCGCTTCTCACCAGCATTTCCGCAATCTCAAGCGCCTGTTCCCCCGTATCCGGCTGAGATACAATGAGGTTTTCCACATCCACGCCCAAGTTTTTCGCATACACCGGATCCAGCGCATGCTCAGCGTCGATAAACGCCACATCGCCGCCAAGCCGCTGTGCCTCTGCAATCGCATGCAGTGCCAGCGTTGTTTTCCCCGATGATTCCGGTCCGTAGATCTCCACAATTCTGCCGCGCGGAAGACCGCCGATTCCAAGAGCCAAATCCAAACTGAGCGAACCGGTGGGAATGGACTCCACATTCATCCGCGTTTCTTCGCCCAGTTTCATAACCGCGCCTTTTCCAAACGTTTTTTCAATCTGGCTCATCGCCATCTCCAGCGCTTCTTTCCGGTTTCCGCCAGCTTCCGAATCTGCTTTTTTCCCTGCTCCTATTTTTCTGTCTAACACCATATTTAATTTCTCCTTATCTGCCGTTTAGAACATCTGTTCTGTTTTATTATACCGTATCCCGTTCGATTCGTCAAGCAGATTTTAGTATTTTTCTAACCTCGTTGAGCGCATGCAGGCAAGATGCATAACGCACCTTGCGCCGGGAGCCGTAAAGGTTCAGTTCTTTCACCACTGTTTTACCGGCATACGCCACCGCAAGATAAACCAACCCAACCGGTTTTTCCGGCGTGCCCCCGTCCGGTCCGGCAATCCCTGTGATCCCGATGCCAAAATCTGCGCCGGATGCGCGCCGGATCCCTTCCGCCATTTCCTGCGCAGTCTGCGGGCTCACCGCACCAAATTGTTCCAGCGTTTCGTGCCGAACTCCGAGGTATTTTTCCTTTGCCTCGTTGGAATACGTAACCACACTTTCAAAAAGCACAGCCGAAGCGCCGGGAATGTCCGCAATCATTGATGACAGCATTCCTGCTGTGCACGATTCTGCCGTTGCAATTGTCAGTCCTCTTTCTTTGAGCATGCGGCAGACCACAATTTTCATTTCGTCATCATCAAAACCGTAGATATACTCTCCTACCCGATCCGCCACCTGTTCATACATCTTGGCGATGCAGCCGTCCGCTTCCTCTTCGGTATGCGCCTTGGCGGTGATACGCAGCGTGACCTCGCTGTCTTTGGCATACGGTGCAAGCGTTGGGTTTGCGCTTTCCATGAGGTCTTTGACCTTTTGCGCTATGGCGGATTCCCCCGAGCCGAACAGGCGAATCACCTTGGATTTCATCACAAAATCCGATTTCGCCCGAAGATAAGGCTTTACCTGCTCTAAAAAGAGCGGCTCTAATTCTCGCGGCGGACCGGGAAGCAGAATCACAATTTTCCCGCCGCGTTCTAAAAGGATTCCCGGAGCGGTACCGTATGAATTATGGATAATCTTTGCCCCCTCGGGGATATACGCTTGTTTTTTGTTGGCAGGCGGCACGTTGCCGTGAAGATACTGCGTCATTTCCTCCATAATTTCTTCGTGGAAAATCAGCGGCAGTTCAAAATATTGCGCCACCATCTCCTTGGTCAAATCGTCGTCCGTAGGTCCAAGGCCGCCGGAAAGCACCACTACATCAGAGCGGTCCACCGCACGGCAAATCACCTCTTTCATCCGATCCGGGTTGTCCCCGACAACTTCCTGATAATAAACATCAAGCCCTAAAAGGGATAGCTGCTGTGATAAAAAACGGGCGTTTGTATTTAAAATATCTCCTAACAAAAGTTCTGTCCCAACAGCAATAATTTCTGCTTTCAATTCCATTTCCTCCCTCGAATCACCATGTGCAGCCATACTCGAAAGGAAACGAATATCCCTCGCCGCAGGATTTTCCTACTCACTAGGCTTGCCGCAATGGTTCAAAATAGAAAGAGGGACAACCCCCGATGATTGTCCCATTATTGTTCTTCTAAAATAACTGCCCGCGGATTCATTTTTTTCATGGCTTCCGCCAGCTTTTCCGGCGGCTGAAACGTAAGCATGGTACGGACACCGTCTACATTATAAATGGCACAGAAAATTCCGCCCTTTGCCGGGTCAAAAACCGCATCATATTTTTTAGCAATGGCCTCGCTTTCAAAATCGCGCTTGTAGATGCTGTTTTCCTTGCGCGCCATAAGCTCAATATTCTTTGTAGACAGGCTCGTCAGGCGTTTGCGCACCTTGCGGCTTTTGATCACATCAATGTCCAGTTCGCCGTTTGTGAAAATATACTCATATTCTATATTAAAATTACGCATTAAAACATAGGCTCCATACACAATTGCCGCCAAGGCCAGCGGCACATACGTCAGCATAAACTGCCCAAACAAAGCAAAAACGTTAATAACAATCAGCATGACCACAAATGCGGCGATAACAATCCCTACTTTTTTTAATATGTCCGCAGATGTGCTTTTTTTATCCAATAAATATTCTAAAAATACGTCCACAAAAGACCCTCCCCTTATATTCTGTAACCAGTATAACATAAGCGGTGCCCAAAAGCAATGCGCCGCTTAAAATTTTACATTTTATTCACAGGATGACAAAAAGCCTCCCGCATACCATGGTATTTGCGTATCAATCACGCACACGCTTTCCTCAAAAAAACGGCTCTCATTTCTCCCCAGGATTGCCCGCAGCACATTGGCGCGCGTATCCAAATCCTTTGTCCCGGCTCCGAACCCAACTGCGCTCACCGTCATGGACGGCAGTTCGTCAAACCGCTGAGCAAGACCACAGGCAATCGCCGCTCCTGTCGGGGTGATCAATTGCGTCTTTTCGCCGCAAATTTCCAAAGGTGCGCCTGTCTTCCGCATCATTTCCAGCACCGCCGGAACCGGCACCCGCATCATGCCAAAATGCGTTTCCGCAAATCCGGCTCCCTCTGTAAGCGGCGAACAGACAACCGCATCGGGACTCAGCCAGTCCACACAAACGGACACGGAAAGAACATTGACAAGTGTAACCATTGCCTCTTTTCCCGGAAAAACCAAATTTTTCGCATCACATCCGGCAATGCGCGCAACCGCTTCTCCATAAATCCTCATAATCCGCAGCACCGTTTTTTTCGCTTCCTCAGAGAGTCCGCTTACCGCAACAGTCTGCCGCAGTTCTTCCCATACATATTCCTGCTGGACTTTTGACGGAATGACACGAAACGCCGTTGCCATGACATGATTTTTCTCTGTTTTTTCAGATTCAATATCATAAACAGCAGGGATCGGCACTTTCGAAAGCTCTTTTGCCAAAGCCGCCGGTTCTATTCCCATATCTAAAAATGCACCGACTGCCATATCGCCGCTGATCCCGGACATACAGTCAAAATACAGGATATTCATTTTGCCTCAGCACTCCTTTATCCGTAACAATCAGATCAACAGCAACGTCATACTCCCCTGCCTCAACCTGCTCTGCCAAGCAAAAATCATAACAAAGCCCAATTTTCACCGCATGGGGAACTTGCGGCAAAAATCGGTCATAATACCCTTTCCCGTATCCGATTCGGTGAAAATTTCTCCCAAAAACACAGCCGGGAACCAAAACGCAGTCCATATCTTCCGCCGGCACAGGCAATTCCGGCTTCGGCTCTAAAATTCCATACGTACCTTTTATAAGGGAAGAAAACGCATCAAAACGGTACGCCGACATAGAAAGCCGCTCAGGGTCGCACAGCGGCGCGCAGACCGTTTTCCCCAAAGAAAGCAGTTCTTCCGCCAATCGGTGCGTATCCGGCTCCTTGTTAAAACTGATATAGAGCATGACGGTTTTGCTGTTTTTAATTTCGTCCAGTTCCAGTAAATGTCTGCATATCTGCTCGCTTGCCGCTGACAATTCATCGCAAGATCTGCTTTGGCGCATTTTTAAATATTGTTTTCTCCATTGGGTTTTGTCCATGCTACTCCACCTTTTCACAAAATCCCGCATCCGTCCGCCGAATATATCTAAAATTTATGAAAATTGCCTGTTTGCCTGCGGCAAAACGCGGATCGGAATGGTCTCCTCCGCACGGTTCGTTTCCTCGTTGACTCGAAAAACAACCGCATCCAGCTGCGACGGTCCGTCGGCAAACTCAAAGCGCTGCGGCACACAGCTTAAAAACCGTTCCAGGGTAATCTCCTTGCGCACACCGAGGCAGGAATAATACGGCCCTGTCATTCCCACATCCGTAATATAGCCCGTCCCCTTCGGGAGCACGCGCGCATCTGCGGTCTGCACATGGGTGTGCGTTCCAAAAACAGCAGTTACCTTTCCGTCCAAATACCAGCCCATGGAAATTTTTTCGCTGGTCGCTTCCGCGTGAAAATCGACCAAGATAATGTCCGCACCGCAATTCTTCACCGCCTGCTCCGTTTTGCGGAACGGACAATCCATATAATCCATGTAGATCCGCCCCATGGCATTGATCACCGCAATTTTTTTCCCGTTTTTTTCCATCACGGTCATTCCGTTTCCGGGTGTTCCCGGGGGATAATTGATGGGGCGAATCACCCTGTCGTTGTGAAGCAGAAGGGCGGCCGCCTCTTTTTGACGAAACGTGTGGTTCCCAAGCGTGATCACATCCGCACCGGCAGAAAACAGCATTTCCGCTTTTTTACGCGTAATCCCGTTATTGGTACAGGCGTTTTCCCCGTTTACCACACAAAAACCAATCTCATATTTTTGTTTTAATTCCTCCAGGCGTTCTATCAAAAGATTCGTACCGGAATCCCCTACAACATCTCCTACTGCTAAAATATTCATGAAAAACCCTTTCCAGCCGGTATTTTTTTCATATGTTTCATTTTTTAAGGCTAATTTCTATGCTTTCATTATACGTTTTTAAAAGGGAAAAGTCAATCATTTCCATTTTATATCCGCAGCCTAGTGCGTAAATCAACGGTGCGTCTGGGAGCCGCACCCTACGATGTTTGTGCGAAATTTCCTCATTGTGCTAAACCGAATTGTATGCGCAATCCATACAATTATGTGCAACCAATATGGATATGCGCTGTAGGGGACGGCGCCCCGACGTCCCGTATGATAAACGCAATATAGTGCATCATTTTGCGGTGCGTCTGGGAGCCGCACCCTACGATGTTTGTGCAAATTTACATCATTGTGCTAAACCGAATTGTACATACCATCAATACAATTTTCAATTATCCTTTCACCGCCACATTTTCTGCACCGATCACCGCTCGGATTTTTTCCATGAATTCCTCCGACAAATCCACCCACAAATCCCTCGGCGCCACGGCTGTCTTCTGGGTTTCTTCCACATGGATATACACCGGCACAGAACCCTTTTGCTCTGCTAAAATCGGCTTTAAATGCTCCAGCAAATAATCTTTTCCCAGCGGAAAACGCAGATACAGTTTTCTCGCTTCCTTTTTTGCTTCTTGAATCGGAATCACCGTATTGCACAAAATTTTCGGATCTTCATCCTCCCGAAAACTCAGCCTGCCGTCCATCTTTACGACTGCGTCCTCTACCAAATACGGTTTACACTGGGTATATACTTTCGGAAACACAATCGATTCTATTTTCCCGGTTAAATCTTCCAGCGTAACAAACGCCATCATCTGGTTGTTTCGCGTCAGCTTGCTTCGCACCTCAGAAACAATGCCGCAAAGAGACACCTCGGCACCGTCATAAATCTGTTCAGAAAAACTCGTCTCTTCGCCGCCGTCCTCGGACGCATATTGCAAAATCTCCATTACGCTAGCCGTAGACAGCCTTTTTACATCCTCCGCATATTCATTCAGCGGATGGCCGGATATATAAAAACCGATACACTCTTTTTCCATCGCCAAAAGCCGCTTTAAAGGAAACTCCGGAATCTGCGGATACGACGCTTCGGGCACCTTCGTGTCTTCTTCCCCAAACAAAGACAGCTGCCCGTCCAAATTGCGCTTGCGGTCGTCTGCCGCCGCGTCGATCATCCCTTCATATGCTGCAAGCAGCTGCGAGCGTTTTTCTCCCAGCGCATCAAATGCACCAGCTTTAATCAGGTTTTCATGCACCCGTTTGGACACGCTAAGACCCGAGCAGCGTTTTACAAAATCGTCGTAGCTTTGGAACACGCCGCCGCGCTCGCGCTCTGCGACGATCAAGTCCACACAGGAAACACCGATATTTTTAATGACCGCAAGCCCAAAGCGCACATCTTTGCCGGAAACGGTAAACCCGCTGCAGCTTTGGTTGATATCCGGCGGCAGGATCCGGATCCCCATACGTGTGCACTCTAAGGTATAGCGCGCCACTTTATCCGGCGAATCCAACACGCTCGACAAGAGCGCCGCCATATACTGCGCCGGATAAAAATACTTAAGGTACGCCGTCTGATATGCCACCATCGCATACGCCGCCGCGTGCGACTTATTAAACGCATAGCTGGCAAAATCCATCATTTCATCAAAGATCGCGTTGGCTACCTCTTCCGGCACCCCTCGCCGGATTGCCCCCTCAATCACGACATTTCCGGCTTCATCCGTTTGCCCATAGATGAAATTTTTACGTTCCTTCGTCATCACATCGTGCTTTTTTTTCGCCATGGCGCGGCGCACCAGATCGGCTCGCCCCATGGAGTAGCCGCCTAGGTCGCGCACGATCTGCATAACCTGCTCCTGATACACCATACAGCCGTAGGTAGTATCTAAAATCGGCTCCAGGAGCGGATGCTTATATTTCACGTTTTCCGGATGGTTTTTGTTCTCAATATAGCGCGGAATCTGCTCCATCGGCCCCGGGCGGTACAGCGAAATTCCTGCGATAATGTCCTCAATGCTCTGCGGCTTAAGTTCTTTGATAAACAGCTTCATTCCGCTGCTTTCGAGCTGGAACACACCCTCGGTCTCTCCGCGCGACAGCATCTGATAAACGCCCGGCTCTGCCAAGTTAATCTCGTCCAGCTTGATTTTCTCGCCGGTAGAAGCTTCAATAATTTTGACCGCCTCGTGGATAATCGACAAATTACGAAGCCCTAAAAAATCCATCTTCAAAAGCCCGAGTTCCTCCACCGTTCCCATCGGGAACTGCGTCGTCACCACATCATCGTTTTTCTGAAGCGGAATGTAGTCCGTGAGCGGATCTTTTGCAATCACCACGCCAGCCGCGTGTGTCCCGGCATTTCGCGTGAGCCCCTCTAAGGCTTTTGCGTCGTCAATCAGCTCCTTTACCTGTGGTTCCTTTTCGTAGCGCTCGGCTAGCTCCGGGTTAATTGAGAGCGCCTTGTCAATGGTCATTTTCAGGTCAAACGGAATCATTTTTGCAATCGCGTCCGTCTCGGCATACGGTATATCCAGCACGCGCCCAACATCGCGCACCGCCGCCTTTGCTTTCATCGTATTGTAGGTGATAATCTGGGTCACTCGGTCGCGCCCGTATTTTTCCACCACGTAGTCAATCACCCTCTGACGGTTTTCATTGCAGATATCCACGTCAATATCCGGCATGCTGATTCGCTCCGGGTTTAAAAACCGTTCGAACAGAAGCGCAAAGCGCAAAGGGTCAATATCCGTAATCCGCAGGCAGTATGCCACAATGCTGCCTGCCGCGCTTCCTCTGCCCGGTCCTACCGGGATATCGTGGTCTTTGGCAAACTTAATAAAATCCCAAACAATTAGAAAATAATCCACATAGCCCATAGAGCGGATCACGTCCAGCTCGTAGCTAAGCCGCTGGCTTGCTTCCTCGTTTTCCGTCCCATAACGCGCTTTTAAACCTTCTTCTGCCAGGCTTTTTAAATAAGCGTAGGAATCTTCCCCGCCCGGGACAGGAAATTTTGGCAGCAAAAGCTTTCCAAACTCAAACTCCACGTTGCATTTTTCCGCAATTTTTTCCGTATTGTCCAAACTCTCCGGCACGGCGGAAAACAGCTGCCGCATTTCCATTTCGCTCTTTAAATAAAACTCATCGCTTTCAAAGCGCATCCGGTCGGTATCCGCCACCTTGCTGTTTGTCTGGATACAAAGCATTAAATCCTGAAATTTTGCGTCTTCGCGCAAGATATAATGTACGTCATTGGTTGCAACCAGCCCCAAGCCGTATTCTGCCGCCAGTTCAATTAAGGCTTTGTTTACTTTTTTTTGCTCCGCAATGCCATGATCCTGAATTTCCAGATAAAAATCTTCTTTTCCGAACACGGCAATATAGTCCTCTATTTTTTTACGCGCCGCCGGAAGGTCATCCTCCATAATCGCATTCGGAATATCCCCCGCAAGGCACGCAGACAGGCAGATTAACCCCTCACTGTGCCTTTTGATTTCCTCAAAATCAATTCTCGGCTTATAATAAAACCCTTCGATATATCCGCGGGAAACCATTTTAATCAGATTGCGGTAGCCGGTCTGGTTTTTTGCCAAAAGCACCAAATGTCCCGTGCGGTTCCCGCGCTCAAAGGTAGTGTCCAGCATATCCCGTCCGGCCGTGTATACCTCACAGCCGATAATCGGCTTAATTCCTGCTTCTTTGGCTTTTTTATAAAAATCGATCACACCATACATCCCGCCGTGATCGGTAATCGCTATCGCGTTCATCCCCAGCTCTTTGGCTCTGTCAATGAGCGCACCGATCCGGCATGCACCGTCTAAAAAGCTGAATTCTGTGTGGACATGCAAATGTGCAAAACCCATAACCGTTCCCCCTCGATTCTGCTTATTTTATGGGATGTAATCCTCCATTTTCTATATAAATACCATCCCTTGTTTGAAAACTTTTACCCGATCTAGTTATATTGTATATTGTTGCACAAAAAAAAGCAATATTTTTCTACACCCAAAGCCGGGAATGTGTTTGACTTTTTCTTTGGGGAACGGTATAATAATATAAGATAAATTGGTTCATACTATGGATAGATAGGTGTAAAAAGGAGGCAATAAAATGGCAAATGCAAATTTAACAGAACTGACAGCCGCCGAATTTGACGCCGCTGTCCTTGCGTCTGATCTTCCCGTCATGGTTGATTTTTGGGCGCCGTGGTGCGGTCCCTGCCGTATGGTCGTGCCGATCATGGAGCAGCTCGCCGACGAATTTGCCGGCAAAGCAAAGGTCTGCAAAGTCAACGTGGATGACGAAAGCGCGCTTGCCGCTAAATATGGCGTGATGACGATCCCCACCGTTTTTGTTTTTAAAAACGGAAAAATTCAAGAACAGGTAACCGGTGCGTACCCGAAAGCACATTTTGAAGAAATGCTGCGTCGGGCGCTCTAATTTGGCTGTTTTTCATATTGACGGCGGGCTTTGCCCGCCGGATGGTTTTATTTTTAGGAGGGATCGCTCTTGGCAGAAGGTTTTAAAAACAGCCTGATGGGTTTTCGCAAGCAGGATGTGCTCAGCTACATAGAAAAACTCTCGGAACATTATGCGCAAACCATAGCGGAAAAAGATGAAGAAATTGAAACTTTGCGCGCTAAAAACAGAGAATTAAAACAAAAACTAAAAGAATTAAGACAAATGAAAAAGGACGGAAACAAGCATTATGATCACCAGTAAACAGCGTGCCGCTTTGCGCGCACTTGCAAACCCGGTTCCAACTATTTTTCAAATTGGAAAAGGGGGCATAAACGACAACCTAATCCGGCAGCTAGACGATGCGCTCGAGGCAAGAGAGCTGGTTAAAATCCGGGTTTTGGAAACCTCTTTTTTAAACCCAAAAGATACGTTAAACGAACTGGCGCAAATTCTGGGCGCCGAGGCGGTACAAGCCATTGGCTCGCGCATCGTGCTGTACCGCGAATCCAAAGAGAATAAAACCATTACAATCTAAGGAGCAGGTGCTTTATGGGGAAAATCGGGCTGTTCGGCGGTACGTTTGATCCGGTGCATAACGGTCATATCGCCGTGGCACAGGAGGCAAAAAAACGGCTCTGCCTGGATAAAATCATCCTAATCCCGGCGGGCGACCCGCCGCATAAAACGCAGAAAAAAGTGACACAAAAGCAGCACCGCCTGCGGATGACTGAGCTTGCTTTTGAACCCTTTGACGGCTATGAAATCTCCGATTACGAAATCCGGAAAAATACGCCGAGTTATTCTGTTGATATGATCCGGCATTTTCACGAGACCTTTGCCGGCAGCGAACTGTTTTTTATCATTGGTGCAGATTCGTTTGCCGATCTGCCTTCCTGGTGGCATTACCGGGAGCTGCTTTCTCTTTGCAGCATCATTGTCGTCTCCCGCCCCGACACAGAAAAATCGGATTTGCTTGCTGATTTTTCCGGCGATGAAGAGGCTCCGCGCGTATTTTTTCTCGATAACCTTCATATGGACATCTCCTCCACCCAAATCCGCGCTATGGTTTATCACGGGCAGGATGTCACCGCTTTCGTACCGGAAACCGTTTGCCGCTATATTCAGGAAAATCGGCTGTATAAAGAACAAGAATCTTTTACTAAGGAGATAGACGGATGGAACTCTCACACATGCAGGAAAAATTAAAAACCATGCTGACGGAGTCCCGCTTTCGGCACTCGCTGGGCGTGATGGAGGCGGCGGTCCACCTTGCAGAAATTCACGGCGCGCCGGTAGAAAAGGCGCGGATTGCCGGTCTTTTACATGATTGCGCAAAAGACATGGACAAAAGTGAAATGCCTGCGCTCTGTGATAGGCTGGGAGTTGAGCTCGACCCCGTAAAGCGGGAACAGCGCTCTTTAATCCATGCGGATCTCGGCGCAAAACTGGCGCAGACAGAATTCGGCGTTACGGATCCGGATATTATCAGCGCAATTCGGTATCACACATTGGGCAGACCGGAGATGACCACTCTGGAAAAAATTCTGTACATAGCGGATTTTATCGAGCCTAACCGGAAAAGCTTTATCGGGCTTGACGAGCTTCGGGAACTATCCGAGCTGGATTTGGATTTTGCCATGCTAAAGGCGCTGGATTCCTCCATCTCCTACGTCAGAAGCCAAGGGAAGGTTCTGCATGAGCAATCCTTGCTCACGCAGGCTTATTACAGTAAAATTGCAGCAGCAAAAAAGAAAGAAAAGGTGATGGCATGACAGCAAAAGAAAAAATGGAACGGATTGTAAAACTCTTAGACCGAAAAAAAGCAAGCAACATTCAGGTGCTCAAGGTTTCTGACCTCACAATTTTGGCGGATTACTTTATTATTTGTTCTGCTCCCTCTACCACGCAGGTAAAAGCCCTTGCAGATTCGGTGGAAGAAGAGATGGACCTTGCAAAAGAACCTTTGCTGAAAAAAGAAGGAAAACAGGGGCTGAACTGGATTTTAATGGACTACGGCGATGTTATTTGCCACATCTTTTATCAGGAGACCCGCGATTTTTATGCTCTGGAGAAACTTTGGTCCGACGCACAGGAAATAGAGCTGTCTGAAATACTGGGGTCTGCTGTTTCTGATGAAGAATAAAATAAATCATGAATTATTTGATATAAAGGAGTTACACAGGAATGGATTATGATTTTCACAAGATAGAAAAAAAATGGCAGGACAAATGGTATTCGGAAGAAACCTTTCGGGCAAAAGAGGACAAAACTCTGCCGAAATATTATGCTCTGGTCGAGTTTCCTTACCCATCGGGGCACGGGCTGCATGTCGGCCATCCGCGAAGCTATACCGCGCTGGATATTATTGCGCGCAAACGGCGCCTGGAGGGCTATAACGTCCTTTACCCCATCGGCTGGGACGCATTCGGTCTGCCGACAGAAAATTTTGCAATCAAAAACAAAATTCATCCGAAAAAAGTGACCGCGGACAATATCGCCAATTTTAAGCGCCAGCTGAAAAGCATCGGCTTTTCTTTTGACTGGTCGCGCGAAATCAACACCACGGATGAAAATTACTATAAATGGACGCAGTGGATTTTCCTCCAGCTCTTTAAAAAAGGCTTGGCATATAAACAGGAAATGCCGATTAACTGGTGTACATCCTGCAAGGTGGGCCTTGCGAACGAAGAGGTCGTAAACGGTGTGTGCGAACGCTGCGGCAGCGAAGTTGTGCAGCGCAACAAAAGCCAGTGGATGCTGAAAATCACAGAATACGCCCAGCGGCTCATTGATGATTTGGACGGCTTAGACTACATAGAAAAGGTGAAAATCCAGCAGAAAAACTGGATCGGCAGATCAGAAGGCGCTGAGGTGGACTTTAAAATTGCCGGAACGGACGACTGTATCCGCGTATATACCACGCGCCCGGATACGCTGTTTGGCGCAACATATATGGTGTTGAGCCCGGAGCATCCGTTTGTGGATAAGTATAAAGATAAAATTAAAAACTATGATGAGGCAATGCAATACCGCGCCGCCGCCGCTCGAAAATCAGAGTTTGAACGCACGGAAATGGCGAAAGAAAAAACCGGCGTCATGCTCGATGGCCTTAGCGCCGTCAATCCGGTGAACGGCAAAGAGATTCCGATCTGGCTGTCCGACTATGTTTTAATGAGCTATGGAACGGGCGCGATTATGGCTGTTCCGGCGCATGATGACCGTGACTGGGAATTTGCAAAAAAATTTGGCATGCCGATTATCGAGGTAGTTGCCGGCGGCGAAAATGTGCAGGAAGCCGCCTATACCGATACCGCCAGCGGCAAAATGATCAATTCCGGGTTTTTAGACGGTATGGAAGTAAAAGCCGCCATTCCCGCTATGATTGATTATTTAGAAAAAAACCATATTGGGACGAAAAAAGTAAACTACAAACTGCGCGACTGGGTCTTCTCCCGCCAGCGCTACTGGGGCGAACCGATTCCGCTGGTATGGTGCGAACACTGCGGTTGGGTGCCGCTCGATGAAAGCGAGCTCCCGCTGACTTTGCCGGAAACGGATAACTACGAGCCGACGGATAACGGCGAATCCCCGCTTGCTAAAATGACCGACTGGGTCAATACCACCTGTCCGAAATGCGGCGCGCCGGCAAAGCGTGAAACCGATACCATGCCGCAATGGGCGGGCTCTTCGTGGTATTATTTGCGCTATATTGACCCGCATAACAGCGAAGCTTTGGCATCGAAGGAAAACATTGATTACTGGATGCCCGTGGATTGGTATAACGGAGGTATGGAGCACACCACGCTGCATTTGCTCTACTCCCGGTTCTGGCACAAGGTGCTCTTTGACCTTGGCGTCGTAAACACGCCCGAGCCGTACCAAAAGCGCACCTCGCATGGGATGATCCTCGGCGAAAACAACGAAAAAATGTCCAAATCCCGCGGCAATGTGGTGAATCCGGACGACATGGTAGAAACCTTCGGCGCGGATACCTTCCGTACCTACGAGATGTTCATCGGCGCGTTTGACCAGTCCACCCCGTGGTCCATTAACGGCGTGCGCGGCTGCTACCGGTTTATTGAACGCGTTTGGAACATGCAGGACTTTTTGACGGATGAAGAAGGATACAGCGCCGAATTGGAAGGCCTAATGCACAAAACCATAAAAAAAGTGTCGGAAGATACAGAACGCATGAAGTTTAATACCGCAATTGCGGCTTTAATGTCTTTGACAAACGAATTTTATAAAAAAGGCGCAATTACCCGCGGCGAACTGCGTACGTTTTTGCTGCTTTTAAATCCGACCGCGCCGCATATGACAGAAGAAATGTGGCAGATTGCTGGCTTTGACGGCTTTTTGCACGAAGCCAGCTGGCCGCAGTATGATGAAGCAAAAACGGTGGATGACACGATTGAAATTGTTGCGCAGATCAACGGCAAAGTCAAAGACCGTATCATGATTTCCGCTGACCTGTCCAAAGAAGAAATGGAAAAAGCAGCGCTGGAAAATGATCGAATTAAGGAATTAACAGAAGGAAAAACTATTGTGAAAGTGATTTGCGTTCCTGGCAAATTGGTTAACATTGTAGTAAAATAAATCTGCTTATATCTGTATTTTTTCCATAAATACAGCTTTGCAGATCCCTTCTCTTTTTTGCAATTCCTTCGTAGGGTGCGGCGAGGCGACGCACCGCAAGGCTTGAGTTTTTCCATGGGAGCGGGACGCCCCCATGGGGGCAGAAGGCCCCTTGCGGTACTTGATTTTAGGACGCCGTGGCACTTCGTTTCGGGACGTCGTGGCGCCGTTCCCTACAAGCAAAATCCTTTGCTTGTGGAATTGCATTTAAAAATAGATTTCTTGCAGGAAGTGATACCATGCCGCTTGCCCATCCGTTTGGTCCGCTCTACGACGCGCATAGCTGGGTTCTTATTTTAGGTTCTTTTCCCTCTGTAAAATCGCGCGAAGCAAATTTTTTTTACGGGCATCCGCAAAACCGGTTTTGGAAAGTGATGGCCTATGTGCTGTCCTGCCCCGTGCCCGTGACAATTGAAGAAAAGCGGACGATGCTTCTTGCTCACCACATCGCTCTTTGGGATTCTCTCGCCAGCTGTGACATTACCGGTTCTTCTGACGCTTCCATTAAAAACCCGGTTGCAAATGACCTGTCACCCATTTTCCAAGCCGCAGATATTCAGCTTTTATGCTTTAATGGGAAAAAATCGGAAGAAATTTACAGAAAATACGGCAAACACCACTACTCTGTTGCCCGCCATACGCTCCCATCCACCAGTCCGGCAAATGCACAGTACCGTTTAGAACAATTGTGTGAGGAATGGTCCGCTATTTTGCAGCCAATTTTAATGTTTTGAGCATAAAAAAAAGATTTCCCGTATTTTTTTATTTTTTTTGAATAAACTATTTACAAATTCGTATTTTTATAGTACAATAGATACTGAGCATTATGCTTATAAGTTTACCTACCCCCCCTTTCATATAGTACCATAAACCGTGCCGGCGTTGCGACTGCAATGTCGGTATTGTTTTTCCCGGGATTTTTTTCTCATTCTCCTCTCCTCTTTTGACGTAATGTTACACTCCGGTTACAATTCTGTATCATTTCTGCGATTTACTTGAAGGCTTTTTTAAAAATTGGTATAATAAGAATGTGAAAATAGCGCGATTTGTATTTTCAGGGGGAATTAGTAACATCATTTTATTTGACAACCTCCCTTAATCAGCAGGAGGATGCAGCCGGATCTTCCCTGCCCTTTGAATATCATAACCGGCCGTTCAGACTGTCCGCATTTTTTTGCCGGACAGTCTGTTTTTTTGTGTTAATTTGTATTTTTTCTTATCAGTATTTCATAAGTTTTGAACGAAAACAGTCATTTCTTTTCAGCAATCTTCCGAATTTGCTTTTTTTTAAATATTATTTGAAATTTTCAGTAAAATATGGTATAATAAAATTTGTTGTGTTCATGGATAATTTTACAGGTTTATAATATCCTAAATAATTACGCAATTGAAATGAGGAGGATCATAAAATGGCAAAAAAAATGAAAACCATGGATGGTAACTTTGCCGCTGCCCATAACGCCTATGCGTTTACAGAAGTGGCATCCATCTATCCGATTACGCCTTCGTCTACCATGGCGGAATATGTGGACGAATGGAGCGCAAAGGGTCAGAAAAACATTTTCGGCCAAACAGTCGACGTCTGCGAAATGCAGTCTGAAGCAGGTGCTGCCGGTGCGGTTCACGGCTCTCTGCAGGCCGGCGCGCTGACGACTACCTTTACGGCTTCTCAGGGACTTCTTCTGATGATCCCGAATATGTACAAAATGGCCGGCGAACTGCTTCCGGCAGTATTCCACGTCAGCGCTCGTGCTATTGCAGCACACGCTCTTTCCATCTTCGGCGACCATCAGGACGTTATGGCTTGCCGCCAGACTGGTTTTGCTATGCTTGCTTCCGGCAGTGTACAGGAAACCATGGATCTGGGCGGAATCGCTCACCTGGCTGCTATCAAAGGCCGCGTACCATTTTTGCACTTCTTTGACGGGTTCCGTACCTCTCACGAAGTTCAGAAAGTTGAAGTCATGGACTATGCAGACCTGGCGAAATTGGTTGACTACGATGCAATCAAAGAATTCAAAGACAGGGCGCTGAACCCGGAACATCCGGTACTGCGCGGAACAGCTCAGAACCCGGACATTTACTTCCAGGGCAGAGAAGCTGCGAACAAATATTACGAAGCGATCCCGGACATTGTTGCTGACTACATGAAGGAAATCAGCAAGATCACCGGCCGCGAATACAAGCCGTTTAATTACTACGGTGCACCGGACGCAGAACGCGTGATTATTGCAATTGGTTCTGTTTGCGAAGCAATTGAAGAAACTGTGGATTACTTAAATGCAAGAGGCGAAAAAGTCGGTGTCGTAAAAGTTCACCTGTACCGTCCGTTCTCTGCAAAATACTTCTTCGACGTTCTGCCGAAAACCGTAAAGAAAATTGCTGTTTTGGACAGAACAAAAGAACCTGGTTCTCTGGGCGAACCGCTGTATCTTGACGTATGCAACCTATTCTACGGCAAAGAGAATGCTCCGGTTATCGTGGGCGGACGTTTCGGTCTGGGTTCCAAAGACACTACACCGACACAGATCGCTGCTGTTTACACAAATCTTGCTTCCGATACTCCGAAAAACGGCTTTACCATCGGTATTGTTGATGATGTTACCAATCTTTCTCTGCCGCTGGGCGAAAAAATCAATGCCGCTCCGGAAGGAACCACCCGCTGCAAATTCTGGGGCTTCGGTTCCGACGGTACGGTTGGTGCAAACAAAGACGCGATCAAAATTATCGGTGATAACACCGACCTTTATGCACAGGCTTACTTTGATTACGACTCCAAAAAATCCGGCGGCGTAACCATGTCTCACCTGCGCTTTGGGAAAAAGCCGATCAAATCCACTTACCTTTTGGACGAAGCAGACTACATCGCCTGCCACAAACCGGCATACATTTATCAGTACGACGTGCTGGAAGGCCTGAGAAAGGGCGGCACGTTCCTGCTGAACTGCGTATGGTCGCCGGAAGAGCTGGAAGAAAAGCTCCCGGGCCATATGAAAAAATACATTGCGGAAAACGACATCCATTTCTACACCATCAATGCGGTTGACATCGCGTCCAGCATCGGCCTGGGCGGCAGAATCAACATGGTAACGCAGGCGGCGTTCTTTAAGCTCGCGAACGTTATCCCGATTGACGAAGCCGTTCCGCTCCTGAAAGAAGCGATTAACCGCACCTACGGCAAGAAAGGCCAGAAGATTGTTGACATGAACTGCCAGGCTGTGGACAAAGCGCTCGACGCCTTGGTAAAAATTGATGTTCCGGCCAGCTGGAAAGATGCAAAAGACGATGTAAAAGAAGCGCAGGGCGACCGTCCGGACTTCGTGAAGAAGATTGCGGACCCGGTGAACGCGCAGCAGGGCAACAAGCTGCCGGTCAGCACGTTTGTCGGCATCGAGGACGGTACGTTTGAACAGGGCACCGCACGCTATGAAAAACGTACGATCGCGATCAATGTACCGCAGTGGATCCCGGAAAATTGTATCCAGTGTAACCAGTGCTCGCTGGTCTGTCCGCACGCGACGATCCGTCCGTTCCTTTTGACGGAAGAAGAAGCTGCGAATGCTCCGGAAGGTTTTGTGGTCAAAGACGCTACCGGCCCGCAGCTCAAGGGTCTTAAATTCCGCATCCAGGTCAGCCCGCGCGACTGCGCAGGCTGCGGCGTTTGTGTACAGACCTGCCCGGCAAAAGAAAAAGCTCTGGTTATGAAACCGGTTGATGAAATGGTTGAAAAAGAATCTGCTAACTGGGATTACGCTTCTGAGCTTGATATCCGCGACAACCTGATGGATAAAGGAAACGTAAAAGGTTCTCAGTTTGCACAGCCGATGCTTGAGTTCTCCGGCGCATGTGCAGGCTGCGGTGAAACCCCGTATATTAAACTGATCACACAGCTGTTCGGCGATAGAATGATGATCGCTAACGCAACCGGATGTACTTCTATCTGGGGCGGCAGCGCACCGAGCATGCCATACTGCAAGAACAAGGAAGGCAAAGGTCCGGCTTGGGCAAACTCCCTCTTTGAAGATAACGCAGAATACGGTCTTGGTATGGTTTTGGCTGTTAAGAAAGTGAGAAAGACTTTAAAAGCACGTATGGAAGAAGCAATGGAAGCTGGCGTGGATGCAAAACTGGCAGACGCGTTTAAGGCTTGGATTGCCGGTATGGACGATGCAGAAGCTTCGAAGAAAGCAGCTGCAGAAATCAGCGCACTTTTGAAAGATGCTGACCTGTCAAGCCCTGCAATGAAAGAAATCAACGACCGTCAAGACTTCTTGATCAAACGTTCTCAGTGGGCATTCGGCGGTGACGGCTGGGCATACGATATTGGTTACGGCGGCTTGGATCATGTAATCGCTTCCGGCGAAGATATTAACATCTTTGTTGTGGATACCGAGGTTTACTCCAACACCGGCGGACAGTCCTCAAAAGCTACCCCGACCGCAGCAGTTGCAAAATTTGCTGCTTCCGGTAAGAGAACGAAGAAGAAAGACCTGGGCATGATTGCTACCACCTATGGTTATGTTTATGTCGCACAGATTGCTCTGGGCGCAAACATGGCTCAGGCGATTAAAGCAATCAAAGAAGCAGAAGCTTATCCGGGTCCGTCTTTGGTGATCGCTTACGCTCCGTGTATCAACCATGGTATTAAAGTTGGTATGTCGAACACCATCAACGAAGAGAAGAAAGCCGTAGAAGCCGGTTACTGGCATCTGTGGAGATACAATCCGCAGCTCAAGGACGAGGGCAAGAATCCGTTTACGCTGGATTCCAAAGAGCCGACGGGCAAAATCCGCGACTTTATGGAAGGCGAAAACCGTTATCTCCTCCTGCAGCGCGCATTCCCGGAAGTTGCCGGAGAGCTGTTTGACAAAGCGGAGAAAGATCTGCTCGAACGTTACGAAAACTATAAGAGAATGGCAAACAACTAATCTTGTTTGGATTCCTGTTTCATCCCCTGTTGCGCAAAATAGGCGCAACAGGGGATTTTTTATTATCCTGCACTCAACCAAACCATAGCATACCCGCAAGGGAACGGCGCTTTTTCAAAAAAATTCACACAAATAAAATGGATATGCCGTAGGGGACGGCGCCTCGACGTCCCGCTGTACATATCCGCGGCTTTGTGCAAAACTCACGGTGCGTCCGGGGGCCGCACCCTACGGAGTTCGTGCCAATTTATAGATTAGTGCGAAACCGAATCGTATGTGCAAATGAAATTAATTTTGCACAATCAAACGGGTATGCCGTAGGGGACGGCTCATAGACGTCCCGTTGTACATATCCGCAGATTTGTGCAAAACTCACGGTGCGTCCAGGGGCCGCACCCTACAGAGTTTATGCAAAACGAAAATGAGAAAAAATTCCAAACAAATAATTTTAAATTAATTTTTATAACCTTACCCCAAATACTGCATAAATTTATGGATATCATTGAAAATCTTATTGTCTATCATCTTGTTTCAGCGCATTTTTTAACAAAAGACTAATCAGTTTATTACGCGAACGGTTATTTGCTGTAGCTATTTTGTCAAGCGATTCCACCATTTCTTTTTTTAACCTAACTGAAATTACACGGTAACTGTCATTGTTACCTTTTTTGTACACCTTGTTAATTATGTTCTGTCTTTCACTTAATTCACTCACTTTTATCCGCTCCTTATAAATATTTCTCCTGAACTATCAATTATGCACAAATTTTTATCCCGAAGAACGTCCGAATTAAATTATAGCTCAAAAGTATAAATAAAAATAATTTGACATGCAAACGACGCAATCATGACGCCGCATTTTTCGCAAAGAAACACGCAAATTTTTAAAAATATGGATATAATTGCACACCTTGTAAATAATATTCCTGTAAGCTTGATTTTAATAACAGGAGGAATTTTGAATATGAAAGCGACAGGAATCGTAAGAAGAATCGACGACCTCGGCCGTGTGGTCATCCCGAAAGAAATCCGGCGTACCATGCGGATCCGTGAAGGCGACCCGCTAGAAATCTACACTGACCGCGACGGCGAAGTAATTTTCAAAAAATACTCACCCATCGGCGAGCTGGGTGATTTTGCGAGTGAATACGCAGAAACTCTGTCAAAAACCAGCGGCCATCCAACCTGTATCACCGATAAAGACAATGTCATTGCTGTTTCCGGCGTGCCAAAGCGTGAACTGAGTGAAAAGAAAATCAGCACCGAACTGGAACAATTTATGGAAGAAAAATCAACGTTTGTTTGCCGCCCAAATGAATCCAAAAAAGTCAGTGTCATTGAGGGAAATGAAAAATATACCGCCGGCGTTGTGGTACCCATCATCGCAGAAGGGGACACCATTGGCTCTGTTGTCTTTTTCAGCAATGAAAGCAGCCCGAAGATGGGAGAGATCGAAGAAAAACTTGCCCAGTCAGCCGCAGGTTTCCTCGGCAGACATATGGAGCAGTAATTAACCGCCAACTTGAGCCGAAGGACGCTAAATGGAAACATAAGCGCCTCCTGCTCATACATATCTCCTTTTCCATATTTTCCCCATATTTTTGTTGACACTCCTGTTATCCTTTGATATAATGTTTTTAAAACAACCGCTTGCATTTTTTGTAAGTATAATATCCGCTTTGCCGCCGGGTAAAGTTAACGAAACGTTTGAATTTCATGCCGTTAGGCCTTAGAAGGCATGAAAATTCAGACGTATTTTTTTAAGGAGGAAACGGGGCGTCTATGGAAACTAGGCAACAAGCACCTATTTTTAAAACTTTTTTTCGTTATGTCTCTTTCAGCGTTTTAGGCATGATGGGATTGTCCTGCTATATTTTGGCAGATACTTTTTTTATTGCACAAGGGCTTGGCGCCGACGGTTTAACAGCATTAAACCTGGCAGTCCCAGTATACAGCTTTATTCATGGTCTGGGGCTCATGGCAGGCATGGGCGGCGCAACCCGCTATTCCATATTAAAAAGCCAAAACCAGACGCAAAATGCGAATCAAATTTTTACCTTGACGGCAGCGCTCGCCCTGTTCATTTCTGCTATTTTTGTACTGCTGGGGCTCTTTTTCGCCGAACCGATCAGCCGCCTGCTCGGCGCAGAAGGCGCGGCAGTTTCTATGACAACTGTTTATTTGAAAACCATACTTTTATACGCGCCTTTTTTTCTGCTAAACAACGTCCTGCTCTGCTTTGTCCGAAATGACGGATATCCGAGGCTGGCTATGGCGGCAATGCTTTTGGGAAGCTTTTCCAACATTCTTCTCGATTACCTTTTTATTTTCCCTGCAAACATGGGAATGTTCGGAGCTGCCTTGGCAACCGGGCTTGCGCCCGTCATCAGTATAGGCACGCTTAGTGTTTTATTTTTCCAAAGAAAAAATCATTTTAAACCGGTAAAAACAAAACTGTCTTTTTCTGCCTTAACAGACATATCCTCTCTGGGGCTTTCTTCTCTCGTTACGGAGCTATCCTCCGGAATCGTCATTATCGTGTTCAATATGATTCTCTTAAAATTGGAAGGAAACACGGCCGTTGCCGCATACAGCATTATTGCCAACCTCTCTTTGGTTGTCCTTGCTATTATGACAGGGATTGGTCAGGGGATCCAGCCAATTATAAGTTCTAATTTTGGCAAAGGGAACAGCGAATATGCCAATCAAGTTTACCGGCTTGCTCTGATTGTCTCGTGCGCCCTGTCTTTGGTGGTTTATTCCTTTGCCTGGATCTATGCGCAAAATTTATGTGCATGGTTTAACCGCGGGAACAATGCACTTTTACAGGAAATGGCCGTCAATGGCTTGAAAATTTATTTTGCGGGTTTTTTATTTGCCGGCTTTAACATTATTACAGCCGCCCTGCTAAGCGCAATGGCAAGACCTATACCCGCGTTTCTGCTTTCTATGCTGCGCGGTTTTCTAATTATCCTCCCCTGCGCCCTGCTTTTATCTGCGCTGCTGCAAATGAATGGAATATGGCTGTCTTTTACCGTAACAGAAATTATTGTCTGCATCATTGCGGGAGGGTTCGCTAAAAATTATATTTTTCCTAAAAAAGGTAAAAAATTATGATTTAAGAAATTATTAATAAAAAATTTTATATTTTTCTATATACTTTTACCAAAAATATGATATAATAGGATACGTTGTGAATAAAATATCTCATGGGATTTGCACAGTCTTTGAGACGCAGTAGATCGAGAGGGGAAATTTATGGATCGCCATCACTCATCCGGGCAGGTGCGCAAAGCTATGCAGCAGCACGGGCTCCGCTTTCAAAAGTCTTTGGGGCAGAACTTCCTTACTGACACTTCTATACTGGAAAAAATAATTTCTGCTGCGGAATTGGATTCTGACTGCTGTGTGCTGGAAATCGGTCCGGGAGCCGGTGCGCTGACTTGTGAGCTGGCAAAAAAAGCAAGCAAAGTTGCGGCAGTTGAAATAGACACAAAACTCATACCGCTTTTATCAGAAAATACGGCGGAATTTGATAATGTTACTATTATAAATGCCGATATTTTAAAGCTGGACTTAAAGAGGCTGTTTTTAGAAGAATTTGATGGAAAACCGGTGAAAGTAGTTGCAAATCTTCCTTATTATATTACAACCCCAATTATTATGAAGCTTTTAGAAGAGAAGCCGGGACTTTCGGGAATTGTAATTATGATTCAAAAGGAAGTTGCCGAACGCTTGAGTGCAAAACCGGGCACAAAACAATATGGCGCCATTACACTCGCTGTGAATTATTATGCGCATCCCAGCTTGGTGTGTCTCGTGCCTCCCGATGCCTTTGTTCCCGCGCCAAAAGTTTGGTCTGCAGTTTTGAAATTGGACATTTTAGAAAAACCTCCTGTTTCCGTAGTTAATGAAAAGCATTTTTTTCATTTAATTCGAGCTGCTTTTGGACAGCGGCGCAAAACTTTTTTAAACAGCGCCGGGAATTATCCTGCCCTTGGGACTTGTAAAGAAGATATTAAAAAAGTATTAAATAAATTTGGCATTTCGGAAAATATTCGGGGCGAATCATTAGATTTGGTGCAATTTGCACAATTTTCAAACGAATTGTTGCAATTAAGTTTGTATAAATAGACGATATTTTTTTGTTTTAAAAAGCTTTGAATTTTCATAAGAATGGAGTATAATATGTTACGAATTGAAAATTAGGGTCATAATCCATTGGGATTGTACATAAACTATCTACTGATTACATGATTACATCTGATAAATATTTGAGAGTTTTGAAAGGAGATCACCATGACAAACAACAAAGCCGTTCAATCTTGGCTGGATGAAATGATTGCTTTGACAACACCGGACAAGGTCGTTTGGATTGACGGAAGCGAAGAGCAAAAAAAACAATTGTATCAAGAAGCAGTTGCCGACGGTGAAATGTTTGAACTGAACCAGGAAAAACTTCCGGGCTGTTATTTGCACAGAACTGCGCCGAATGATGTTGCCCGTGTAGAAGACAGGACTTTCATCTGCACCACAAAGAAAGAAGATGCCGGTCCGACAAACAACTGGGAAGCACCTGCTGTTATGTATGAAAAGCTTAATAAGCTGTTTAAAGGCAGCATGAAGGGTCGTACCATGTATGTAATCCCTTATATGATGGGACCTTATGGTTCCCCGTTTTCTAAAATTGGGATTGAACTGACCGATTCCCGTTACGTAGTGCTCAACATGGAAATTATGACCCGCGTTGGCACAAAAGTTATGGAAGAATTGGGCGACAGCGACGATTTTGTCCGCTGCCTGCACGCAAAAAAAGATATTGATCCAGAAAACAGATATATCGTTCATTTCCCGGAAGACAATACCATTATGTCCGTAAACTCCGGTTACGGCGGAAACGTTCTTCTGGGGAAAAAATGTTTTGCCTTGAGAATTGCCAGCTACATGGGACACAAAGAGGGCTGGATGGCAGAGCATATGCTGATTTTAGGTCTTGAGAATCCGCAGGGAGAAGTGAAATATGTTGCTGCTGCGTTCCCAAGTGCCTGTGGTAAAACCAACCTGGCTATGCTGATTCCGCCGGAAATGCTCAAAGGTTACAAAGTCTGGACAGTCGGAGATGACATTGCCTGGATGAGAATCGGCGAAGACGGAAGATTGTGGGCAGTCAATCCGGAAGCAGGTTTCTTTGGGGTTGCTCCGGGAACTTCCACAAAAACGAATCCGAATGCTCTCGCTACAACGATGAGCAATACTATCTTTACCAATGTGCTTTTGAACACGGAAGACAACACCGTTTGGTGGGAAGGTTTAGACGGCGAGCCGCCGAAACAAGGCATTGATTGGCAGGGTCGTCCATGGACTCCGGACAACGGCGAAAAGGGCGCACATCCAAACAGCCGCTTCACTGCTCCGGCAAAACAATGTCCATGTATTTCAAGCGAGTTTGAAAATCCGCAGGGCGTTCCGATTTCCGCTATTATCTTTGGCGGAAGACGTGCGAAAACCGCTCCGCTGGTATATGAATCTTTTGATTGGCAGCACGGCGTTTTTGTCGGCGCTACCATGGCTTCGGAAACAACGGCAGCCGCTGCCGGCAAAGTCGGCGTTGTACGCCGTGATCCGATGGCTATGATCCCGTTCTGCGGCTATAACATGGCTGATTATTTTGCACACTGGCTGGAAATGGGCAAAAAAATTCCGAATCCGCCGAAAATTTTCCATGTTAACTGGTTCCGCCAAGATGAAGAAGGACACTTTATGTGGCCGGGCTTTGGCGATAACCTGCGCGTTCTGAACTGGATTTTAGACCGTTGTGAAGGAAAAGCCGATGCGAAAGAAACGGAGATCGGTTATCTGCCGAATCCAAAAGACATCAACATTGAAGGACTTGACATTGATGCCGATGTTTTAGACCAGCTTTTGTCTGTTGACAAAAAAGTTTGGCTGGAAGACGTAGAAGGTCAAAAAGAGTTCTTTGCAAAATTTGGTGATACCCTTCCGAAGGAAATCAAAGAAGAATTGGAAAAACTGGAAAACCGTCTTTCCAAATAATTGCGTTAAATAGACGCAAAAGCGTCTGTTAATATTATGGGATTATAAATTATGAGGAGGAAATTTCAATGAAAAACAAAATTTTACTTGGCGTATTATCTTTGATGGTTGTCGCTGGCGCTTTCGCTGGCTGTGCAAGCGATGATGCAGCTTCTTCTGCTGCTCCGAGCGCTTCTGCAAAAGCTTCTACTGCTGCTTCTAAAGCTCCGGCTTCCGCAAGTGCTGCTGCTAGCGCTTCTGCTGCTCCGAGTGCTTCCGCTGCTGCTGCAGAATAATCAAAGCATAGTAAAATATTAAGGAACAAACCAAATGGTTTGTTCCTTTTTTTATAAGCAATTCTTCAATCATTGAAAAATATGAATGGATGGCATCTTATCTTAAATCCGGTTTTTTGACTGCTAAAATTGCAGTCAAACTGCCTCATAATAGAAATGGATAAAAGAAGGAATTTTTAATGAATTTAGACGATGTCAAAATCAGGATTCAGCGTAAAAATGCAATATTGTTTTCCAGAACCAGTCCATGCCTGGCAGAACTGCTGAATAAAATAGCGCTTCAAAAACATCGCACACTGGTTTTATGGGCTTTTATGTGTGCCCAAGATCCGCTTCAAGCTCTTGCAGTTCAATATCCTTTTGACAAAAGGCCCCAAACCGCTCTCGATCAAAGTAAACAATGGGCCAGCGGCAAAATTAAAATGCCCGATGCAAGAGCCGCCATTTTACAGGTACATGCCATGGCTAAAGAAGTTACTTCCCTCACAGATGCTGCTCTATGCCACGCCGTAGGGCAAGCCTGCGCAACAGTACACACGGAAACACACGCAATTGGTCTGCCTATATACGAATTAACAGCAATTGTCAGAGATTATGGAATAGAAGAATGCACACCCTATTTAATGTCTACTGAACAAATGGTTTTGCGAAACCATTTGTGTGAAATTTACAATTTCACACCTAAAAACAGCATTAAAATGCTATTTTTAGGTTC
>CASGBM010000005.1 GCA_949299615.1 uncultured Eubacteriales bacterium | reverse complement strand
TCAGTCTGTTCGACCCACGGGACCCATTTATGGGTAGTAAGTAATAGTTGCATGGCTGGCAGGCCAAATAAAAGGGCACTTGTGCCCAGCCAGTAGAGGATAGGGCTATGCCCGAAAATGAAATACCCCCCGTTATACGGGGGGATATTTATTTTTTTCATGAATTTTTAAATAATGAAAAGAATCAAATTTTTAATTCATCAATTTTTGCAATTATGTTTTTGGGGGCAAAGTCGGCAGCAGCCGAGGCATTTCTGTTTGCTTTTTTTCATTGTTCTGACAGCACAGCAGACGGCAGCGGCAAGAAGCCCTAGGATAAGATAATCAAAAAATCCCATTTTTCATTCCTCACAGAAACAAACGCGCTGTCTGATAGACAAGGCAGGCGATAATCCACGCAATACCGGTTTGAAAACACGCAACTCCTACAGCGTACCAACCGCTGTCCATTTCTTTTCGCACGGTAGAAATGGCAGCGACGCAGGGGGTATATAACAAGGTGAAAGCTAAATAAGCGCAAGCGGCAGGGGTTGTGAACATTTGGGAAAGCATTGCCGGCAGGGTAGAGGTGCTTGCACCTGTTAAAACGGCCAAAGTGCTGACAACGGCTTCTTTTGCGCTAAAGCCCGTGATCAACGCTGTGGAAGCGCGCCAATCGCTAAATCCGAGAGGCGCAAAAATAGGAGCAAGCAGCCGACCGATTTCTGCTAATATGCTTTGCGAACTGTCCGAAACCACATTGAGACGGAAATCAAAGGTTTGGAAAAACCAAATAATGAGCGTTGCAATAAATATAATAGTAAAAGCCCGAATTAAAAAGTCTTTTGCTTTGTCCCACATTAAAAGGAGCACACTCTTTAAACTGGGGAAACGATAATTGGGCAGTTCCATAACAAAAGGCACCGGTTTACCGCGAAATACGCTGTTTTTTAACACCAGTCCGCTGAGAATCCCGATAAGAATGCCGAATAAATAAAGGCAAATCATAGCAACCGCTTCATATCCGGGGAAAAAGGCGGTAGAAAACATGGCATAAATCGGAAGCTTGGCGCTGCAGCTCATAAAAGGAGTCAGCAAAATAGTCATTTTTCTGTCTCGCTCGCTCGCCAGTGTCCGTGCAGCCATAATCGCCGGAACCGTGCAGCCAAAGCCAATCAGCATCGGAACAAAACTTCGCCCGGACAGACCAATTTTCCGCAGCAGCTTGTCCATTACAAAGGCAACGCGCGCCATATATCCGCTGTCCTCCAAAATGGATAGAAAAAAGAACAAAACAACAATAATTGGCAAAAATGACAAAACGCTGCCAACGCCGGCAAAAACTCCGTCAATCACCAGAGATTTTACAACCGGATTGATGCCATATGCAGTTAAACCGCGCTCGGTAAGTGCGGCAATCTGATCAATTCCATAGGAAAGCAGATCACTCAGAACACTGCCGATTACACCAAAGGTTAAATAAAAGATCAGCATCATGATCCCTAAAAATATAGGAATAGAAAAATATTTATGCGTCAAAAAACGGTCGATCCGTATGCTGCGCTGGCTTGCCTTGCTGACCGCACCTTTTACTACGGCGTCAGCGCACAAGGATTCAATGAACTGATAGCGCATATCGGCCAAGGCGGCTTCACGGTCTGTTCCGATATCGCGTTCCATTTCTTTGACGCTGTGTTCTACCATATCCCGTTCATTTTCTGTCAGTCCCAACGCCTCTAGCATGGGTTCGTCGCCTTCCACCAGTTTTGTAGCGGCAAAGCGCGGCGGAACCTGGATGCTTTGTGCGTGGTCTTCAATCAAGTGGGCAATAGCGTGAATGGCCCTATGCACCGGACCAGAACAAAAATCTTGCCGTTTTGGGACCTGCCGGGTTTTGGCAGTTTGGATGGCCACTTCGATCAGCTCTTCCACGCCTTCATTTTTGCTGGCCGAAATAGGGACAACCGGAACGCCCAAACCATCTTCCAGCTCTTTAATTTTAATTGTTCCTCCGTTTGCTCTTACTTCATCCATCATATTAAGCGCTATTACCATCGGAATTCCCAATTCGATCAACTGCATGCTCAAATACAAATTCCGTTCAATGTTTGTGGCATCTAAAATGTTAATAATCCCGTTTGGATGTTCATTTAAAAGAAAATCCCTTGTTACAATTTCTTCGCTGGTATAGGGGGACAGGGAATAAATTCCGGGAAGATCCACCACGGATGCTTCGCGGTGTCCGCGAATTTGGCCGTCTTTGCGTTCAACCGTTACGCCGGGAAAATTGCCGACGTGCTGATTGGAGCCTGTAAGCTGGTTAAATAATGTCGTTTTGCCGCAGTTTTGGTTACCGGCCAATGCGAAAATCATAGTGTTTCCTCCTCCACGACAATATTTCTTGCTTCTTCCATGCGTATGGTTAATTCATAGCTGCGAACATGTATTTCAATGGGATCTCCCATAGGTGCAATTTTTCGGACCATTACTTTAGTTTTAGGAGTCAATCCCATATCTAAAAGGCGGCGGCGGAGCATACCTTGCCCATTTACCGCTACAATAACAGCATTTTTTCCAACTGGCAGTTTATCAAGCGTCATACAAACCATCCTTTATTTCATTATCAAATTTATTATATCGCATTTGGTTAGGCATGTCTACCTTTTTCTAATAAAATAAAGGAATTAACTTTGTGTACCCAAGACCTCCGAAGTAAATTTGCAGGGGAATATCCTGATTTGTTTTCCGAATTTTAATAGAAATTGCGGCATTTTAATAAGAGTTATCTATATTTAAGATTTACATTATAAAACCGTAAGCGTTATAATAGACAAAGGGAGGGGCAGATAAGTGTATTTGATTTTATTCTTAATTGTTTTCATTACAGGTACCAATCAGGTATTCGGAAAAGTATTCAGTCAGCATTATTCCGGCAATATGCCTTCTATGTTTTTGTTTGGCGTGGTTTGGACGACCGGAGGATCCATTGTATATCTGATTAGTAGCATTGTTTCAGGGCAGTTGCCGCAGGCAAATGCAGGAGTTATTTTATTGGCAATTGCTGGAGCCGTATGTTTTGTCTTTTGTAATTTCTTTTTATATCAGGCGATGGCCTCCGGACCGCTTTCGGTCTGTATCATGTTCGCAACAGGCGCGGTTGCGATTCCTTGCTTGCTGGGCCCGCTTGTTTTTTCAGAATCGATTGACTTAAAAAGAGGAATTGCTTTGTTGTTTTTGTTCTCGGCGCTGTTTTTGGTAGTATATGAAAAGGAAGAAAAGAAAATAAAGTGTAGTCTTAAATTTGTTGTTTTGGCATCCATGGTATTTTTGTTAAATGGGGCATCAATGTTTGTACAAAAATATCAACCATTTCGTTATCCCGAGACAACAGTAGTTCAATTCAGTTTTTTTATGTTTGGTTTTGCAGCGCTGATGAACGCGGGAATGTATGGGTTCTTTCGCTTAAAAGGCAGAGAAAGAAAAAAAATTCATTTTCGGACATTTATCTTTCCGTGTCTTGTTACAGGGGTTAGCATATGTACGGCGAATCAACTTTCAATGATTGTGTCAAAAAGTATTGATGCAGCGGTACAGTATCCAATTCAGTCCGGCGGATTAATGGTGGTGACAACGCTTTATTCAGCCTTGGTTTTAAGAGAAAAAGTGACTTTGAGAAAATGGATAGGAATTTGTATGGTAATAGTATCAATTATTTTTCTATAAAAAAGCTGTTCTGATAATCTAAAGGAGGCGTTCTACTTGAAAAAAATCATGAGTTTGCTGCTGTGTTCATTGATGTTGATTGGTTCCAGCAGCACAATTTTCGGAGAAGAATCTATTTATGAAGAAACGGAAAACCTTCAGCAGCGTTTTTATATTTCTGCTTCAGCATCGCCGGACGGCGATGGTTCGCAGAACCATCCGTTTTCTTCTATAAAAGAAGCACAGGAAGCGGTAAAGAAGCTGACAGCACAGCCGATGACCGGTAATATTGAAGTTGTTGTTTTAGAAGGTGTGTATCAATTAGAGGAACCGTTGCAGTTTGGCAAAGAGGATTCTGGAAATAGTGGTTATGAAGTAGTGTACCGCGGCGAAGGTTACCCATTGATATCCGGCGGACAGAAAATTGAGGGCTTTGAGCCGGTTGGGAATGGAATGTGGAAGGCAAAGGCTGAGGGATTTGAGCGGATGCGCGAATTGTATGTCAATGATACCCGTGTCAATCGCGCTTCAACAGAGAGGGAAGTGACCGGTCTGGGAGACTATGATGATCCAAACACTGGTTATCAATATGACGGAATTTATTTTGATAAACGAGTGCTTCCTGATTTGGAAAATCCGGACGAAGTAGATTTCCGCTGGGGCGTAGGCTGGAAGGGAAACAGCGCTATGCTGGAGAAAATCATTCCAGATCCCAATGATTCCTCGCGCGTAATTGCGATCATGCAGCAGCCGCAGTATAATGGTGTAGCGTCTGTTCCCAAATGGGGGCATGCAGCCCGCTGGGATTTTGGTTTCCGAATTGAAAATGCCTTTGAGTTTTTGGATATGCCGGGAGAATATTATTTTAACAGTGATACCAAAGAGTTATTTTATATTCCGCGTGAAGGCGAGGATATGACGACGGCGGAAGTTTATGCACCGGTGTTGGAAAAAATCATGATTGTTGACGGCGGAGATGGGGAGCTGGTTGAAAATATCCGCTTTGAAGGTCTTCGCTTTGCCCACGCAGCATTTAACCTTCCGGCGGAAGTTGGCGGTTACAGCCATGGACAACAGGGAGATAATTTCGTTGGAAGAAGCTATAAAGAAAACACAACACAAGGCGCGATTGACATTTTAAATGCAAAAAATATTACGATGCAGGGCTGTGTCCTGTTTGGCATGGGGGCGGCGGCACTTAGACTGCATTACAATGTGTCGGACTGCAACATTGTTGGAAATGCAGTTTATGATACCGGCGAAAGCGGAATTAGCATTGGAATGCCAGACCATTCTTCCGTCGAGGAAGAAAAGCCTGCGGGCTGGAGACAAAATATGGTTTTGCGTTCTACCTTTACCCCGTCGGATATTGGAAACTTCGGACAATATGCCAGAATGATTTATGACGGAACAGGGGATGGATGGGTACCGCTTAATGATGTATATGTCGGCCGCAAATCTTTTTTCAAATTAGAATTTGACATTCCGGTTAGTGTGGACGAAATTGTAATTACGACAAGCGCGGATACCGGTGAGGTTCCCCAAAAACGCAATTTTGAGATTCTGCTATCCAATGATCCGGATTTTAATACATATACCGTTGTCCACCGGCAGGGCGCAACCAGCTACGAGGGAGAATCTCTTTCTCTTAAGCCGGGCACCAATGAAAAGTTTAAATATTGTATGATTCGCAAAACAGAAGTAGAGGATTTCCGGATTACGGAACTTGCGATTTATACTAAAGATATAGAATGGTTTAAAAGAGATGTGTGCCGCAATATCATGGTGGCAGATAACTACGTAACACGCACCGGAAATTATTATTATGGTAGTGCAGGGATAGGAATGTATTATGGAGACAGCATTTCTTTTATGCACAATGAAATTTATTACGTTCCTTACAGCGGTATGTCAATTGGCTGGGGCTGGAGTAATCTGCCAAGTACTTTAGCCAATACAAAAATTGTTGGGAACCTGGTAGATACTTATAACATGGAATTGCATGACGGCGGTGGAATTTACACATTAGGACGTCAGGCAAACAGTGAATATTATGGAAACTATATTAAAAATGAAAATGGACCGTTTGCTGCTATGTATTTTGACGATGGTTCATCGGATTTTACGGTTCATGATAACGTGGTAGAAAATTCGGCAAATGTGTATTTTATTTGGAATCAAAGCCAGCAGGACATCCATGTAACCAATACCTATGCCAATTCGCCGACTGTGACGTTGCTTGGGACCAATTGCAGCGGTGATCCAGTAAAAACCTTTATTTCGGGGGATCCTCAGCCGGAAGCAAAAGCAATTATGGACAATGCCGGTCTTCGTCCGGAATATCAGGCAATTAAAGAGCAGGTGCCGGATGCGCAGGCATACTATGGCAGAGAACGAATGGATAATTACAGTTCTTTCTATTATCACTTTGACGGCACAACATATACGGAGTGGACGAAAAAAATGGCAACCATTGCTGAAACCTGTTTGGAAACAGATCGTTACGGTGATTTGCCGGGGCAATATAGCCCGGATGCCGCACTTATGCTTGCTGACAGATTGAGCGAGATGACGGTGCAGGAGAGAACAACGGATGCAAGAGGGATTGGACAGGCAGAACGTTATTATCGTCTGGAAGTTGCCATGCGCGAGTTTGAAAACTCCTTCCAAAGACTTTCTCTTTCGGATACCATTGCCGCTGCGCAGAAATTACTGGAGGAAACACCGATTGGAACAGAATTAGGCACCTGTACGCAAGAGGCTAAAAATACGTTTGAAGCTGCTATTGCATCTGCTTCTGACAGCTCTGTAGAGGAATATACCCGGCTTTGGACGCTGGAACAGGCAATCAGCGAATTTGACCATTCCATTTTAAAAGCGGACATATTAGCTTTTCGGCTGGATGGCATTGATGCTCCGGCAGTAATTAATGAAGGAAACCATACCATAGAGATCATGGTTGATGAAAGTGTTGATTTAACAAACTTGACAGCAAACGCGATAATTTCAGATGGCGCGGAACTGTTCCCCGATTTTAGCCAGCCTATAGACTTTACCTATCCGGTTCAGGCAGTCGTGAAAAATCATTGTAAAAGTCAGGTTTGGACTATACGTGTCAGCCGCTATCAATCGGATTCTACCGAACCGGATACGTGGTGGAATTGGTTTGGTGATGAAGCAGTGAAAGACGGGACAGAATTGCTGTTTGCAAAATCAGACAAACCATACCTATGGCAGGGTGGACAGACCAATTCTATTAATTTGACGATGAGAGCGGACCGTGTTGATACAATTTATGGTACAAGAGTTGTTTTCGACAGTGTAAATGGAGAGCTGATGCCGGAAGGGCTGGATGCCGTAAATTCTTATTTTGAATTTGTTATAGCGAAAGACGTGATGTATTTGTACCGAATAGAAGGCGGCGTAAAACAAATTTTATTTGGCAGCCCCTATGATAAGGAAAAAGTGTTTGATGACATCATTAATACTGCAGACTTCATTAGCAATCTCAAAGAACCGATTCAAGTTGGTATCAATTATGTCCCAGAAGGCGGTAAAAAACGTGTGGCAATACAAGTAAACGGAAAAACTGCAATCAATGCACTCTGTGATACAAACAACACACAGGGACAGGGGTATTATGGTGTGTATACTCCGGATACTCAACTGCATGTAATGGTAAAGTAAACGAGTATATGATAAATAGAAATTTTTTCTAATTGACGAGCAGAAAGACAAAAATATTTTTTTCTTATCGCCTGCAATAAGGAAAAATGTAAAAAGTAAGGAAATCGCGGGCAGAAAGGTCAGGAATTAGAATGAAAAAAATTGTAGCAATTTTGCTGACTTTAGTTCTCAGTGCTTCTGGTGTTGGGTTCGTTGGAGCTGAGGAAAATTTTATTAATATTGCGCCTGAGTCAAATATTATGGTTTCTTCAACTTATGGAGGAGGCACATTGGGATTATTGCCGGAATATGTAGTAGATGACAATGATGATTCGGCATGGGTAAATGGATATAGTCCAAATACAGAAAATTCATTCCGGTTGACATTTGCTTATAGCATGACAATAAATTCTCTTTCTATTTTAATGTATCCTGGATCGGATAAAGACTTTGAAATCAGGCTGTTAAAAAGTAATGCATCTGAAGGATATGATGTGCTCCATACATGTGGTCCGGACGAACCTATGTCCGTTCGGACTGACTTTCAAGTTGAGAAGATGTTCCCGAACAACAAATATTCTGGCGTACTTGTTATTACGCATGCAATCAATGGGACAATAGGAATTAAAGATCTTAAAGTTTTTGTGCCGGAGAGCCAAGTGGGTTTGGTAAATGTGGCAAAAGACAAAAAGGTCACAGGCGGTAATAATGCGTTTAATCTTCCGGCAGCAGCGCTTGTAGATGGCAGCGTGTCAACGCCCGCTTCCATACAAGGTGGATATCCGCCGTTTTATATTGACATAGACCTTGGTAAAAAATTTCCTATTTCCCGTGTTGAATTATTTACTTATGATTATACTACGGGCGGAGGCAGAAGCGAGGGAATTCAAATCTATGCTTCAAACACGCCAGGATTTACAGATCCCGATGACATGGTGCTTTTGAAGCAATTTAACGAGCCGCTTGTAGCCTTATCTTCCTATGGCTTTGACGTAGATGGTTCGGAATATCGGTACATTAGATTTACTTGTGTGACAGAAGATTTTGTGCCGTTAATGGAACTTTCTGTCTTTGCACAGACGGAAGAAAATTATGGCCGGTGGACGCTGTCGGATGCTGCCGGCGAAATTAACTCTTTAGAGGGAAAAACACCGGCAAGCTTATCCATTCCCGTTTATAACGGAACAGGCAGCACAAAAAACTACACTGCTATCGCACTAATTACGGATTCAGAGGGGAAGGTTATCGCCTGTGGAGCAAAAACAGAGCAAATTACAGGAAACGGTACGGTTATGGTAGACTTAACAGGAATTTCGGGTACGTTGCCGTCAGGATGTAAGATAAAAGCAGTTCTGGTGGATAGTTATCTGGAGATGAATCAGTTGTGCGGAGACTTTACAATTGATGAAGGAGGAAATGTCCAATGAAATCCAGCGCTGCAGTAACATCGGGAAAAATAAAACGGTTATCGCAGAAAAAAAACCGGAGTTTATCGCTTCGCTCCACGCTTGATTTGTCAATAATGGCATTGCCGGGAATTTTGGTTTTGTTTATATTTAATTATATTCCGATTGCCGGAATTTTAATTGCATTCAAAAACTACAATAACAGATTGGGTTTTTGGGGAAGTGAATGGGTAGGGCTTCGCAATTTTGAGTTTTTATTTAAGTCTCAGGATGCATTTCGAATTATCAGAAATACCTTAGGGTACAACTTGTTTTTTATCCTGCTTTTAATGGTTTGCGCGATTGCAACGGCCCTTTTGCTGGATTCGGTAAAACGGAAAATCAGCTTAAAAATATATCAGACAACGTTTTTTCTTCCATATTTTATTTCATGGGTTGTTGCGGGATATATGGCACAAACCTTGTTCGAATTTGATAAAGGCATCTTAAATCAATTCGTAAAAATGTTCGGCGGAGAGAATGTTGCTTGGTATCAAGAACTAAAGCCGTGGCTTTTGATTTTGCCTTTTGCCCATGTGTGGAAAAACATAGGCTTTCAGACAATCATATATTATGGTGCCATCATGAGCATTGACCAGGAGTTATATGATGCAGCAAAGATTGACGGCTGCCGGGGAGTTCACATTATCCGTTACATTGTACTGCCGCTGATTAAACCAACTGCAATTATTTTAACGATACTTGCCATCGGTTCTATTATGCGTGCAGACTTTGGGTTGTTTTATTACATACCGAACAATTCGGGCATGCTCTATGAAGTGACGGATGTTATTGATACTTACATTTTCCGAGTGTTGAAACAGACCGGTGATGTAAGCATTTCTTCAGCAATCGGTTTCTTCCAGTCGGTTATAGGGTTTGCTTTAGTTATGATTACAAATTGGGTAGTTGGAAAAATCAATTCAGAAAATGCGCTATTGTAAGGAGGGCGGTAAGATGAAGACAAAGTCGATTAAAAACTTGTGGGTTCACATCCCGCTAATTCTGCTTGCACTTTGCTGCCTTTTACCATTTTTATTGGTGCTTGCAATTTCATTTTCAGATGAAGCAACAATTTCAAACTATGGTTACAGTTTAATTCCGCTTAAATTTTCCCTTGAGGCATACCGGTATGTGTTCGAATACCCGCAACAAATTTTGCGCTCTTACGGCGTAACGCTTACGGTAACCTCAATCGGAACCATTTTAGGAGTGCTGTTAACGGCTGGACTTGCGTATCCAATTTCCCGTCCGGATTATAAAATGAAACGACCGTTGTCGTTGTACATTTTTATAACCATGGTGTTTAACGGCGGTTTGGTGCCAACGTATATCTTGCTTTCTCAGTATCTGCATTTAAAAGATACGCTGGCAGTGCTAATTTTACCCATGATGGTCAGCGCCTGGAACGTATTTTTGCTGAAAACCTTTTTCATGACAATACCGATTTCGCTGATAGAATCTGCAAAATTAGACGGTGCTTCAGAGTTTACAATCTTTTTTCGAATTGTAATTCCCTTATCAAAGGTAGGAATTGCAGTTGTGACATTGTTTATTATGCTGGCATATTGGAATGATTGGTTTTTGTCTTTAATCTATATTGATAATGACAAAATTGTGTCGCTTCAGTATCTTTTGTACCGGATAATGGAAAGTGTTACTTTCTTTACTCAATCTTCCGGTGCAGCCAAGACAATGATGGGCTCAATGACATTGCCGGACGAAACTGTACGCATGGCAATTTGCGTCATTGCAGCTGGACCAATGGTTTTGATATTTCCGTTTTTTCAGAAATACTTTGTCAAAGGAATTACGATCGGTTCGGTTAAGGGTTAAAAATTTTACGCTATATGCCATTGCTTTAGATGAAGAAATGTGCTGGAGGCGCAAATTCACGGAAAGGATGATCACAGCATGAAAAAGAGAGGAATCACAATAATGCTCTTTTGTCTGCTTTTGTGCGTTTGGCTTATTCCGGTTCACGGAACAGAGCAGGACTATGAAAAAACTGTTACAGTAACAGTGGAAGATTCGTCTGTATACTTTGTAACATTTGTCGTATTAGGACCGGTAGAGGGGTCTGAGATCACGTTTGACAATCTAACAGACGACACAGTCCAGCAGGCACTTTATCAATTAGAAACAGAAACGGTTACTCCAAATGGTCCCAAAAGCTTTTCTTTTGTTTTAAAAATTCCTTCAGATGCACCGCGCGGCATGTATTATTATCGCACAATACAGACATCGGCAGAGGGAAGGACTATTTCAGAAGATACACAAAAAATTTATATGGCGGCAGAAGGCGAATTGGAAACAGCCCTGAAGGAAATCCACGCTGCAACCGGCGACGAAATTTTAAATAAGCTGGATGAGTATATCATTGAAAAAGAAATTATTATCGGGAATGATCTTTCAGCACTGGAAGAAGCGCGGTTACTTGAAGATTTTGAAGTTTTGTTTGAGAATATTAGGCAAGAAAAATATCCAACTGCTTTTGCTAGTCTTAAAGAACTTAATGATACGCTCAGTCTTGTAGTGCTGATGGATGCTTTAAATACAGGCGATGAGACAGAAGTGCTGGAAAAAATGGATCTATATAACAGCGTCATAGGAGAGGAAACACAAGGATATGCCTTCTCCGGGAGAGAGGGAGAATCTTTAGAAGACATGCGGCAGGAGTTTGCAAAAGAATTTGTTCAGCTGCGCGATGGTGTACAAACATCCCTTTTTGAACAAACGAAAAAAATTCGGACTGCGCTGGGTCTTACTTATATTAACAGCGGCACGCTGAAAGAAAAAGCAGATGCATTGGAAGAGTATGCACAAGAATTTTCGATTGATTTGACCTTAGCAGAGAAAAATGATGTAACATTGGTAGAAGTTGTGCAGCAAATGACGGGTGCGTCATCACCTTCTGAGGCTGCAAATGCTTTTGAAACAGCAGTCAAGCTAGCTGCGGAGAATAAAAAAGGAGATGAAGGCGGCAGAGGCGGCGGTTCCGGCGGCTCAAGCAGCAGCTCCGGCGGCGGTCAAAGTTTTCCGGTTTCGACAGGGCCGACAACACAGCCAGTACCTGTGCCGGAGTTAGAAAATCAGGAAGATACAGCTGTTTTTTCTGATTTATACGATTGCGAATGGGCAGCAGCGGATATTACAGCACTGTATGAGAAAAAAATTATATCCGGTGATCAAGGAAAATTTTATCCCAACCAGCAAATTACAAGGGCGGAATTTACAAAATTGCTCGTGCTGGCTTCTGAAATTTCCACAAATGCACAAGGAGTAGAATTTACAGATTGCTTGAAAGACGACTGGTTTTATCCGTATGTTTCTGCAGCATATGCGTATGGCTTTGTTACTGGAAGAGATGATGGAACGTTTGGCGCACAAGACGAAATCAGCAGGCAGGATATGGCAGTTATGATTTACCGAGCTTGCCAATCCAAAGGAGCCTTAACGGATCAAACACAGGATTTTAATTTTGCTGATTCTGAAGAAATATCTCCCTATGCACATCAGGCAATGATGAGCTTAGCGCAATCGGGCATTATCAATGGTTTTGAAGACGGCACTGTCCGACCGCAAACCGGCACTACAAGAGCGCAGGCGGCAGTTATCATATCACGGCTAATTAACCTGTTTGATAGCGGCGCCGACCTACAGGACGCTCAATAAAGGAGGTAGCACATGAAAAAGAATATTATTGCTCTGTTATTGGCGTTATGTATGATTGCAGGATGCTGCACTGTATTTGCTATTAAAACTTCCACACCGAATATCGCTTTGGGAAAGCCGGTTACGGCAGACAGTGAATATGGCTTGGGCGGAATGGGTCCGGAGCTTGCCAATGATGGAGACATTTATACAACGTGGTCTCAGGGTTATTCGGGGATCAATAGTTTTTGGCAAGTTGATCTTTTACAACCGTATTTTATTTCGAAAGTTATTGTCCATGCGCGTTGGGATATGGATAATGATACATCTCGAAGAAATTTTGAGATTCAACTGTCAAATGACGTAAACTTTGGGGAGTATGAGACGGTTTATTCGATGGGCGAGGAAGGATTTCCATATCATGAGTCTTTAAGTGTTAATGTTTCAGCGTCGCAGGCATACCGCTATTTAAGGTTGCAGAAGATGGACGGGGAATATTTCACGCTTGGAGAAGTCGAAGTATATGAAATGGAGACAGCAGGTCAAAATTACGGCAATATTGAAGGTCAAAAATATGCCAAAGCAGCAAAATTATTAGATTATCTCGGAATTATGAGTACGGCAACATTTCAAGCGGAACAGCTTGTGACACGGGCAGAAGCGTTAAAACTAGCATTTGCTGTATTGGGCTTGGATGAGAATGTGTTTGCAAACGATGCAAGTGAGCAAATGTTTTATGATGTTTTGCCGGATCATCCATATTATCAAACGGTTCAGACAGCCTGGGCTATGGGTTGGATTGATTGTCCGGATGACCGTTTGTTCCGTCCTCAAGCTTTTATTACCGGAGATGCGCTGATGAAAATTTTGCTGCATGCACTAGGATATGGAGATTCTTTGGACTACCTGGGCACTTTTCCGGCTAATGTTCGCCGGAAAGCAGCAGATGTGGGTTTGTATCAAAAAATGAGTGTTGATGGTTATGATTTTGTTGACCAGCAAACAATGGCGCTGTTTCTTTACAATGCCCTTACAGTTCCTGCTGCAGATGTTTTGATTGAGACAGACAGACTAACCTTAGAAGAGGGAGAAAGCCTTTTAACAGGAAAGTATCAGTTAAAGGAAGAGAGGGGTATTATAACAGAAAATAATGTATCCAACTTAACAAATGCCGTTTCTTATTTTACCGGACATATTAAAATCGGTCAAAAGGATTATCAAGATCTTGTGGGCGATATGAATAGATGGTTGGGTTACCGGGTGGATTATTTTGTGGATATATCGGATGGCGAAAATGAAATTGTGCTGTACGACTGTTCCTCATCGGACAATAACACTGCTGTTATGCAGGGCAGAGATTTGATTTCGAGCAACGATGATATTATGAATGGGTCATTTCGTTTTACGTCAGATGCCGGCGCAAATCAATCTTTTGCTTTATCGCGTGGATTCAGCGTAATTTATAACGGCGTTGCCGATGTTGAATACACAGGATATGATTTTAAAGATCACAATGCGGAAATCACATTTTTAGATAACAATAATGACGGTGAATATGAAATTGTATTTTTAGACACGTATCAGACAGCGGTAATTGCTTCTGCAGGAAGAAATAACGATGAGATTCGTATTACTCTGGAAAGCGGAGGGTCTTTGGTTCTGCCTGTGGATGATTCAGAGGGCTATTTATATCTTCGTACAATTGATGGAGGTTTGGTAAGACCGGATATGCTGGAGAGCGGAGATTTGATAACCTTTGCGATAAGCAGGGACGGGAATGCAGTTAAATTATACGCCGGTGAACGAATAGTAAGCGGTACGATCGATGAGATTGAGGAGGGAGAGATTACATATGTAGTGATCGGTGGCGTTCACTACGAAGTGGATTCCTCTTATTTTGCGTCGCTTGAGAATGGCTCTTCTATTGCTAAGGAATTAGAACCCGGCAACAAAGTGTCTCTTCGCCTGAATTGGTTAGGACAAATTGCTGCGCTTAGCGCAAGCAGCGAAAGTGGAATGTTTGAGTATACGATCCTGATTGCAGCGGATATTGACCAGGGAATCGCCGGTAATATTCGTCTGAAAGTATTTCGGCAAAGCGGAACGCACGAAATTTGGAATCTTACGGATCCTATCGTAATTGATGGAGTCCGCATGAAACTGGAAGAGGTTTCTGACCGGCTTGCATCAGGAGACGAAAGCTTGCTCCCTGCCGGTGTTGTCCGTGCCAGATTCACAGACAACGGCATCAGTGAGATCGATACGCCTTATATTAATGTTTCAGCGGGCGAGACAAAGGAAAATTCTCTGGATGAGACAATAGCTGACGCGTCAAAAGCAATCTATTATAAAGCAGCGCTTCCGTGTTTGTATCGCGCCGGAGATTATAGAATGTATCTGCGGACAGAACTTTCTTCTCCTGTGTTTGTTATTCCGGTAGATGACACCGGAAAACCGTCAAATGCCACAAGCGATCAAAAAATATATGAAAGTCAAACAGTTGGAACGGAATTTATTGATGAAAACAACACCAATATATATTCGTATTACGATGTGGATGAGTTTTCAAAAACACCGGCGGCGTTTGTAAAACATGTTAGTGCGGGAACAACTGCACAAACGGTTGACGAAACAGATCCCGTTATGCTAATTGATTCGGCCACTAGAGCGATTGATGAAAACGGATTGGAAGTTGTTAAAATTTCCGGCTACAATGCATCGGGTGAAGTACAGTTCACTGCAAAAGAAGATTTATTATATGTGCAGGAAGATGATGCAGGCAACATAACCGAATCATTCCCGGTCACTTCTTTAAGTAAAGGCGATATCATTCATTATACCCCTAGAAATAGTGAAATTGGCGCGTTTGTTTTGATCTTTGACTGCAGTGAAGATAAAGCTCTTATGGAGTCAAAACCAGGGCTTGAGGTGTGGTATTCTGCCGGCTGGGCAACGTATGACCAGGTTGCGGCCAGCACAAGGGCGGTATACGGTCTTGCTTTGAAGAGAAACAAGTCTTTGCTTTCTGTTTGCGACCGGATACCGACAGGAAGCAATGAGGAGGATATTTATACACGCACAGAAATATATAATACAGATGCGAAACCGATATATCTTTACAGCGAAGCTGCCAATCGCCTTCAAAAGGTAAACGCTGCGGATTTGGATAACATTGTCTACGATATTAATTCAAACGGTCGTGTAATTGTTATTACAGCGCGCGCCAACCTTCAGTTTATTGTAGGATATGATTTTGAAAATATAAATTAAATTGTATGCAGAATTAAAAAAGGAGGAGTATTAAATGAAAATGAAACGTTGGATTGCTTTTCTTGCAGCGATATGTATATTGTTTTCTGCAGGATGTGCAAAAGGAGGGGAGGATTCAGCTGCAACCAATGACCCAAACGCTGAGGTCACCTTAAAATGGTATGTGCCTTGTGCAACTCAGGAAGACAACGGCATGGTTTATGAAGCGGCAAACAAAATTATCAAAGAGAAAATCAATGCAGAAGTAGAATTTATCCCCGTGGAATTTGGAAGCTATGATCAAAAGCTTCAGGTTATTAATGCCGGACGGGATGAGTATGACATCAGTTTTACATCAAACTGGCTGAACAATTATTATCAAAATGTTGAAAAAGGCAACATTATCGCCCTTGACGAATTGTTGCCGGAATATGCGCCGGAATTGTATCAGCAAATCGATCAGAAGTTTTGGGACGGCGTTAGAGTACAAGGCAAAATTTACGGCGTAATCAATCAGCAGATTCTTGCACGAGAAGGCGGCTGGAGTGTTCCGGAGAAATTTGCTCAGGAATTTAACTATGATGTCAGCCAGATAGTGACACTAGAAGATGTGGAAGAATGGATCCGTCTGGTACAGAGCAAGTATCCGGAGTGCAACACTCTGCCGGCGAGCATTTGGCCGACCTACGCGCAAATGGTTGGAATTGAAGAATTTCTCGGTGAAAGTGCACCGTCAGCAATTCGTTATAATGAAGAAGGCAAACCGGTTGTATTTAACCAATTTTTAAGTGATGAGTTTAAGGAATATATTCAAACCAGAAAAAAATGGAACGAAGAGGGTTTGACTCAAAAAGTTTTGGTTGAGCCTGAAAATGCGGTAGAACAGTATAAGAATGACCAAATCATTACACCTATTGGCGCAATGAACACCTATAAGCCCGGTCTTGAGGATGAAACAGAGGCTCAGACGAAAGTTCGTCCTGTGTTTAACCGCATTGGCGGTGCGCTGCTCACCACTTCCGGCGCCGCAGCATCTTTAAACAGTATTGCGGATACTTCTAAAAACCCAGAACGTACGATGATGTTGTTAAATCTCGTCAATACGGATAAAGAGCTTTATAATCTCTTAAGTTTTGGAATTGAAGGCAGACATTATACAAAGCTGAATGACACCCGTATTGAATTAAGTGAAGAAAACCGTTATATTGTTGCTAACTGGGCAATCGGCAGTGTTTATAATTCTTATTTGTACGGGAATCAAGCGGATACCACATGGGAAGAAACGAAAGAGATCAATAATAATGCGACTATTTCCCCCATTTACGGTTTTGCGCCAAACCTCACACCGGTAAATGTTCAGCTCACCAACTGTAAAACAGCGGTAAAAGAATATTTGGATACGCTGGATCAGGGCGTTGGCGACACGGATGATTTGTATCCAAAATTTATTCAGAAACTGGAAGATGCAGGCGTACAGGAAGTAATTGATGAAATGCAGAAACAGATTGATGAATGGTACGAGGCAAATGGGAAATAAAAAGTTGCCAAGGATCAATATAATTAACGAAAGGAAAGGGAATCAGTATGAAATTACTTAAAAAATCCCTAGGTTTATGTCTTGCAGCCGTCATGTCGCTTTCCTGCCTGCCGCTCGTGTCGGCAGAGGAGGCGGAGCTTAATAATGTTTCGCTCAACAAATATGTATGGGCGAATAGTTATTATAGTGCTGATATGAACCCGACGCTGGTTGTGGACGGTAATATTTCCACAGAATGGGCAAATGGTTCCATAAGCCAAAAGCCAGTGGAAGGTGGGCAATGTTACTGGGCTGTAGACTTGCTGAAAAGCTACCCCATTTCAGAAATTCGTTTTTACGTACGCAGCGGAGACGGGATTGACTGGGCACGGGAAAATTTTAAAATTGAGATTTCAGAAGACAGTGAATTTACCAGCGCAGAAACAGTGTATGAGACGGTTCCGGCTGTGTCATATGGAGAGGAACATGTGGTGAAATTAGATGTGCCGAAAACGGCCAGATATGTCCGGTTCATAAAAATGGACAATGGAGAAGGTGGTTTCGGTCTGGCAGAGGTTGCCGTCATGTCGGCGAAAGAAAATTTGGTTGACGTTGCGCGTGGCAAGACAACAGAAGCCCCTTACAGTTTTGATGGCCTTGGCTCTGAGTTGGTAGTTGACGGTATGCCGGCAGGCGACTGGGCAAACAGGTTTCTTGGCGCAAATGTTTCTTATCTGGACATAGATTTGGGTGAAGATTATCAAAAATATGATCTAGAGGAAATCGTTTATCGTCCTGGCGGTAATAACTTTGACGATACAGCAAATAGTAATTTCAGAATCATTATGTCCTCTAATAAGGCTTTCCCTCAAGACAGCACAACGGTTGAGGTTTACCGCAACACTGCTGGAGAGGATCAACCGGTTGCAGAAGAATTGAGAATTGATATATCCGAAGCAATGCAGTTACAGACCGGCGCAGCAAAAACTTTCCGATATATCCGTATAACAGCTTTGGCAACTGGCCAACAGAAGTCAATTAGCGAAATTTCTGTCCTCGGCCGCAAGCTTGCCGGCGAGGGTGCAAATGTTGCAAAGGGAAAAACCGTGACATCAAGCTCCGCACACGCGTGGTATCCGAATACGGCTGCGGTGGATGGATTATTCGTGCCGGAAGGTGTCGATGGCAACAGATGGTTAACAGATGGTACGGATAAAAACAGGCCGTGGATCGTGGTGGATCTGGGCGCAGAATACCGTTTGAATTCCCTGGTGTTCCAGATGAAAGGTTCCAGTTCGGATCCTGCGATAGACCCGGTGTCCTATCAAAATTTTCAGGTGGAAATTGCAAAGGCTGCAGAAGATGTATTGGCAGGGACGCTTAAAGATTCCAAAGCCGTTTACGTGACGCCGCAGGAAGCGACAGTAACAGGCAGAATATCCGTTTCGCTTGAGGGAGACGAGGGAGTTTGCCGTTATATTAAAATCCAGTCCCTGACGGATATCCCTGGCGACCAGTGGCAGCAGTTCGGCGTTGCAGAGCTTGCGGCTTACAGCACCGACCTTCCATATACGCCGTCGGATTCTATCGAATTCCTAACTTCTGAAGCGGATGCAACACCAGTCGGCACGGTTCCGGAAAGCAATGCGTTTGCCGTCCGCTTTAAGGGCGCAAACAGCGGGAATGAGGTAAAAAATGTCACGCTCATTCAGGCAGGCTATACGGATGGGAACCTCGCATCTGTGAAATTATACACAATGTCTATCCCTGCCGGTGTTTCGGCTTTGCCGATGGTGCAGTCCGTATCGACCGCGGACGCAGAAGGGGATTCTTTCCGGTTCTATGTATGGGAAGACGGTACCTTACAGCCGTTATATCAACCGGGAGAAATTAGCCGGGCAGTGTAATGAAGAGTTTCTATCAGAAAATCTTATATCTTCGATGTGCAGCCGCCGCGTTTGCGGCGGCTGCCGTGCTGTTTGTTTCGCCGAAGTCATTTGCAGAGCCTGTTCAAACGAATGTGGCATCGCGTGGCGAAGCTTGGGTCAGTGCTACTTATCCGCTGGAGGTTTTTTCGCCGGAAAATGTAACAGACGGGGATACAACCACGGGCTGGGCTTCTGCTTATTATCCTACCGGTTACAGTTTTTGGGCACTGGATTTGGGATACAGCTATGACATTTCCCACATTTGCTTTTATGGACGAAATGAAGCGGAAGAGGAGAGGTCTGCTTTTCGGGTCGAAGGGGCAGACAAAAAAGACTTTAGCGATGCAGATGTTTTGTACGAAATTTTACCCGGCGAGCCTGCCTATGCTCCGGAGATAATGCATGAAATCGAGGTAGATGCAAGATACCGCTATATTCGGTTTATGAAAAATGACCGGTACGATACCCACCTGACGCTTAATGAAGTTGAGGTTTGGACACAAGAGTATGTGGAGGAATTGTGTGCCGTCAGCGAGCCATCCTCCTCAGAACCAGGGACGGATGCACGCCTTGCCATCGACGGAAAAATGGATACTATGTGGCAAAGTGTTCCTTCTCCGGATGAAATGAGCTATTGGCAGGCGGACTTCGGTGAGACGGCATATGCCTATACTATTGAAACAGTGTCCGTCATGGTGGGAAATACGGAAAAGGATCCTCTTTGCGGCCGCAGGTTCTGTGTTATGCTATCCAATGACAGCAGTTTTTCAGACGGCAATATAGTTTATGAGCACGGCGACGTGGTGTCAACCGGGGAAATCAGAATTGACCTATCGAAACATACGCAGCGTTACCGCTATCTTCGTGTGCAAAAAACCAGGATAGGCGAGCCGCTTGCGATTTATGATGTGAAAGTGTTTGCGCGTCCGTATCTTGGGGAAAATGCTGCCGCAAACCGATATGCCTATGCAAATACCGTTCATTCTTATTCGCCGGCATATCATCCGGGAGCAGCCGTAGACGGCAACCACACTACGTTTTGGTGCTCGAATGAATGTACCCTCCCTGAAGAGGCGGCTATGATTACGGTAGATTTGGGGACATCGTACAGCATACAGGCGCTGTGTTTTGAAACAAAAACGCTTTGGGGGAACTGTGACGGATTTACCATACAATTTTCTGAGCGCAAGGACTTTGTTAACGCAATAACCATTTACGATCAGCCGAAAGGGAAAGAGCTGAGAGGAGAAAAATATCTGTATTTGGAAACTCCGGTTTCTGCACGCTACATCCGGGTGCAAAAAAAAGAGGCAGGACAAATGCTGGGCGTTAAAGAGTTAAAAGCTTTTACAGCAGATCCTCTGTATGAGGGGGCAAAGCATCCTGGTTTTGTGCGTTCTATGGAAAATCAAACACCGATTTTTGAAGTGCCATATGACGGCAGAATGGTTTTTTATGCGGAATTGCAAAATATGTCAGAAAATGATGTAAACGGTACGCTTTATTTTGCCAGAAAAAGCGGAGAAATCCTGATGAGTGTGCAGGCATTTTCATTTACCATCCCCGCTAATACGGAATCTTATGCGCTTACCCGGGAGCTTTCGGCAAAAGAAGAGGGCATTTATTCCTGTTATGTCTGGACAGAGGCAACGCAAAAGCCATTGTGCGAGAATGTGGAAATTGTTCGGTTTCGCTAGCAAATGATAAGGGGGAAGATTATGAATCGGAATGCAGATAAGCCGGAAAATCCTCCGGTAGATTTTCCGGAATTTGAGCTGGGTACGCAGGCGAGATATTCTCAGCTTGCCAGACGCCTTTTGTGGCAACACACAATCCCATATGGACCACAATGGGATGATTGGCTTGATGGGGAAAAAGGTTTTCCAAAATATCCGGAGCTTCCGTCGGGCGCAAAGGCAACGCTTTGGGATGGATGGCTTTGCGAAGCGGAACTTTGGCAGGGAACGGAAACAGACAGGATTTATCCCCGCCTGCGGGAATCGTGGAGACAATCCTTGCTTGCGCGGAGGTTGGATTCGGATGGCTACATAGAAACAAAACAAGGGGTATTTTTTGCTCATAACCGGGGGTGGCCTTTTCCATATTATACACAGGAAAATGTAGGAGTTGGCTGGATTTTTACTTTTTTTGCGCAGGCGCAGTATTATGCGCCGGAAAAGCTGAATGACGATGTTGGCTTTTCCTATCGCGGATTGCGCCGAATGAAAATAGATGAAACCGGACTAAACCTGCAAATAACAGAAAAAAATGCATGGATAGAGCTGCCGGCGGTATCGTTTGATACCTTTTGCGCCCCATTTTTACAAATTCGCTGGTGCGGAGAAAACGTGGGCAAACATGAGCCTTATTTAGAATGGTTGCGCGAAGCAGAAGAAAATGACACGCAAAAACAGCGAATGTATTTTTCCCGGTGTCCGGAAATGAATTGCCTGCAGAGAAAAAAAGATTATGAAGACCACGCTTTTGCAATGATTCCACTGTTTAAGCATCCTATGTGGAATGGCAGGATCCGCCGGATTAGAATTTGCCTCGGCAATCAAAATACGGGAGGAAAACTGCACATTTTGTCAGTGTTTACGCAATTAGATTCCCGGCACAATATTAATAATGTCCAATACCTCAAAGGTTGCTGTGCGTACTTTAACGCCACGAGAGATTTGGAGTTTTTGCGGTTTAATATCCATAAAATGCGCATGGCGCTGACGGCGTTTCAGTATACGCATCATACCTTAGAGGAATTAGTTGTGAAAACGACTTGGGTCGGGCATGATGGCAGCAGCGGTGTTTTACGGGACGAATACGGAAATGAAATCCGTAAAAAAGGAGCAGGTCTTACGAGCAATTGGATGGACAATCAGCCATATGGGGGCTATGACAGCTATTGCACGGCGTATTATTATCAAGCGGTTCTAAAAATGGCGGAGCTTGAGGAAATGGTCTGCCGGCATCCGGAATGGGGCGCGGAGAATGAGTATTCAGCGTTGGATCCAATTGCTTTAAGGGAACATGCCGAAAAGGTGAAAAAACAATTTAACCAGTTGTTCTGGGATCAGGAAAACGGCAGATTTTATGCAAGCATAGATTTGTCCGGACGCCGATGGCGCAATGCGAACGTCATGGCAAATTTAGAAATTTTATACTCCGGAATCGCGTATGACAAACATGAAAAACTTGTTCTTGATTGGATTAGCGGAGTAAGAACCGTAGAAGGCGATGATGCACAAGGGGCTCAAATATACCGTTATCGTTTTGCACCGTTGATTTCCACAAAAAAAAACAAGGATTATTTGCTGTGGTATCAGAGAACAGATTTGCCGTTTGGCACAGAATTACAAGATGGCGGATGTGTCCTCATGGTTTCGTTTTTTGATTTAATGCTTAGAATCAGGCAGTATGGTGCGGATAATGCGTGGGAGAGGCTGAAGCAAATTTTAGATTGGTATGATGATGTGTGCAAAGAAGGCGGTTACCGCAGTTATTTCCACAATCGCGGGCTTGTTTTGCAAGGGGAGGGAGACGGTGGCTGCATAGGCATTACGGCGGAGTTCTTTGAATCTCAGCTTCCAATGTGTGCCATTTTATTTGGTTTTTTGGGATACGATCCCAGAGGAGATCAAATTTTGCTTTCCCCCAACATACCGAGAGAATTGAAAACCGTGTCTGTAAAAAATGTTGCTTGGCGCACGGTAAAAATGGATTTGCACGTAGATTCAACAGCAAAAATCATCACCGTAGCATACCGCGGCGAGCTGGATACGCCGTTTATTGTCAAAACGCTTTCCGACTATCGGATTGTACTGCAAAAAATATTGGAGGATGAATCTTTATGATGGAACTAAAACACGGAGAAGCGGCGCTTTGGACCCCATTGGTAGGGTTTGACCGAGATCTTCCCGGATGCGGAGCAGAAGAATACCTTGAAAAAATAGGGTTTCGCCCAAGCGCCATCTCTCTTTTTGCCTTTAATGCAGACATTATCAACTTGCATAAGGGGATGGCGGAGGAATATACGTTTCCTCAGGACTACTGCAATTATTATGGAAGCCTTAGAAACGAGCTGCGCTCGGTTCAGCCCTGGACAAATTATAATTTGAAAGAGTTAGCAGGGCAACTGCATAAGAATGGAATTGAGACATATATGGGAGTGATGGGCAACCATACTCCGGATCAGACGACCTGGTTTGGTCAGAGCAGCACGCAAAAATTTTTGCTGCAGCATCCGGAATTGATTATGCAGGGATATGGCGGCACGCATAATTTATATGCTCTAAAACGGTTTGACGATGGGACCTATTTTGAGGATTATTTTGTAGAAATGGCGCGGAAAACACTGAGGGATTACGGAATTGACGGCGTACACCTGTCTGATGGATTTTGTCCGCCGAATTCTACATTAAACAGCGGGGATTTTTCAGATGACCTCATAGGGCAGTTTGTAGAAATGACAGGCATTTCCCTTCCGTCGGAAATTACACTGCCGCTTACAGATTCTAAAAGCGCTGGCCTGCAGGGGAGAACACAGTATATTTGGTATCACTATCGTGCTGAGTGGATTCGGTTTATCAGCCGCCGCTGGGAACAATTTTTTGCAAAGCTCTGCAAAGGCCTTCATGCAGACGGGAAAAAGGTGATGGTGAACAATTCTTGGACGAGTGAACCGTTTGAAGCCATTTACCGTTATGGAATTGACTATAAGGGTTTGGAACGTGCCGGAGTCGATGCTATCTGTGTGGAAGATCAAGCGACTGCAGTGCATTCTTGTGATGCATCCGGTGCGGCTTACCGAATTCATGAATATATGCAAACGCCGATGATTATGAAAGCATACGCGCCGAATGTAAAAATATTATCCATTAATTTTGCGAAAGATTCCACAGAGGAGCTTTCAATTTTAAATCACATTCCCTGCGCAAATGAACGAGAAATTCAAATTCTTTCTTCCAAACTTTATTATGGAGAGGAACAAATTTCGCGCGCGTCAGACGGCTTTTTTGTCTGCCTTGCGGATGCGCTGCATAAAAAAGAATGGGGAATTTTAAGGGAAAAATATGCAGCAGTTTTTGAAGAAACAGCCAGCGGATCGGTTTCGCCGATTCTTGTCTGGTCAGATGCCATGATGGATAAGTTTTTGCCAGAATACATGGAAACGCGCCGCTGGTCTGCCCATAAATTTGTAGCGGAACTGTCCAAATGCGGCGGAAAAATTGGAGGTGTGGTGCGGATTGAAAACCTGCATCGCGCAAAAGGGGCAATTTTTGTCCCGCTCGCGGATCTGCTTCCAGAAGAGGAACTGAAAACTCTGGCTGATTACCAAGGGGGACCTATCATCTATACCAGCTTATCTGCAAAGAAATTTCAGATTCCGGGTAAAAAAGCAGATATATATTTTGAAGATCCGGCAGTGGTGCGTGAGGACTATCGGATGTGCGTCGGTGCGGCAAATATCGGCTATTTAGACTATGCTGATGTAACCTTGCCGCTGGCAGAGGCGCAGGTGGATCATCCATTAAAAGGAGAACCGCGCTATATCCCCGATCCAGATGTTTGGCTGGTTGATCTTCTATTTCGGGAGGCATCCGAACAGTTTGTTCAAGCGTGTGCACGTTTGATGCGCGCGGTCACAAGAGCTCCGGGCAAAAGCAGCTCAGATGAACAGGTAACGGTTTATCGTATGAGCGGAGGCAGAGTTCGTTATATTGCTGAAAATGATTGCTTTTCCCAGTATAAAGATGTTCTAATCCATACGAATCGCGAAATATGTCAAATTCACAATACCAGTGATTTTCCTGCACAACCTCTAAAACTTTTGCTGGCGGATGGATCTATGGCAGTAGATTGTTCCGCTGACGGAAAATTAATGCATGAAGCAAAAGGCTTTGTTATGAAGATACCGCCTGCAGGAATTTCTGTTGTAGATGTTATTTTTAAAGGAAATGCAAATGAGGAAGAATGATTTTCGTAAGGAAAAATCAGACAAAAATAAAATAAAGTATTTAAAATATTGCTGACACAGGAAAATTTATATTGACTCTTACTATTATTTTCCGATTGTGATAAAATTATCAAAAACAAGAATGAAAGGGGAAAAACCATGAAAAAGGGTAAACTGGTGCTTCATACCCACTGGGACAGAGAATGGAGATATCCGCTGTGGGAAAACCGGATGTATTTGTGCAATATGATGGATGAATTGCTAGAAATACTGGATACACAGCCGGAGTATAAATCCTTTGTATTAGATGGACAGACAGTTATTATTGAGGATTATTTAGAAGTACGTCCGCAAAACCGCGAAAAAGTGGAAAAGTATATTAAAGAAGGGCGGATGGAAGTTGGTCCTTGGTACACACTGCCTGACTTATATCCGGTTTGCGGAGAAAGCCTGGTTAGAAACCTTTTAAAAGGGACCCGCCTGGCAGAGCGTCTGGGGAAATGCACAAAGGTAGCTTATGAGAGCTTTGGATGGGGACAGACAGCGCAGTTTCCGCAGATATACAAACAATTTGGACTGGATTTTTGTGTGGTTGCAAAAAATGTTTCAAAAGACAGAGCGCCGAACTGTGAGTTTATTTGGGAAGCGCCGGACGGCTCAAAAATTTTGGCGACGAGGCTGGGTGAGCATGCGCGCGCTAACTTTTTTATGAATGCCTATCTAAAGATTATGACAGGGCTGGACTATAACTCAGATGAATATGAGTTTGCCTGGGGAAAACATGGGTTTGTATATCACCGCGCGGATACCAACGGATACTGGAATGATTTTCACAAATTAAATAATGATGAACAGATTCATGAGGAATACATAAAGCCTTCGGTTGATGTTGCGATTGCCGCTATGAAAGACAGCGTGGATCAGGAAATGCTCGCGTTGTTTGACGGCAGCGATTCTACTACAGCACAGCCCAAAATCAGTGAACTGATTCAAAAAATGAATGCGCTTTATGACGACATTCAATTTGAGCATTGCAGTTTAGAGGAGTTTGCCGCATTGGCAAAAGAGCATTATCTGTCTAAAGATTTAAAAACTGTGGTTGGGGAACTGCGCGACGGACCCACCTATAAATGCAGCGCAAATGCGTTGGCAACGCGTCCGAAAATTAAGCAGCTGAATAAAAAGGCAGAAAATACACTTTTTAAAATGGCAGAGCCGCTGCGGTTTATGTCAGGGATTGAGGAAGATGCATTTTTTGAACTGGCGGAAAAATTTTTGCTGCTTTCCCATCCGCATGACAGTATTAACGGCGTAACACAGGATAAAACGGTTGCGGATACTATAAATAATTTAAACCAGGCGCTGGAAATCAGCGAGGTACTGTGCGACCGGGCGTGCCAGGCGATTGTAAGAAAAATAGATATGTCTGGATTTGACGCGGAAGATTGTGCAATTACCGTATTTAATACACTTCCATTTGCAAGAAGCGAGTCGCTGCGTTTGTTTATTGATCTGCCGCAGAGGGATAATGTTTGGGATTTTGACATTTTAGATGTTGACGGAACAAAATTGGAGAAACAGATCCTGTCGCGCAAAGAGGTCAAGCTTCCGGTCTCGTCTTTGCATTCAAGGCCATATCCGTTTTTTGTAGACCGTTTTGAAATTGCTGTAAAGGTCAATGAGATTCCTGCTATGGGATATAAAGTGCTAAAAATTGTCAAAACGCAAAGCTTTAACCGGAAAGCTATTTTCTGGCAGGATATACGGACGTCAGAAGGCAAAGAGATTGCAAAGTCTGCAAACACGCTGGAAAACCAATATTTAAAAGCAACGGTGAACGAAAACGGTACGATTGATGTTCTGCGCAAAGCCGATGGAAAAACTTTCCGCAGACTCAATTATTTTGAAGATGCCGGCGATGCCGGTGATTACTGGATTTATTATCCGCCTTATAAAAACCGGATTTACACTTCGCTCGGCGAAAAGGCGCAGATCTGGACAGAGGAAAACGGTCCGGTTTCTGCAACAATCGGCGTTAAAATTGACTGGCTGCTCCCGGAAGAAAGCACGCTGGATGGGAGAAGCGAAGCCATGCGGAAAATGCCGCTGACCGTTTATTATACGCTGACGCAGGATGCAAAACAAGTGGATGTAAAAGTAAAAATTTTAAATACCGTAAAGGATCACAGGCTGCGCATCTTGTTTGACAGCGGGGAAAATACGAATTTTGTTGAAAGCGCCGGACATTTTGGAGTGGATCGGCGGCCGGTGGCAAAAGACGGGAAATTCTATCCGGAAATGCAGACGCTTCCTATGGGTTATTTTGTAAAGCGCGGCGATCTTGGGCTTGTGCATAATGCGTTTTGCGAATATGAGGGCATAAACAACGATTGCGGCACGCTGGCAGTTTCTGTCATGCGCTGCGTAAAAAACATTATTTGTACAGAGTTTAGAAGCGCCGGCAAATTCCTGCACGAAGACGGGGGACAAAGTCTGGGCGAACATACTTATGAATATGCGCTGACGTTTGAAAAGGATATGTTTGCCGCAGCAGAACGCTTTAACGCGCCGGTTAAGTCTGTTCAAATCAGCAAGGGAGAAGGAAAAGAACTGCCTCTTTCCAAGAGCTTTTTGAAAATTGAAGGAGTTGTTGTATCTGCGGTTAAGCAGGCGTGCGATTCAAAAGAAACGATTGTCAGAATGTTTAATCCGACCGAGGAGACAAAAACGGTTGCACTGTTGGGCACACAAGTAAATCTCAATGAGGAAGAATTGGGTGCCTTTGACGGAAAAATAGAACCGAACAAGATTGTGAGCGTGAAACTAAAATGAAAAAAATATGGACGCCGAAAGACGGAAAAATTGATATTTTAGAGGATGAAAGCGGAAAGTATATCGAAGTAAAATCCGATATGGGCTATCCTGCCATATATCCTTTGCACGAAGTGAAAATTGAACACCCAGTGGAAGCTGTTTTGATGGATTTAGACGGTACCAGCGTAAAGAGCGAAGAATTTTGGGTATGGATTATCCAGTCTTCGATTGCGAAAATGATGGGAAACCCAAAATTTGAACTGGAAGATGCAGATCTTCCATTTGTCTCCGGCCATAGTGTCAGCGAGCATTTGCAGTACTGCATCAAAAAATACTGCCCCGAAAAAACGGTAGAGGAAGCTAGAAACCATTATTATGAAATCACAGATTATGAAATGGAAGAAATTCTTGCCGGACGCGGCAGAAAAGGGGCGTTTACCCCAGCAGAAGGCTTAAAGGATTTTCTTTTGGAATTAAAAGGCAGAGGAATAAAAATCGGCCTTGTCACAAGCGGCCTTTACAGAAAAGCTATGCCGGAAATTATATCCGCTTTCCAAACGCTTGGCATGGGTGACCCGGTTGATTTTTATGATTCCATCATTACCGCAGGATATCCTCTGGGTAAGGGACGCGTCGGCACTCTCGGCGAACTTGCGCCCAAGCCGCATCCGTGGCTGTATGCAGAAACGATGCGCGTAGGTCTGGGAATCCCGTTTGAAAACAGGCACCATGTGATAGGTTTGGAAGACAGTTCCGCCGGAGTTGTTTCTATTTTGCTGGCGGGTGTTGCGCCTATCGGTTTGACGGACGGCAATATCCAGCAGGCAGGGGTGGAATCCCTTTGCACGCATATGGTGGATAAGCTTGCCGATGTATTACAACTTTTATAAAAAAATTATAAACCGCTGTGCCCGAATGTGAAGTTCATTCACGTTCGGGCATTTTTGTACAGCTTGAAAATAAAAATTAAACTTTTTATGACTTTCTCTTGTTTTGGATTGAAATTAGACATAATTTGTAGTAAAATTATCATAATATCGAATTTGGAGGAAGAAAATGAAACCGATTAGAACAATTATCATTGTAATTGCGATTATTGCCGTTTTGGGGGCAGGCTTTTTCTTTTTGCTGAAAATGGAACCAAGCGAGGAGGAAGAGGCCGAGCCTTCTTATACCTCATCTCCGACGATTAATATTTATAAAACGGAAAAAGAAAATATCACGCAAATTAAAATTACCATAGAGGGAGAAAGTTATACAGTTGCAAAAACGGATGATGATAGATGGGTGGTCAATAACGATCCGTCAATCAAAATCAGCCAATCCAAAGCGGATACGCTGGCATATGAATGCAGCTCAATTACCGTGAAACAATTGGTTGCAGAGGCAGTAACAGATTTTACGCCTTATGGATTGAGCGAACCGTATGCAAAGGTTGAAATCAGCCTAAGCGATGGGACGGGTCAAAATGTTTTGATCGGTTCTAAAACTGCGGACGGAAGTCTGCGTTACATTATGCTCGAAGGGGAAGACAAGGTATATGCAAAAAGCGCATCGGGCTCAGAGAGCTTGGCTTTAAAATTGGAAAAATTAAGGGATGCGTCTCTCTATTCTGTTAGCGAAGAAGAACTGACCGGAATCAGCATAGAAAAACAAGGCAGCAATAAAATCGTTTTAGCAAAAGAAGAGCAGCCTACCCAAGAAGGGGAAGAACCGGTTTATTTATGGAAAATGAAATCCCCGTTAGTAAAAGATGTGAATGAGTATAATTTAAATGAAAATGTAATTCAAAAAATTATTTCACTATCTTTTGATAGTGTTGCGGCTGATAATGCACAGGATCTGCAGGCCTATGGTCTGGATTCGCCTTATGCAACCTATTCGGTTTCAGATCAAGAAACGACATATGCGATTTATGTCGGCAATGAAACGGATGGAAGCAGATATATAAAAACGACAGATTCTCCTGCGGTATATCTGGTAGAAAGCTCGAAGCTTGATTTTCTAAATGTAGGATATATTCAACTGGTGGATAAGCTGATTCATTTGGAAAATATAGAAGACGTAAACGGCGTAACGGTTCACAGTGCAAACGCAAATTATGAACTTCAAATTGAGGGAAGCGGTGAGAACGCTGGGTATAAGATTAATGGGACGCCGCTTTCGGAAGATGACTTTAAGGTTGCTTACCAATATGTTTTGGGAATCAGCTTGGATGATTTTGTCATAGCAGGTACGCAGCCGACAGGAGAACCGGAATGTACGTTTACGTACCATAAAAAAGACGGCTCAGATTCTGTAGTTTCGTTCTATAACTGGGATGAACGCAATTACTTGGTTTTAGTAAACGGTGAAGGGAATTTGCTGTGCCGTAAAAAGCAAGTGACAAGTGTTTTGGAGCATTTATCGCAGGCAATTAGTAATTGACGGAGGAAACCATGACAAGGGGACAATTAAAAAAAATCTTAGACTGCAATCTTTTGCTGCTTTCCTCTCGCCCACAAAAAAAAGAGAACTTAAAGGAATTTTATGAAATGGAAATGGAATGCGGCGCAAACGTTTTGTTTGCGCCGGATTTTCGTATATTTGGACTGCAGACGGATTTGCTCAAGCAAACTGTCGAGGCGGCAGGGGAAAAAGCTTTTTCAGCGGCGTGTATTCCGCCGGTACCCGGGGGACTGGCTCTGTATGGAGGGAAAAATTCTTATGAAGACTATTATAGACATATTTTAGTGCAGGCGCAGCTGTGTGACAAAACGGGGATTTCGTTTCTGCTCCTTGGCGGATTTTCTAATTTAACAGAGGCAAAATGCGCGGTTTTTGCCGCAAAAGAAGCATGTTCTTTGCCCCTGTGCGTGGGCTTGTCTTTTGGTGATGATTTATGCTTGGAAAGCGGAATTGATCCGGCAAAAGCCGTTATAACGCTGCAAGCGCTAGGCGTGAATGCCATTGGTGTGCTGTCTGACAGTAGCGCGGATGATACACTGGAACTCCTAGCCCAGATGAAGGAATTTTCTGCTGTGCCTTTATTTGCGATCCCGGGCATATCCGAGTTTATGACACCAGAAGCATTTGGTGAATATATGCCGGAATATGTAAATTACAAAGCGGCTATATTGGGCACAATAAACGGCGGACCGGCTTATACTGCGGCTGTGAGCAAAAATATTTGGCAGCTCGAACCGTTTCGTCCGGATTTTTATGAGGTTAATGCAGTTACAGGGATCCATGATATTTTCTTTTATGATTTTAACGGTCAAGTGATTGGGTCGAAGAAACGGTTGTTGGAAATATCCATTGAAAAAGAAGAAGAAACAGAAGCAATTATAAAAAAATTAATTTCTGCGCAGGCACCGCCTGTTTGTTTTAAAAGCAAAGATTTAGATGCTTTAGAACGTGCTCTTAAGTTATATCCGGGCAGACCGGCAGTGAGCTCGGACGAATATGGGGAAATTGCTGCCAAAGAATTCGGCGCTTTTGTTATGCCGAAACAGGAGGGTTAGAATATGTACGCGTTGCCAATTGCACGGCTGATAGAAGAATTTTCTAAAATGCCTGGGATCGGGAAAAGAACCGCAGAACGCCTTGCATATTATGTTTTAAGGCTGAGCAGGGAAGAAGTGCAGTCTTTTTCTGACGCGCTGATAGCGGCAAAGGATCAAATTACGTTTTGTCCGGTGTGTCAGAATTTGACCGATCAAAAACCGTGTGAAATATGCTCAAACAAGAAGAGAGATCATCGTATCATCTGTGTTGTAGAAAACCCAAAGGATGTTTTGGCAATGGAAAAGACCCGGGAGTATAAGGGACTGTACCATGTTTTGCATGGTGCCATCTCTCCGATGGATGGAATCGGACCCGATGATTTGAAAATGAAGGAACTGCTGGAGCGGATCAACCAGGGCGGCGTCGAAGAGGTTATCATGGCGACCAACCCAAATATTGAAGGAGAAGCAACCGCAATGTTTGTGGCAAAACTGCTGCGCCCGCTGGGAGTAAGAGTGACGCGGATTGCACATGGTATTCCAGTTGGCGGCGATTTGGAATATGCGGATGAAGTTACGCTTACAAAAGCATTGGAAGGCAGACACGAAATTTAAGGCAGGAAGTGGAATGTATGCAAACAATTGGATTTGTCGGACCGAGCGGAACGGGTAAAAGTTACCGTTCTCTTTATGTTGCAAAACAAAATAAAATTCATTATATTATTGATGATGGTCTTTTGATTAATTCCAAACGTATTTTGGCGGGTTCTTCGGCAAAACGGGAGAAAACAAAAGTGGCCAGTATCCGACGCGCACTGTTTACCGACGCCAAACATGCCTCGGAGGTAAAAGCCGCCATTGCAAAATATGCTCCGGATAAGATTTTGATTTTAGGCACTTCTGAGCGTATGATCAAACGAATTGCAGAAGCGCTGGATCTGCCGCCGGTTTCTCAAATGATCCGAATTGAAGAGATTGCAACGCCGGAAGAAATGGAGTATGCACAAAAAATTCGGAAAGAGCAGGGCAAACACGTAATCCCGGTTCCGACATTTGAAGTGAAAAAAGATTTTTCCGGTTATTTTATTGATACGCTAAAAATTATTTTAAATTACGGGAAAGGTCAGCAAGATGCGTTTCATACAGAAAAAACGGTTGTGCGGCCTACTTATAGCTATTTAGGAGAATATCACATTTCCAATCATGTCATAACTGCGCTTGCAAAAACAGAAACACTGCGGATCCCGCATGTAGTGAATTATTTAAAAACGTCTGTTTATTCTCATCCTGCGGGTGTTTCTTTGACGGTGGAAATCACCGCGGATTTAAAACAAAACTTGGAATTGACCGGCAAGGAAGTCCAAAAAGCGGTAAAGGACTCCATTGAATATTATACTTCTATTAATGTCTTGCGGATTGATGTAATCGTCAAAGCGGTTGAGGTGAAAAATGAGGATTGAGTTAAAACCGGATGAACGCTTAGAAAATATCGGAAACGACCTAAAAGTGATTCAAAACCCCGCGTGGTTTTGCTATGGTACGGATGCGGTAATGTTGGCGCAGTTTGCGGCAGTAAAACCTGGGGAGAAATTGGTTGATTTTTGTACCGGAACCGGAATTATTCCCTTATTGCTTTTTTCAAGATCAAAATGTATGGATATGGCAGGATTGGAAATTCAAGTTGCGGTTGCCGATATGGCGCGGCGAAGCGTAAAATGGAATGGTTTAGAATCGAATATCAAAATCATAGACGGGGATTTGCGGGAATCAAAAAGGTACTTTGCGGCAGAAAGTGTGGATGTGATTACCTGTAATCCGCCGTATATGTGCAACACCACCGGAAAACAAAACACAAACGACAGTAAAACCATAGCCCGGCATGAAGTGTGCTGTACGATAAAAGATGTAATTCAAAACGCAGGATATCTTTTAAGAACCGGTGGAAGGTTCTATCTTGTTCATCGTCCGGAACGCCTTGCGGATATTTTTTACTGGATGCGGTATTACCGTTTGGAACCCAAACGTTTGCAGTTTGTACATTCCAAACTAGAACAGCCGCCGTCTTTGGTCTTGCTGGAAGGACAAAAGGGAAGAAAAAGCGGTTTGATTGTGCACGGACCCATTTTAGCCAAGAGTGTCGGTGCAGGCGGAGCAAAAGAAATCGGGGGAGAAAATGATGACGGATGAACAGCAAAAACCAGGGGTGTTATATTTGGTAGCAACGCCAATCGGAAATTTGGAGGATATTACTTACCGTGCGGTGAAAGTTTTAAATGAGGTTGATTTTATCGCGGCAGAAGATACCAGGCATTCGCTAAAGCTATTAAACCACTTGGGAATTGCAAAACCTATGACGAGTTATTTTGAACATAACATACGCCAAAAAGGGGAATATATCACAGAGAAAATACTTGCGGGAGAAACCGCAGCGTTAATTTCTGATGCCGGTACGCCAGCCATTTCCGACCCGGGAGAGGATCTGGTCCGGCTTTGCCATGAAAAAGGAATACGGGTGATTCCCATACCTGGAGCGGTGGCGGGCATTAATGCCTTAATTTGTTCCGGGCTTTCCACCTCCCGTTTTTCTTTTGAAGGTTTTTTGAGTGTAAATAAAAAGAGCAGGCTGGATCACTTGATGAGCGTGAAAGACAGTCCCTACACTTTAATTTTTTATGAAGCGCCGCATAAACTGCAGAATACCTTAAAAGATATGCTGGAGACATTTGGGGACAGGGATATTACGATTGCAAGAGAACTGACGAAAAAGTATGAAGAAATTATTCCTACAACCCTGCGCCAGGCAAAGGAGTATTATTCATCCAATGAGCCAAAAGGGGAGTATGTTTTAGTCATTTCCGGAGCAGAGCCGGTTAAGGCGGAAAACGAATTAAATGCTTTAAATCTTTTGGATCATTTGTCGTTTTACATCAATCAGGGAATAGAGAAAAAAGAAGCCATAAAAAAGGTGGCGCAAGACCGCGGAGTCAGCCGCAGAGAAATATATAATCAAACGATGAAAAAGGAATAAATATGATTTTTTGGACAGAATATAAATGAGTTGGAAAGAATTAGGAGGTAAATTATGGATAGTGTGAAATGTTTTAATATAAAACCAGGAATACGGCTTTATTATATTCCTGCTGAAAAATTTAAAACAGTATCTGTCAGCGTAAATTTTCATCGGGCACTGAAAAAAGAGGAAGCCTCTTATAACGCGCTGTTGGCAGATGTTTTGCGCAGAGGCTGTGCCAAATATCCTACGCAGGCTGCGGTAATGAAATATCAGCAGGAACTTTACGGCGCATATTTTGACATTGACGTGAGAAGAAAAGGAGAAGACCAGATTCTTTCTTTTATGCTGAATACTGTTTCCGACAGTTTTTTGCCTGAGGGAGAAACGGTGCAGCGCCGCGCTATGGATCTGCTTTTTGAAATGCTTTTAAATCCGCTGATAGAAAATGGTGGATTTTCTGCAGATTATGTTGCGCAGGAAAAAATTAATTTAAAAAATGATATTGATGCGCTGATTAATGATAAACGCTCCTATGCCGTTTGGCGTTTGGTTGAATTGATGTGCAAGGACGAGCCGTATGGCGTTCACGAACTGGGAACCAAAGAAGACGTTGACGCCATTACGCCGCAAATGCTATATCATCACTATCTGAATCTGCTGCAGGAAGGTCCCATTGACATCTTTGTGACTGGGAAAGTTTCCATTGACGAAATGTGTGCATATTTTCAAGAACGTTTTGCTGTGCTTACTCTAAAAAATGAAAAGACTCCGGCCACCGCCCTATTTTGCCCTGCGGCGGATATGCAAGAAGTTACAGAGGAGTTTGATGTGACACAAGCAAAGCTTTGCATGGGTTTTTATACCGGAATTGCGCCCTCTGACAGCGATTATCCGGCTCTGATGGTGTACAATGGGATCTTAGGGAGCGGAGCACATTCAAAATTGTTTAATCATGTACGGGAAAAATTGAGCCTGGCTTACTATGCGGCTTCACGGTTAGAGCGGTATAAAGGGCTGTTGCTGATTTCTTCCGGTATTGAGATTGCAAATAAGAAAAAAGCAATGGATGAAATCAAAATACAAATGGAGGATATGTGCAGCGGGAAAATCTCCGACTACGAATTTGATGCGGCGGTAAAAAGCATTGTCAATGCTCTGCGTTCTTTAGGAGATGACATCGGATACCTGGAAGATTATTATTTAGGGCAAACGGTTAGCCAAATGGAACTGAGCCTGGAGGATTACATCAATTTAATTTCTAAAGTGACGGTTGATGATGTTGTGCGGGTTGCAAAACGAATCCAGCCGCAAATGGTATATTTTTTGACCGGCAAGGAGGTAAAGTAAAATGGAACTGAAACCGATTTATAATGATATTGTCAAAGAAACGCTTTACAGCGGGGTTCATGAAAGCGGTCTTGCCGTTTATGTTATGCCGAAAAAAGGATACAGCAAAAGTTATGCTGTTTTTGGAACGCATTTTGGTTCCATTGACAGAAAATTTATAACACCGGGGCAAACGGAGATTACGGAGATACCGGACGGCGTTGCGCATTTTTTGGAACATAAAATGTTCGAACAGCCGGACGGCGGCAATGTTTTTGAAAGTTATGCCCGCCATGGCGCAAATGCCAATGCGTATACCAGTTTTAACTTGACGGCTTACCTTTTTGAAAGCACGCAGGACATCTTAGAAAACCTGGGAATTTTGCTTGACTTTGTACGCCAGCCTTATTTTACAGATGAAAATGTAGCAAAAGAGCAAGGAATTATCGGGCAGGAAATAGGAATGTATGACGACGACCCGGATTG
>CASGBM010000004.1 GCA_949299615.1 uncultured Eubacteriales bacterium | reverse complement strand
TGTCGTGAACCTAAAAATAGCATTTTAATGCTGTTTTTAGGTGTGAAATTGTAAATTTCACACAAATGGTTTCGCAAAACCATTTGTTCAGTAGACATTGTTTAGTAGCCATTTCCAACTTCACTTACAATACGATTGAAAACAGAGAATCCATTCAAAATATTAAATATTTTTATGATTAATAGAAACAGCGATGATGAATTGTTATCATTTTACCACAATTTTAAATCCTCGTACATAGCTTTGCTAAATTTTCATTGATTTGCCATTTCTTCCTAGGGTGCGATGCCTCAACGGCTTGCCCTTTAAGATACGCACCGCAGGGTTAGTGTTTTCCCCCGGATATTAAAACGGGACGTCGTGGGCGTCGTCCCCTACGGACAAATCCATTTGCTTATGGAAATACATTTAAAAACATATATTAATATCCATTGCGTTTAGTTTTTGACAGTCTAAGAACCGCATGGAAATCTCCATGCGGTTCTTTTTAAACCAATTTTATTTTTTTATTTATTCACTTGTGATCTCCACGATGAATCCCGTAAACACCCATTTTCCGTCAGCCAAACGGATAGTGACATCATCCTCCAAATTTCCGTCAAGGCCTGTGATTTCCCCGGGAATCCCTTTTTGAATGAGCACGTCATTGCAAACAAGGTCAAAACTTCCGGTAATTTTCGATTCAGAAACAGACTGCATTTTTACTGCTTTTATTTGGAATACCATATCATCCTCGTTTATAGGGGAAATCCTTGCAGTTCCACCTATATGGACACGCTGATCCGCTGGATCGAATGCGACAAAAATATTATTCTTATGAATCTCCATACCATTCGTTACACCATCTGCCGTAATCTTTCTAGTTTGCATTACGATGCAATTAGGGTAGTCCTTGTTGCTGGTATCCTCAAAATATTCATCATTCACATGATCCCCCACCTTAAGCTCCGTATTCTCTTCCGGCGGGTCCAATTTTTCATCATAATTTGGATTGATGACTACCTTGCAGTCAGCCGCAGAAATATCCCTTTCCTGGGGAATATCAAAAGCCAATTCCAATACGCCGCCATCTTCACCAATTCCAGTAATGGTACCTTTTGCATTGTCCACGAGCTTATTGCCAGAAGTAGAATCCGACAACACGGCATCAAAATAGCCTGTCACGGAATCCTCCGTGCATTCGATGATTTGTCTGGATTCGATACGGTAAGTATTCATAAAAGAAAACTCATTTGGATTGCGGACACTGATTTCTGCCGCAAAATTCGCTTTTTTCGTTCCCGGCGTCCATTTTAAGCAAAGGGAGCCCTTTACGTCATTGCCCTCATAACCTCCAAAATTCAGAATCGTATCAGACTCTATCATCTTTGCGTAATTTCCAATTTCATTCGGTTCTTCCTCGTCCGGCGCTTTGCTTGGTTTCGGCGAAGGAGAAACAGTCGGCACAGGAGACTCTGTCGGCGCAGGAGACGCCGTTGGTTCGGAAGACGCCGTTGGTTCCGGCTCCACCGGCATCTTTAAAACACGAAGCAGCATCGTTACGGTTTCCGCTCGTGTAATTCCATCCTGAGGACGGAACTTTCCTTCATCGTCACCTAAAATCAAATTATTTTCCATTGCAATCCCGACATAATCTTTTAATGCCGGGGAAATTTGATCACTGTCGGAAAACTTGTCAAATATGTTTGGGTCTTTTAATTCCATGTCGCGGTATGGGGATATTTTCACAAGCGCGTAAGCAATATCTTCGCGCACAGCTTTGGCGTTTGGATTGAAAAACGGCTGCGCGTCATTGGGAAAATACCCCGTCAGATATTCTTTGGTTGCTTCGATGTACGGATAAGACCATCTTTCGTAAGACACGTCCGAAAAGGTTTGGACGTTACTGTCATAGTCGGTTGTCTGAAAAACAAGAGCCAATAATTTTGCAAACTGCTCTCTCGTCACATTCCCGTCCGGATCAAAATTGCCATCGCCGGTTCCATCTAAAATCCCAGCCTGATAAAAATGAGAAATGGCCTCATTCGCCCAATGATCTTCCGGGACATCTTTAAAAAAACTTTCAGCTCCAACGCCAATCCCGAGAGGAATTACCATGGCAATCATACATAGAATACTACAAAGCTTTTTCAAAAAAACCACTCCTTTACATTTTTAATTTACTTATTAAATAAGATAACATAATATAATATGGAATACAACAATGTTACTAAGGCTTAATCACATTGTTTTTGAATTGTAATAAACAATGAAAAAAATGTAATCAATTATTAAATTAGGTTTCAAGCAAAAAATAGTTATAAATCTTAAAAAAAACGGTAAATTACATTTAGACTGTTCTTTACCGCCGTGAAAAAATTGTTACTGCGTTCCATCATGTTTTTAAATATCCCATAAACGGATTCACCTAACGTGATTTTCATTGCCACTTTGCAGTGTTTATGATATAATATCCCCAAGTTATAACAACAGAAGAAATTGCGCTGCAATTTCTTCACACCGTTTCAAGCTCGCAAAACAGGAAAGATTTTTCCGCCGTTTGCTCACAGCAAGCGGAACCCCACGCCTAAAAGGAGGGGGCTTCTTTGCGAGGTTATATTAAGGAGGAATTCTATGGAGCTGAATCGCCGCAACATACAGAAAATTTTATTCATCATTGCATTTGCTGTATTATTGTTTGTTGCCGTTGATCATTTGGATGCAGTTTTCGTCTTTTTCCAATGGTTTTTCCGCATTTTAATGCCGCTGGTTTTGGGCTTTAGCATGGCGTTTGTCATGAACACCCTGCTTCGTTTTTTAGAAACAAGAGTGTTTGGGCGGCTAAAGGACAACCCGCGCTGGAAAAAACTAAAACGCCCTGTGTGCCTTATTTTAACCGTTTTGCTGATCATTGGAATCGCCCTGTTTGTACTTTTAATGGTGATTCCAGAACTGGTACGCACAATTGGTATTTTAAGCGAACGATTCCCCGTCTTTATCGAAGAGGCGCGCGATTGGCTGACGGATCTTGCAAAGCGCTATGATATTACGTTTTACTCTTTTTCTTCCTTTAAAATTAATTGGAACGAAGTCGGGAACATGATTTTTGACTTTTTCAAAAACGGGGCTTCCAATTTGGTAACCGGCACTATGAATGCCGCATTTTCCGTGATCTCTTCTTTCGTCAATTTCTTTTTGGGGCTGATTTTTTCCCTGTATCTCCTGCTTCAGAAAGAAAAGCTCGCCGCTCAGGTTACGCGCCTTATGTACGCCTATCTTCCCGAGCGCGCGGCAGACCGCATGATTGAAATTGCTCGGCTGTCCAATCAAACCTTTTCCAACTTTATCGCCGGGCAGTTTACCGAAGCGGTTATTTTAGGCTTGCTTTGTTTTATCGGGATGTCTATCTTCCGTTTCCCCTATGCGCCCATGATTTCTGCTCTCATTGGCTTTACCGCGCTTATTCCCATTTTTGGAGCGTTTATTGGGATCTCCGTTGGCGCTTTTCTAATTTTAATGGTAAACCCGATGCAGGCTCTGTGGTTCATCCTTTTTATTATTATTCTCCAGCAGATCGAAGGGAATTTGATCTATCCTCACGTTGTCGGAAGTTCCGTTGGGCTTCCCGGCATCTGGGTGCTCGTTGCCGTCACTTTAGGCGGCAGCTTGTTCGGCGTTTTAGGAATGCTCGTCAGTGTGCCGCTTTGCTCGGTTTTATATTGCCTGCTCCGCCAAGCGGTTGCCTTGCGGCTTAAAAAACGTGCTGTCTCTCCGAATAAATGGGAATTTCATTTGCCAGTGCTTACAAAACGAGAAAAAGAGAAAACAACACAGAAGCAGTCTACGGACAAAAACAACGCAAATGATAATGAATCCCAAAAATAATTTATTCCGACAAGATAAAACGGATCGCATTTTTATGCGATCCGTTTTATCCTATTACACAGTTTCGTTTTGAAACTACAATTTACCTTCTGACAATTTTTAAAGTGTTTCTTGCAAAACCGGATTGATATTTTACATTTTTCGGTGTCATTACCTCTTTACAAACTGCAAATTGCATCCTAATTCCTCCCCGTTTTGATTTTCTATCTTCATACAAACCATATCTATTTGTTTCCATTAACGTTCAGATTCTTCCATCATCGCCAGGACGTTTTCCGGCGGAATAGAACCTACCATCGTATTGCAGGTAGAAAGAATGAAGCCGCCGTCACGGTTTGCAATATCAATGATCCTGCGAACCTCTTTTTTGACCTCATCCGGAGTGCCAAAACTCATCAGGCGGTCTAGATCGAGATTTCCCCAAAGGCACAGGTCGTTTCCATATTCTTTTTTAATTGCTTCAATATCCATTCCGGCGGAAGGCTGAAGGCTTTGAAGCCCGTCAAACCCTGCTTCAACATAGCGCGGCAAGACGGCGTTTAAGTTTCCATCTGAATGGGCAAACACGGGAACATCCTTATACGCCTTAATATCACAGACAAGCTTTTTATAATACGGAAATACCAGCTGATCCATAATATGCGGCGGCAAAAAGGTTCCGGTGTTAAAGGCAATATCATCCGCGACAAAAATTGCGTCTGCGCCGTTATCCAAAAACAGCTTCGCCTTTTCTGTTTCATACTCCATGACTTTATCCGTAATGAGGGCGATTTCGTCTGTGTTAGTCATGCAATAAACCAGATAATCCTCCATGTCAAACATTTCGTCCAGCATACTGACCGGACCGCCTACTTGGGCGAACACAAAAAAATCGGATTCGGTTGAAAAACGTTTTACCAGCGTCGGATTCACCTGATGAATATCCGGTTTTACATAGTTTGCCGCATCCTCAATATCCTCTACCGGCGGCTTAATGACGTGTTTTGACACGCCTTGTATAAATTCATACCCATAATTGGATAAAAAAACCGGATAGCCATCATACATTTTGCCGGTTGGTTTGCTCGGCCAGTCGCCCACGTTGATTAAGTCCATATTCAGGCGTTTGCGGATTGCTAAATCACGGTCAAAATCAAAATAATCCAGCGGATAATCGGCTTTTAAAATCGCGTTTGCCAAACTGCCGTCAATCCACGTTTCCCCTTTTGGTACACGGTCCACCGTTTTATGACAAATTGCGCTAATCACGCGTTCTTTTTTGGTCATAGCTTCACTACCTCCTTCAGTTTTTGTGCCATTAATTCATATGCTACTGCATTCGGATGAATTCCATCAAGCGAATAACCTGCTTTGATCCGTTTTCCGTCATTGGTGAGCACGCTGTGATAATCCACATACGTTTTTCCCAGACTCTGTAAAAATTCATTCATTTCTTTCGTCATCTTCCACCGAATTTCTTTTTCATACGGCGGCGCAATATCCGAAGGGATCACAGAACACAAAATTAATTGTATTCCCGCACGGTCGCATTTGTCAACCATTTTGAGAATATTATTTTTATAGTCTGATAAAACTTTCTCTTCGCTTTCGCCCGGTTCTTTCCACCACGGATCAAAATGCGTTTTGGTAATATCATTCGTACCGATCATTAAAATACAGGTCTTTGGTTTTAGCTGGATACAATCTGCGTCAAAGCGCTTGAGCAGATATTCTGAAACATCACCGCCGATCCCGCGGTTTACGAAAAAGGCGTCCGTTTTTAAGTAGGCGTTCATATCCCATAGTTCTGTTATGCTGTCACCGATGAACAAAATATCAATCGGCTGATTTAAGTGCAGCAGCTGTTCGTTTTTAAAATCAAACTCCATTCTGCGGTTATTCGCCGCTACTGCTTTTCCAAATAAACCTGGTTTAATCATCGTTTTGCCTCCTCAATCATGGCTATTATATTTTCCTCCGGCGTTTCTCGCCCTACCTGATCTCCCGTACCGATGATAATCCTGTTAGATGCTGCAAACACTTCTTTGATCTGCCGAACCTCGCTGCGGACTTTCTTTTCATCTCCCCGAATCAGCGATTCCACCGTGTGTACGTTTCCGTTAAACGTTACTTTGTCATCCAAAGCGCAGCGGACATACTTTAAGTCATCCCGGGTGGTAACGTCTCCGCCCGGTCCCCGTTCAAACGGACAGACGCAGTCAAGCCCAATTTGTGCAAAGTCCTCTGCCGTTTCTATGCTTTTCCCATGAAAATGAATGTGGATCAGCTTTTGATATTGATGAACTGTATCGGTAATTTCCTTGATATACGGTTTATCCCATTTTCTCCACATCTGCTGACCGATTAAGGAATTGCACGAATACGAACAGCCCATCATAAAACTTTCATAATCCGTTTGTTCTGCCGCTTGTTTGATAAACTCTTTTTGATACTGCGTATACCGTTCCCGATAAGACCGTAAAACCGCTTTATCTTCATCTACAAAATACAAAACTGCATTTTCAAATCCAATCAGTTCTGCAACAAAGTCAAAAAACGGCATTCCCATCCAAAGTTCCAGCAGATAACTTTCACCTACGGCTTCGTGTGCCTGCCGTGCGGCATGAAAATCATAAACGTTTTTGGGATCTAAGAGCATATCAATCACATCAGATAACGTTTCCTCTGTTGCCAAATGCTTTGTCTGCCAGCAAGACTCTGCCTGATCATACATTTTTTTCACTTCAAAATGCTTGCCGCAATAATCATAGCTGGTAGTTTCTTCATAACCGTTTAAAACAACATTCGTTTCCAAATTTTCATTTTGAAAACTGGGAATAAAAATCCCCCAACCCTCGCAGTCATACCGCTCAAAAACGGACTTCAAGCTTTTCCAAAACGGGATCTCCCGTTCAAATTCGATCATCGGCACATCCAGCACTTTTGCCGGATAATAGCACCAAAATTCGGGAGCGACTGCAAAACGGTCGTTTTGCGGTCCCCGGTATGCGTTCAGCATTCTTTGTTTCGGAGTTAAATTTTCCAATCAATATCCACCTCAGCTTTTAACTTGGCGCTCTTTTCAATTGCGGAAATTAACTCGTCAACGCGGTAGCCTTCTACCACGCTGGGCGCAATTTGTTCTCCGCGCTCTACCGCTTTTGTAATCTCACACAATTCAATATCAAACGGATTTACCGCGTCAAAACGGTATTCTGTCTCCGTCTGCGTCTCATTGTCATAAAATTTCAACAGCGCGCAGTTATTTTCCGGCGCATCCCACATTACGGTGTAGATCTCTAGGCGTCCGCCCGTTCCGTTGATTTCAATTTTTTCGTCCCAGCTGTTTCGCTCATACCCGATTTTAGAAAGCGGGTGCGGAATCGTTTCAAACGTTGCCGCGATATTATCCGCAAAACGCATCACGGCAGTCACACGGCGGTCAAAATCCGTCTGCGGGAAATAATCGATGTTCGCGTACACGCTCTGCGGTTTGCCCAAAAAGTTCATCGTCATATCCAGCATATGCGAACCTGCGCATTTTAAAATTGCGCCGCCGAAGCTTTTAGTAACGCCTTCTGCCCATCCCATATCCGGCGCGGTAAAGAAATCGCCCCATGACTGATAGCTTCTGACCTGAGCCGAAATCACTCTGCCCAGCTTGGAATACAGTTCTTTTCCTTTGACCACCGCCGGGAAAAAGCGTTTCATATAGGTGGTAAAAAACAGCGTTCCGGCTTTTTGCACTTGTTGTGCAATTTCCCACGCTTCCTCCCCGTTATTTGCCATCGTCTTTTCGCAGACAACTGCTTTTCCTTTTGCGATCGCATACAGCGCCATTTCTTTGTGGAATTTTGTATTGGTTAAAATCGAAACAACATCCACTTCGTCGCTGTCTACCAGTTCTTTATAGTCTTTGGTATAGCGCGCGCCTGTTTTTTCGATCCACGGTTTTGCTGCAGCTTCGTTAATATCTGCAATGTATGTAACCTTTGCGCCCGCTTTTTCAATGCCATGAAAATGAAAACGCGAAATATTGCCGCACCCAATAATACCATACTTAATCATTGACCATCACCGCCTTAATCCCATTCTTTTTGTCTTGTTTAAATTCTACAATTTTTTCCTGCATGTCGTCTATTTTGAACGGATGCGTCACCACTTGCTCCAAATTGATCATGCCGGCTTCTGCCAGGCTGATGCATTCCGGGAAATGCAGCGCCGGGCTTGCATGAGATGGAATGACCTTAATTTTGTCAAAGTGAATTTTTGTTGTATCAAGAGGAATCACTCCTGCTTCGCCATAAGCGATGCCTAAGAAGGAAACCGTGCCGCCGACTTCACACACATCAATCCCTTGATTAATGACAACCGGAGGCGCCGTTACCAGCACTTTATTTACGCGAACCGGGATATTATCCGGCGCAAAGACTTCGTCCACGCCCCATTCTTTCGCTAATTTAATTTTTGCTTCGCAGTCCGGCATTTCGGTTGCATACACCTTAATTGCGCCGCTCAGCCGAGCCAAACGAGCTGCCATTAAGCCAATTGGTCCAAGACCCATCACCAACACGCGGTCGCCCAGCCGGATATCTCCTGCTTTTACCAAATCAAGCGCCACGCCCATCGGCTCAATATTACATGCCGCTAAGAACGAAAGATCATTAAATTTTACGCAGGTTTCCATCGGAACAATAATTTTTTCCGCAAAACCCATCGTTTCTCCCGGACGCTCCCAAAAATTTGGGCCTTTGTTGTCTAGCTCCGGATGCCCGTTGCGGCAAGCATCAGAAAAACGGTCAAATGTGCCGCTTTCTAACACGACCTTATCGCCCACTGCCACATTTTTGACCAGTCTGCCCACAGCTTCTACCACACCGGCAACCTCATGCCCAAACTGAATGAAATCTTCCGCAGCATACCCTGCCAGTATTAAATCGTGCCCGCAGAGACTGCACGTCTTGACAGAAACCAACACTTCGTTTTCTTCAATCGCGCGAAGAGGCACGTCTTTTACCTGAAATTGAAACCCTTTTTTTACAAATCCTGCTTTCATTTCGCTCCTCCTTAATCGTTTAAGTTTATAAAAAAATAAATAAAACTTATATCAAATTTTAGCTGCATCGGATTTTAGGCGATACCTCGCAAATCTTTAATTGCCTGCTGTTTAAAATATCAATCACCTTCTGCGCCATTTCCTCAAGAGGCACAACAACCGTAGGCATAGCGTCATCCGTCAATCCTTCTACCTTAATCCCGTCAAATCCTGTTACCATAATATCGCTCAGTTGCAGTTCGCGCAAAGCTTTCAAAGCGCCGCAAGCGACAATATCATTTACTGCCATAATGCATTGCGGCTTTTTGTGAGTGCGCAGATATTCCAGCGCAGCATGATACCCTTCTTCAAAAATATACAAATTGCCGCTTTTATAAAACTGTGCAGATAAGCCCGCCTGCTCCATCGCCTGCTGGTATCCTAAAAATTTAAACTGAGAATAGCAATATTTTTTATTGCCGCCAAAAAAAACAATATCCGTAATCTGCTTTTTTAACACACTTTTTGTTAACTGATATTGCGCTTTTTTTAAATCAACGGAAACAGAGCTGATGTCATTTCCTATATTCAGCCCAAAAACGACAAACGGAACCGAAGATTCCAGCGCTTCCTGTTTAAAAAATTGATAAGACGCCTCTTTATAACCATTGCCGGGACATAAAATGATCCCGTCAATATTTTTTTCTATAAAGCTTTTAATTACTTTTTTTTCATTGGCAATTTTGCCGTCCGTACAGCCGATCAGCACATACATTCCGGACTGTTTCGCCGCATGTTCTAAATACTCTAAAAATTTCGAAGTATAAATACTCGAAATATTTGGCACAACGATCCCGATAATGTCGGTCCGTTTTGTTTTCAAACTGCGCGCAATTGAGTTTGGCGTATAACCCAGCTCATTTACCGCATTCAAAATTTTCTGCTTTGTTTCTTCATTCACTCCGGGTTTATTATTGATTGCATAGGATACTGCCGCAGTCGACACGCCGACTTTTTTTGCAATCTCTTTCATCGTAGCCATACTGCACCCCACCCAGAATTATTGTAATCAGTTTATTATAATTACTTTAAAATGTCAAGTAGCGCAAAATGACTTTCTATGTTTTTGTCTGCTTTGCACAAAAAATATTTTTTCTTTTCACAGTTTCACAACAAACCCCGATGGTTTTTCTGCTCTCGTTTTTGGATTCCTCTGCATTTTTCTTTCGCATATGCAAAAACCGCATTAATCCTTTTTCATACGAAATACTTCTTTTATTTCCTGCGTCCCGGCAGATTCATCCTTCATCAGGCCAACAAACTCCAGACATTTGGGCTTTAATTATTATTTTAACAGTTTTGCGTCATAAAAATGATTTCTGCGCACAGCGAAAGGTTTGTCTCCTATCAAAATTGTTTCATTTTCAAATGCTATATTATTCAAAATCAGAAACAACCTCCATCGCAATTTGCGCCCATCGGTCAAGCCTTTTAGGGTCATATTTTACGGTAGATATATCTTTTAAAATCAACTCAACATTCACATGGTTTTCTTTTGCAATGCGGCAGGTTTCCAAAAGGTCCTTTCTGACAATTTCTTCGTCAAATGAAGAATTGCCCAAAAATGCCGGATTCGGCTTGTTCGACATAATGATTTTACTGCCGATTTGCTCTGCAAAATTTCTTTTATTGCTCCACGGGCTGCAGGAAATTTTTTTTACATTTTTTATTTGTTTTACAATATCGAGCCGATCATCCAGCCGTTCACAGCAGCCATAATAGATCATTCCATAGTGCTCAGCCAATTGGTTGATATACGGAACCTCAAATTCTTTTGTGCACTCCGGCGAGGTCGACGTCATCAGCTGCGCCATGCTAAATCCCCAGCCGCCGCTTGTTTTAAAATTATTACAAACACCCGTATCTGGATGCAGCTCATCAGTAAAAATATATGAGCAATGGCAGGTGTTTGCAAAATTATCGTGAATATTCTGATCGTTGATTTGCTTAATTCCTGCTATTGTTGCATCTGTTATACGTCTTAACACTTTGTGTATAAATTCCGGACGGTCAACAAAATCATAAAAAATAGCTTCAAGCCCCATCCAAAAAGACAAATGGTCCCATAGCCCTAAATGCAGTCCCATGCCTCCATTTAACTGCACAGGAGCAATTCCTTCGAAAATAAATTCTGCTTCGTTTAGCCTCTCCATACTTGCTGCTTCATCATACTGAATTACCATATCTTTAATTTTTTCAATATCTTCTTCTGTTTGAATTTGATTCTTATAGGAATGGGATACAACCGAATTGTTTTCATCCGTTTTCAAGATGTTTTCCGAAATTTGAATGCCATACCCCATATCCGAAATGACTTTAGGAATCATAATAAATGGATCTAGGACCATATCTACTGCAAAATGTTTCCACTTGTATAAATCCATTCTCCATTGGCTTTCAATACTTTTCCAAAACGGATCCCTGCATACACAAGTTAACTCGCCGCCGGCATTTAGTTCGTGCCACGGGATCTGATCAATTACAACCATTGGGCGCTGCATATCTCCCCTGTTTAATGCTTTCCACAGTTTAATTTTTTCTTTATGCACCGGCAAACACGCAATCTCCATATACTGTTTTGCTAATTCTCTTAAAGTTTGGATTTCTTTTTGTGTTAAATTCATCGGCCTCCCAACCTTTCTCGTTTTGGTAATTTCATTATAGCAAAACATCTGTTATTGTAAACCACAAAAACATATAATAAATACTCCAAAATTGACTTTTAAAATTTTTTGTGATAAAGTATAGAAAAAAATCAAGGAGGGGAAAGTAATATGCTTTTAATTTATGGGACTTGCATTACTCCGCCAAATTGGCATGTCATAGAAATGCATCCGGCGCCATTTAGCAGAATATACCAGGTATTTGGCGGCGAGGCATGGTATCGTGATGATTGCACGCAATTTCCGCTAAAATCTTGCCATCTTTATATTTTCCCCACCTCAAAGCCGTATGAAATATGCCACAATCCGCAAAAGCCTCTCAACTGCATGTATTTACACGTAGATTTTTATCCTTTAGTGCTCCATAAGGTATCAGAAATTGATTTAAGCAATAACTGCTATATTCAAAAGCTATTTGAATTATTTCAAATGGATATAAAAAACAATCATGTGCAGTCATTAAGCGCTTTGTGTGAACTGTTTCGCATCTATTTATCCCAAAACCATCTCTTGCAGGAACCTGCTTCCGACATTAAAACTGCAACAGATTATATCGCTAACCACTTAAGCCAAAATATTTCTCTTTCTCAGCTTAGCAAACTGGCAGGCTACCATCCGGAATATTTTATACGCCTGTTTAAAAAAGAATTAGGCATAACGCCTCACCAGTATTTAATGAATATGCGGCTTAAGGAATCACAAAAGCTTTTAAGCTCAAATATGAAGATTTCTGCCATTGCAAAATCTATCGGCTATGCCGATGCAAAATCATTTGGAAAGGCATTTAAAAATAAATTTGGAGTATCTCCAAAACAATATCATGGAGGAATATAAAGAGTATCTTGCCGGACGTTCCTTTGGAAAACATTTATGCAATGGCAGAGGCAGCAAGAAATTAAATAAAATAAAAAGGAAAAAAACTTTTTTTGCAGAATATATTACAAAGAAAAATATGCGAAAGAAGGAATTTTTATGGAATCATTTACATACCAAGAAACATTAACCGATCATCCTCTGGAAACCTATGAATGGGATAATATTTGGTGGGAGCATGCCGACGATTCTAAACCGCCTCGAGTGTTAATTGTGGGAGATTCTATCTCCTGCGGCTATCGTCAGCTTATAAACAAAGAATTAAACGGCAGGATGTACGCCGACGTCTTTGGAACCTCTAAGGCGCTGGATAACCGCTATTTTCTTAAAACCTTAGAAAATGTCCTCGCTCAGCAAGCTAGAACCGATCTCATTCAAATCAACAACGGTCTGCACGGATGGCATCTTAAAAACGATGACTATGAAAAATATTACAGAAAAGCCATTGATTTTATAGAAAATCAATGCAAAAGCGTTCCGCTGATTGTCGCTTTAACGACGCCGGTGCGAAGCAAAGAGAACTTAAATGAATTTGACGTAAGAAACCAAACTGTGATCGAGCGAAATGAAATTGCAAAAAAAATCGCCCAGGAAAAAGGTTTAATTGTGTTTGATTTCTATTCTTTGATCAAAGATCATGCAAATTTATACACTCCCGACGGCGTTCATTTGCTGGAAGAAGGATATATCCGCATTGCAAAATACTGCGCCGAACAATATACTAAAATCTATTTTGGAAAAAAATAATCTCCCTCAAAAAATGGCTGATATTCCGATCTTCTTCGGAATATCAGCCGTTTCTATTACAACCGGTTTATGCTGCGCTTATTCAGCCAGCACAGACGTGATTTCTGCAACATAAAGCGTGTGATAATCTCCGGCGGCATACCATTTTTCCGGAATGTCCGCCGAAAGAAAACAATCTTTTTCCATCGGCTGCGCATACAGCTTTTTGCACAGCATGACCATCTTTCCTTCTTCAAAATACGGCGTTTCTCCGCTATGCGCTACGCGCAAGCCGCTTTTTGCAATTTTATCTTCATCCCTGCCGGACACTTTTCCCAGATAGCCCAGTTCTTGTTTATACTGCGGCGCAAAAAAAGTCAGCGAAAACGTTTGGGCGCTGTCAATAAACTCTTTGGTATAGCGCTGCGGGCGGATGACAACAAACGCTACATTTTTCCCCCACATCACGCCCATGCCGCCCCAGGACGCCGTCATAGCGTTCACACTGCCGTCCGGCTTCTGCGCACAAACCAGCATCCAGTCTTCTCCGATCCATTCAAACGGCGTTTTACCGATTTCCTCCGGCGAAATTTTCCGAAAATTTTTCATAGCATAAATCTCCCTTCTCACAGTTTGCCAATGATTTTTGTCAATTCTTCTATTTTCTTCTCCGCTTCCTGCGGATTTCCAGAAAGAAACGCCTCACGCACACAGCTTTGCATATGCGCTTGGATAATTTCTTTATTTGCTTTCTTTAAGATTGCCTCTGCCGCCATGACCTGACAGGAAATGTCCATGCAGTACTGATCCTCTTCCATCATTTTTAAAATCCCGTCAATCTGCCCCCGGGCGGTTTTTAAAAGCCGGCTGATTGTTTTTTTATCTGCTTTCATCAAGACCACCTCTTACGAAATGGAGATCACGCTGTAGCCTGCGTCTGTGACCGCTTTTTGAAGTTCTTCATCCGTCACCGCGTGCTCAAGCACAACCGTCGCGCACTTGTCCTCCAGCGACACGCTCGCATGCACGCCGCGAATCGAATTAAGCGCCTGTTCTACTCTATTTGTGCAATGCCCGCATGCCATTCCTTCAATCATGATTTTCTTTTCCATTTTCGTTTCTCCTCCTATTGTATGATTATATTCGATGGACTGTTTCCTATATTCGCCCGAATCTTGCTTCGGGCGGAAAAATTTCAGCCGCAGGGCGTTTGACACCACGCAGACAGAACTGAGGCTCATCGCCGCCGCTCCGATCATCGGGCTGAGCCTGAGCCCAAACAGCGGATAAAAAACGCCTGCCGCAAGCGGAATCCCAATGCAGTTATAGAAAAATGCCCAAAACAGATTTTCCTTAATATTACGCATGGTTGCCCGGCTCAGTTCGATCGCCGTTACCGCGTCGGACAAATCATCTTTCATCAAAACGACGTCTGCCGACTCGATCGCAATATCCGTCCCGGCGCCAATGGCAAACCCAATGTCCGCGCGGGTCAGCGCCGGTGCATCATTAATTCCGTCGCCGATCATGGCAACTTTTTTCCCAGCCGATTGCAGCGAGCGGATTTCCTTTTCTTTGTCCTGCGGCAGAACCTCTGACACAACCCGGCTGATTCCCGTCTGGCGCCGGATCGCTTCTGCTGTGCGGCGATTATCGCCTGTAAGCATGATCACTTCCATGCCCATTTCCTGCAACCTGCGGATGGCTCCGATGCTGGTTTTTCGCACCGTATCCGCAACGGCGATCACGCCGATTGCCATGCCTTCTCGGCTGAAATACAGCGGCGTTTTTCCATCCTCTGCCAGTCGGGACGCTTTTCCTTCCAAGCTTCCAAGCGAAACCTCATGCTGCCGCAGCCATGCCGCATTCCCTGCCAGTACCGATTTTCCCTCTACGGTACCAAAGATACCATACCCCGGTTCATTGTAAAAATCAGAACATGCCAAAAGAGAAATCCCCCTTTTTTGGCATTCCTCTAAAACCGCACGCGCCAGAGGGTGCTCCGATTTTTGCTCCACCGCTCCGGCAAGCGTCAAAAGTTCTTCTTCCGTGCAGCCATCCGCCACAACATCCGTCACACGCGGCCTGCCCTCTGTCACCGTTCCGGTTTTGTCCAGCACAACCGTATCCATTTCCCGAACCATTTGCAGGCTCTGTGCATTTTTAAATAAAATCCCGTTTTCTGCGCCTTTGCCCATGCCGACCATCACGGCGGTGGGCGTTGCAAGCCCAAGCGCACAGGGGCAGGAAATTACAAGCACCGAAATGGCATTTGCCAGCGCAAAGGATACATTCTGACCCAAAATCAGCCAAGCCAAAAACGTCACAGCCGCAATCCCAATTACAATTGGAACAAAAACGCCGCTAATTCGGTCTGCCAGTTTTGCCACCGGCGCTTTGGAAGCGGAGGCTTCCTCCACCAGCCGGATAATCTGCGCGAGAGCTGTATCTTCCCCAACCTTTTGCGCACGCATGGTAAACGCGCCGGATTGGTTCACCGTCGCCCCTGTCACCGCGTCGCCCGCCTGCTTCTCGATCGGAATGCTCTCCCCAGTCAGCGCGGATTCATCCACAACGGCGTGTCCATCCAAAATAACTCCATCCACAGGAATTTTGCCGCCCGGTTTTACGGACAAAATGTCGCCTTCTGCCACTTCTTCTAACGGTACCTCTATTTCTTCACCATCACGAATGACAAACGCTTTTGGAGGGGCAAGCTCCATTAATTTGGTAATTGCTTCTGACGTTTTCCCGGCAGAACGCGCTTCCATATATTTTCCTACCGTCACCAGAGTCAAAATCATAACGGCAGATTCAAAATACACTTCCATCATAAAACGATGTGCAAGCGCCATATCGCCATGCCCCAGCCCATACCCAGCCGCATAGATCGCCGCAATGCCATAGGCAAGCGCTGCACCGGAGCCAACCGCAATCAGCGAATCCATATTGGGCGCGCCGCGAAAAAGGCTTCGAAAACCGACGGAAAAAAACTTACGGTTTACAAAAACAACCGGAAGCGAAAGTAAAAACTGCGTCATTAAAAACGAAACCGCGTTCTCTGCTCCGCTGAGAAACCCAGGCAGGGGCAGACCAACCATATGCCCCATGGATAAATACATCAGCGGAATTAAAAAAGCAAGGGAAAGGAGTATCCGAATCTTTGTCTCTTTTTGCTCATCCTTTTGTGCGGCCGCAGATTTTGAGGGAACCGGCTCTGCCTTTTTTTCGGCTGGTGCTGCACCGTAGCCGGCTTTTTCCACCGCCTGAATCACCGCTTCTGGATTCGCTTTTCCCTCATCAAACTCTACCTGCATGGAATTGGTAAGCAAGCTGACCGAAACGTCCTGCACGCCGTCTAGTGCCCTCACCGCCTTTTCCACATGCGCGCTGCACGCACTGCATGTCATTCCGGTCACTTTATATTTTTCTTTCATATTATCACCTCACACACCACCCCCGTGGGGTATATGTTATCTGCTTTTATTTTAAAACATAATTTCTCTAATGTCAAGCAGGATTTTTCATTACAGCAAATTTTTTTAGTACGCCCCTGCAAAATGTCGCTTTCGCGCGCTCAAAATGAAGCATTATGCCGAAATGATTATACCGCGGCTTTTTCTTTTGCGATCCAAACCTTAGCAGCTTTTACGGGAACAACGTAGCGCCGTCCTCTATGGCAACCCGTTTGATTGTACACAATTGATTTCATCGGTACGTGCGATTTGGTTTTGTGCTACTTGATAACTCCGTACTCCCTTTGTAGGGTGCGGCTCCCAGGCGCACCGCTGATTTCATGTTTTTTAGGGTATAAAAGTTACTGTTATATTTTGTGCTGTGTAAGAAAATCTATCCAAATGATATTTTTGCATTATAACACTATTTTAAAATTATCTTATTTTGAACGAAACCAGTTTATGGCCTTTATTTTCAAATTACAATCTGCTTTATTAAAAAATCATCTTTTGCCTTATTTACAACTTTTTAAACTTTATGATATAATATCTTTGATATTTATTGTTTTTTTTACAAAATATAATTGCAGAATCTTGGTTATTTCCTAGTGAGTACATTAAGCTTTAACATGGGAGGTTTTTTTATGGATAAAATTAGAATTGGAATCGCCGGGTACGGAAATTTGGGACGCGGTGTTGAAATGGCCATCGCTCAAAATCCGGATATGGAACTCGTCGCTTTGTTTACACGGCGCGACCCTAAAACGGTTAAGCCGGCAAGCGGTATTCCTGTTTACAGCACAAATGATGCTAAAACAAAAAAAGATGAGATTGATGTGCTGATCCTTTGCGGCGGCAGCGCGACAGACCTGCCGGTGCAGGGACCGGAATTTGCTTCTCTGTTTAACACGATTGACAGTTTTGATACCCACGCAAAAATTCCGGAATATTTTGCCGCAGTTGATAAGGCAGCAAAAGCAGCCGGGAAAACAAGCATTATTTCTGTTGGATGGGATCCGGGACTCTTTTCATTAAGCCGTGCTTATGCAGATTGTGTCCTGCCGGACGGCAACACCTACACGTTTTGGGGAAAAGGTGTCAGCCAAGGGCATTCAGATGCAATCCGGCGCGTAAAAGGCGTGAAAAATGCCATTCAGTATACGGTTCCTGTGCCGTCTGCAATTGAAGAAGTGCGAAAAGGGACCAATCCTGCGCTCACTACGCGTGAAAAACATACCCGCGAATGTTATGTCGTTGCAGAAGAAGGCGCAGACAAAGCACAAATTGAGCATGATATTAAAACCATGCCAAACTATTTTTCCGATTATGATACAACGGTACATTTTATTACAGAAGAAGAACTGCGCCGCGACCACAGTGCGATGCCGCACGGCGGATTTGTGATCCGCAGCGGGAGAACGGGCGCAAACGGAGAAACACCGCAGATTATTGAATATGCGCTGAATCTCGGCTCGAATCCGCAGTTTACTTCCAGCGTTTTGGTCGCTTATGCGCGGGCAGCTTACCGCATGAACAAAAACGGTGACTGCGGAGCAAAATCTGTGCTAGATGTTGCACCGGCTTTACTGTCTGCGAAATCCGGAGAAACACTGCGCAAAGAACTGCTATAATTTTTGAAAATGAATAAACGGGCAAGTCCCTTTTGGGACTTACCCGTTTTTTATATTTTGATTTTATGTGTCTTCCTACTCCATCGGCACCATCAAACGGCTTTTCCGTAGGGGACAGCGCTATTTCAAAAAATGAACATAACCCAAACAAACCCGTTTGTAGGGGACGGCGCCACGACGTCCCGCAAAAGGCGCGCAGACATCACAAAAAAAGACGCCCCGAAAGCCCACTCCATAAGGCACGTCCCGTTTTCATTGCACATCCGGTATTCTTCACACAATACCGCGCAAAATTAGCGGTGCGTGCCCCACGGGGCAGACTCTCCAGGGGCCGCACCCTACGGTGAATATACAAATGATCTTATAAAAAATTGCAGTGCAATTGCTACACCGTTTTAAATTTGCGAAGCGGTTTGTATCTCAGCGAGGTTATATCCGGTCTTTCACAGCCTGATAGACATTTTCAACGCCCTCGCGGAAATTACACTGGTTTTTTACTTCTACATCCGCATATTTTAAATAGAGCGGGTGGCGCTTTTCATACATTGGGTACAGCGTTTCGGTCTTGCCTTTGAGCATCGGCCGTTTTTCCAGCCGCAATTTTTTCATAATATCTTCCACGCTCCGGTTAATGTACACCACAACCGCATGCCGCTTTAAATACTTCATATTCTCTGGACGCATGATAACCCCTCCGCCGGTGGAAACAATCGTTCCGTGCTCGCGGCTCATCCGCTTTGACATCTGTGTTTCCAACTGACGAAACGCCTCTTCTCCATCCTCTGCAAAAATCTGCGGGATGGGTTTTCCGGCAGTTTTCTCAATCCATGCATCCATGTCAATAAACGGCATTTTCAGCCGGTAGGAAAGCGCAAGACCAACCGTGGTTTTGCCGCATCCGGTCATTCCAATCAGCACAATGTTTTTCCGCCGTCTCACGCATTTTCCTCCCTTAGTTTAATTTTTCTTTAAAATTACCCAAAACCAGCAGTGTCAGACACTCATCCCTTACCTTTTCCAACGCGTCCAGCACCTCTGGATTTTTGAGGTTGCCGCTGAAGTCAATGAAAAACAAATATTCAAAATTTTTATCCGCCAGCGGGCGCGACTCAATGTGCAAAAGATTCAACCTTGCCTGGGCAAATTCTGAAAGCACCCGCTTCAGCGTCCCGCTTTTGTGCGGAAGCGTGAATGCAATGCTCACCGTATCTGCATCTTTCGGAATCTCCAGCGCGCGCCCAATCACGGCAAACCTCGTGTGGTTATTTTCCCTGCGGTTAATGCCTCGCGCTAAAACCTCCAGAGAGTAAAGGTCTGCGGCATATTCGCTCGCCACAGCCGCCTTGGTTTTGTCTTTTGTCTCGCTGACCAGCTTTGCCGCCGCAGCCGTATTGTAATAAGGGATTTTTTTTGCCTGTGTTAAAGTATCTAAATACTCCTTGCTTTGCGCCAGTCCCTGCGGATGGGAATACACCTCGCGAATATCCGAAATTTTTGCGCCGCAAGCCCCCAAAAGGCAATGATTAATTTCCAAAACCGTTTGCCCAACGATAAAAAGCCCGCCTCCCGCCAAAAGGTCCAGCACGTCGTCAATCGCTCCGGTAGACGTATTTTCCACCGGGACAACACCATAGTCCGCTTGCCCCCGGCGCAGAATTTCAAAAACCTCTGCAAACGACTCACAAGACAGCATATCCTGCTGATGATCAAAATACTTTTTCGCCGCTTCTTCTGCATAACAGCCGGGCACGCCGCAGTATACCACACGCGGATGCGCAACCGGCTCAGCACACTCTAGTTTGCGCGCGTAAACCCGTTGGTGCTGCAATTTTCGGGAAAGCCCCATGACACACGTAAACAATTCTTCTGCCGACTCGGCATAATCCGGGTTTTCCAGCCAGCTTTGCCGCGTCTTTATCACTTCATTCTCCCGCGCCTGATTTAAAACCGGTAGCCCGTTTGCCCGTTTATATTCTCCCACAGCACGGCAAAGATCCATGCGCTTTTCAAACAATTTTACCAATTCCCAGTCTGTTTGGTTGATTTTCTCGCGCAGTTCGTCTAATTTGGTTTTTTTCTCATCTGCCATACGTTCTTGCCTCCAATACCAGATCCGCCATTACCACAGCCGCCGCCGCTTCTATCACGCAAACAGCGCGGTGCGCAATGCAGGGGTCGTGCCTGCCGCGGACGCGGATCTGACATTCTGCCTGCGTGCGGATATTCACAGTATCCTGCAACGCTGCAATCGACGGCGTGGGCTTAATTGCCACGCGAAAAAGGATCGGCATACCGTTGGTAATACCGCCGTTGATGCCGCCATTATGATTCGTCCGGGTACGGATCCGCGCACCGTCTAAATAAAAACTGTCGTTTGCCTGCGTGCCGCGCATTTCTGAGATTGCAAAACCTGCGCCAAACTCCACGCCCTTTACCGCCGGAACGGAAAACAGCATTGCCGAAAGGCGGCTCTCTGCCGACTCAAAAAACGGTGAGCCAAGCCCTGCTGCTGCGCCCAGCACCGCGCACTCCACCGTGCCGCCAACAGAATCTCCGGCGCTTTTTGCCGCTAAAATTTCCTCTTTCATCGCTGCAATCACCGACTCGTCCAGCACCGGAAGCTCCCTGCCGGCGATCTGTTCAGCAAGTTCACACGGCACCAAACACGGGTCAAATCTTTGGTCTTTCACGTTTCCCACGCTGGCTAAATGAGCAGCAATGGTAACACCCTCCCGTTTTAAAAACTGCTTTGCCACCGCGCCTGCAAACACCAGCGGAGCGGTCAAACGTCCGGAAAAATGCCCTCCGCCGCGGTAGTCATTCCAGCCGTTATACCGGATTTTTCCGGTAAAGTCCGCGTGCGCCGGGCGAAGCAAATCGGGCTCATAATCGCCGGAACGGGTGTTTGTATTCTGAATCAGAGCGCAAAGCGGCGTACCGGTCGTTTTTCCCTCAAAAAAACCGCTCTGAATCAGCGGAAGATCCGCCTCCTTGCGCGGCGTGGACAAGGAGTTTTGCCCCGGCGCGCGCCGCCGCATTTCACGGCTAATCTCTTCTAAATCCAGCTCCAGCCCGGCAGGAACACCATCTAATACCACGCCGATTGCCGCAGAATGGGATTCGCCGAACAGCGTCACCCGAAATAATTTGCCAAACGAATCAGCCACGAAGCACACCCCCTAACGACTGATAATCTCTCCAAAAATTCCCATATGATTTTTTCACACATTCCGATCCCAAAACCGTCACCTCGCCGTCTGCAACAGTTGCCGCAATCGCCAGTGCCATGGCGATTCTGTGATCATTGTGCGCATCGCAGACCGCACCGCAAAGCGGCGTTCTGCCGCGGATCACCAATTCATCGTCAAGCTCGGTGATGTCCGCTCCCAGCCGGCTGAGTTCCTGCGCCGTCGTTTGCAGACGGTCGCTTTCCTTCATGCGCAGCCGCTTCGCATGATACAGGCGCGTCACTCCCTCTGCCTGCGTTGCCAAAACTGCCAAAATCGGCACCAAATCCGGAATTTGGCTCACGTCAATTTCCGCCGCACAAAGGAAAGATCCCATTTTTTCAAGAATAGAAATAATTTCTTTGTCCCCCTGCACCGATTGCGGATCCAATCCCTCAAGCTCTACACGGCTTCCCAAGGCGTTGGCAACCAGGAAAAATGCCGCCTGGGAATAGTCGCCTTCCACCGCCGCACATTGCGGCTGATACTTTTGCCCGCCGGGAATAAAAAACGTCCGGTCATTCTGTTTTTGCACCACAATTCCAAAATGCTCCAGTGCAGAAAGTGTCATATCAACATAGCCGACCGATTCCAGCGGTGTTGTGATGCGAATCACGCTGTCTTTCTCCAGCATAGGCAAGGCAAACAGAAGTCCGGAGATAAACTGCGAACTGACATTGCCGCAAAGGGAATACTCGCCGCCGCGCAGGCGGCCTTCCAGCAAAATTGCGTCCTTGTCTGCGTGATAACAAATGCCATCTCTTTTGCAGATTGTAAAATACGGCTCAAGCGGGCGAGACAGCAGCCTGCCTCTGCCCGTAAACCGAAAAGAACCGCCCTGCGCCAGCGCAATTGGGATCAAAAAGCGCAAGGTCGAACCAGATTCGCAGCAGTCAATTTCTGTATTTTCATGATGTGCTTTTTCTACACCCCGCGCACACACAAAGCCATTGCCGCTTCTCTCCATTTGGCTGCCGAGCGCACGCATGGCAGAAACTGTAGCTGAAATATCCTCCGATAGATCCACATTCTCAATCCGGCTTTCCCCATACGCAAGCGCCGCGCAAATCAACAGCCTGTGCGCCGCGCTCTTAGACGGCGGCACAACCAGATGACCGGAAAGCTTTCCTGGCGTAATGACTACACGTTCCATATTTCCTCCCGAATCCACAAACAACACTCTTACGCAAGATGTATGCATGGATATTTTTCCAGCTCGTTTTTCCTAGCGCAATTCGATGTTCAGTTTCTTTTTCAACGCATTTAAAATTTCTGCAACCGTTTGATTGGTATCCTCATCCGTCAGCGTTTTTTCCTCTGACTGCAGGGTCAAAGAATATGCCATTGACTTTTTGCCCGCCGGAACCTGCTTGCCTTGATACACATCAAACAGCGAAAGCCCAGCAAATAGGTTTTTCGCCGTCTTTTTTATAATTTCTTCAACATCCGCCGCCAATACGCTTTCATCCGCCAGCAATGCAAGGTCGCGCACCACAGCCGGATATTTGGGCAGCGGCTTATACTGTTTTTCCTCCGCCGCACCGGCGACCAGCGCTCCAAAATGAATCTGCGCCGCATAAACTTCGCCATCCATTCCGTAATTGTCGCAAACCTGCGGATGGATCTGTCCCAGCACGCCTGCTTTTTCTCCGCCGATCATCAAAACGGCAGCACGTCCCGGATGGAAGGTCGCTGCATCCGTAAGCGGCAGAAAACGGTATTTCTTCACATTCAACCCATCTAGCAGCGCCTCTAAAACGCCCTTTAAGTCATAAAAATCGCAGCCGCCAAACATGCCGAGCGTCACTTCCTGCTCCTCGCTCGGAAGAGGCTCACCATCTACGGGCAGATAAATTTTAGCCAATTCAAACAGCCTTGCATTTGCCGCCTTAAAGTTTGCGTTTCTTGCCAGCGTCTCCATCATAGAAGCCAGCGACGTTGTGCGCATAATCGAGTTTTCTTCTCCCAGCGGGTTTGAAATTTTTACAACCCTGCGAAGACTGCTGTCCTGCGGAATACACAGTTTATCGAAAATGTTCGGATTGGTAAAGCTGTACGTGATAATCTCATACATACCGCATGCGGTCAAAAGGTTTTTAATCTGATCCTCTATCTTCTGCGGGCGCGTTTTCACGGCAGAAACCGTTTCACTGCGCATGAGTGTCGATGGAATTTTATCATATCCGTAAATCCGAACCACTTCTTCTGACAAATCGGCAAAACCTTCTACATCGGCTCGGAACGAAGGTACGATTGCCTCTGCACCGCTAATGGTAAATCCAAGTGCAGTCAAAGCGCTGACCATTTCCCCGCGGCTGATCTCGCAGCCCAAAAAACGGTTAATCGCATCCGGATCAAACGCAATCCGGTTTGGCTTATCATCCGCATGATTGATGTCAATCCAGCCGTCAACTACTTCGCCGCAGCCCAGCTCTTCTACCAGTTCACAAGCGCGCAACAGCGCCGGTTCTGTATTATTTGGGTCAAGCCCTTTTTCATAGCGCGCAGAGCTTTCGGTTCTGAGGCCCAATTTCTGCGCCGTTTTACGAACGCTGGTGCCTAAAAAGTTAGCTGACTCAAACAAAATGGCATGCGTGTCCTCTTTCACTTCCGAGTTTTCGCCGCCCATCACGCCGGCAATTGCAACTGGTTTTTTCCCGTCACAAATCACCAGCATAGAGCTGTCAAGCAGCCGCTTTTCCCCGTCTAACGTTACCATTTCTTCGCCGTCTGTCGCACGGCGCACATTGATTTGACTGCCCTCCAAGAAATTTAAGTCAAACGCGTGCATGGGCTGCCCATACTCCAGCTGCACATAGTTTGTTATATCAACAAGATTATTAATTGAACGCATACCGCACGCGCGCAGCCGGTCTGCCATCCATTTCGGCGAAGGTCCGATTTTCACATTTTTTACAACCTTGGCGCTGTATCGACGGCAGATTTGCGGATCCTGCACATGAATGGAAACATAGTCATTAATGTCCCCGCCGCTACCTTTTACGGTCGGTGCTTTTACGGCAAACGGACGCCCAAAAGTTACTGCCGTCTCTCTTGCCAGCCCAATCACACTCAGGCAATCCGGACGGTTTGATGTAATTTCAAATTCTACAATATTTTCATTCAGACCAAACACTTCGCGGATGTCTTTTCCCAAAGGCAAATTTTCATCTAAAATCAAAATCCCATATTCAGCATCCGGGAAATCTTCTTTCGTCATTCCGATTTCTTCATAGGAGCACATCATGCCGTTGGACTCCGCCCCGCGCAGTTTTCCTTTTTTTATTTTTTTGCCTCCGGGAAGGATCGCGCCGTCTAATGCAACCGGAACCATTTGTCCCGGTTTTACATTGTCTGCTCCGGTTACGATCTGAATGGTTTCCGTTCCCGTATCTACCTGGCAAATCTTCAGTTTATCCGCGTCTGGGTGCGGCTCAACCGACAGGATTTTTGCCGTTATAACCTTCTGCACTTCATCGCCTGTGTTCTCTATCCCTTCGACTTTGGATCCTGTCATCGTCAGCGCGTGGTTATATTCCTCCGGCGTGATCCCGGATATATCTGTATAGTCATTTAACCAACTCATGGGTATTTTCATTGCAATCTTCCTCCCCTAAAACTGTTTCAAAAACCTGAGGTCATTATCGTAGAACAACCGCAGGTCATCAATATTCATCCGGCGCATTACAACGCGCTCCAATCCCATTCCGAATGCAAACCCGCTGTAAACGCTGGAATCAATTCCGCAGCGCTCCAGCACCTTTGGGTGTACCATTCCGGCGCCGAGGATTTCGATAAACCCTTCGCCCTTGCACACGCGGCAGCCTTTGCCGCCGCAGACAAAACAAGATACGTCAACCTCTGCGCTCGGCTCTGTAAACGGGAAATGGTGCGGGCGCAGACGCATTTTTGCCTCCGGTCCGTACAGCGTTTTTAAAAAGGTGTCGAGCGTCCCCTTAAGGTCTGCCATCGTGATCCCCTTATCCACTACCAGTCCTTCAATCTGGTGAAACACCGGTGAGTGCGTTGCGTCTACTGCATCGCTGCGGTAAACACGCCCCGGCGCAATTACGCGGATCGGTGGTTTTTGCTGTTCCATCACGCGCACCTGAACCGAAGATGTTTGCGAACGCAAAATCACATTGTCCGTGATATAAAACGAATCCTGAGTGTCGCGCGCCGGATGGTCCTTGGGGATATTGAGCGCCTCAAAATTATAATAATCCAGCTCAACCTCCGGTCCTTCCGCAATCGAAAAGCCCATTCCGAGGAAAATGTCTTTTATCTCATCCAAAACTGTAGTCAGCGGATGGCGTTTCCCCATCTGCGGTTTTCTGCCCGCCATGGTCACATCAATGGTTTCCTCTTTCAGTTTAGCCTGGCGTTCTTCCATGAAAACCGCCGCTTTTTTCGTTTCAATCATGTTCTCAATCTGTCCGCGCACTTCGTTTGCGATTTGTCCGATCACCGGCCGTTCTTCGGCTGACAGCTTGCCCATACCGCGCAAAACAGCTGTCAATTCTCCTTTTTTCCCTAAAAAGCGCACGCGCGCATCTTCCAGTTCTGCCGCCGTGTGCGCATTTTCCAGCGCCAGCTTTGCTGCTTCCTGAATTTTCAGAAGCTGTTCTTTCATATTCAAACATCCTTTCCTGCGGCATCTGCCGCAACGTCTGCGGAATATTGCAGTCCTGCAGCTTCCGCGTTGATATAAAATTTTTATTTTTCCCGGTTTTTCGAAATAAACCGGTGGTTTTGCAACAAAAAAAGCCATTCGTCCCTAAGGGACGAACAGCTAAATACTATCCGCGGTACCACCCTGATTCCCCGCAAAGCGGAGCTCTCAAAAACAGGTTACGCCTGTTAAGCGGCATGACCTACTGTTCTTTCAGCCACACAACTCCGGAGTGAAATTTCAGCTGCCGCCTTAACCGGGTTCCCTCCCAGCCGACGAAGAACCCTCTCTCCCTTAGGTTGTGCGCGCTTACTTTGCTCCATCCTCGTTTTCTATTATTCTATCACAATGAAACCATATTTTCAAGTGAAACTTTTATTTTTATTTCATCTTGCTTCTGTTTGGAATAAAGCAAATGTTTCATTTAGGACACGCTGATGGGCACAGGTTACATGTATAAAATCATCTTCCGCTCCCAGCAGTGCATCTGTCTTCCGTCAATTGTGCCCTGACGGCATTTTACGCCGGATGCAGCCAAATAAAATAACCGTCCGGAAGTTCGGACGGTTAAAAATCTGCTGAAATTAATTTTTGGGATTGACAATATCTCTCCAATCCAAATCACCGCGTTCCAAGCCGCGCACCAACACTTCTGCCGTTGCAACATTGGTTGCCAAAGGAACATTATGTACATCGCAAAGGCGAAACAGCGCGGATACATCCGGCTCATGCGGCTGTGCTGTCAGCGGATCGCGGAAAAACAAAACCAAATCAATTTCATTATAAGCAATGCGAGCGCCGATTTGCTGGTCTCCTCCCTGCGGTCCGGAAAGAAAACGGTGCACCTTAAGTCCCGTTGCTTCGCTGACCAATCCGCCGGTCGTCCCAGTGGCACAAAGCATGTGTTTTTCCAAAATTCCGCGGTATGCAATGCAGAACTGTACCATCAGTTCTTTCTTTTTGTCGTGTGCAATCAATGCAATATTCACCATACTCTACCTCCCCAAAGCATCATTTTCCACGATTCCCTTTCATATTTTTAATCGGAATATTTGCAATCAAAGCAGGAACTTCTGCCGTTCCGTCTTCATTATCCGTTTTTGTCAGCTTAAACTCTAATTCATCATCATTAATATCCATATATTTGGATAAAACCTGCATGATTTCTCCTTTAACCATATCTAAAAACTCGGGACTAACGCCGCGGTCGCCCATTAACACCAGCTTAAGCCTGTCTTTTGCAACATCTTTTGATTTATTCTTAGCAAAAAATTTATTGATAAAATCCATCATTATAGTACCCTCCTATCGAGAAAACAGCTTCTTGAGTTTTCCAAAAAAACTGTTGCCGTCTTTGAGTTCCATCAGAGGGATTTCTTCGCCTAAAATTCGATGGGCAATGTTGGAATATGCAATCCCCGCCTGCGACTTGTTATTTAAAATTACCGGTTCTCCCCTGTTTGTAGAAATAATGATTTCCTCATCATCGGGCACAACGCCAATCAGCTTGATCCCTAAAATATCAATCATGTCTTCTAGGGTGATCATGTCACCGCGTTTCACCATATCTACACGCACGCGGTTTACAAGCAATTTATGATCTGTGATTCCATAAGCATTCAACATGCCGATAATTTTGTCCGCATCCCGGACAGCGGAAACTTCCGGCGTTGTTACAACAATCGCACGGTCAGCACCGGCAACTGCATTTTTAAACCCCTGCTCAATTCCCGCCGGGCAGTCAAGCAAAATGTAATCATAACTGTCTCTTAGCTCGTCACAGAGTTTTTTCATCTGTTCTTCATTCACAGCGTCTTTGTCTTTTGTCTGTGCTGCCGGAAGCAGGCTAAGCCCTGGAAAACGCTTATCTTTAATCGCTGCGCTTTTAATTTTACAGTTGCCTTCTACAACATCAACCAAATTAAATACCACTCTATTTTCAAGCCCCATAACCAAATCCAGGTTCCGAAGCCCAATATCCGTGTCAATTAAAATAACCTTTTTTCCCAGCGATGCAAGCGCCGCTCCAATATTAGAAGTGGTCGTTGTTTTGCCCACACCGCCTTTTCCTGATGTAACTACTATAACCTCTGCCATTTTTTTCCTCCTTGCGCCATTCTTCTAACTAATTTTTATGATACCATATTTTTTTTGCTAAGTCTATATAAAAAACGCCGACATTTTTAGCTTTTTTTTGTTAAATATTGCTCAATATAAACGGCGTCGTCTTTAATATAAGCAATTTCTGGAATCCACTCCGCACGTGCCACCTCATCATCGGGGCAGCGGGATATGATGTCTGCAATCCGAATCTGCGTCGGCAAAAGATTTAATGCCACAACCACTGCACCGCGGTTGCCGCCTGCGCCGGCATGCACCATGCCGCGCACCGCGCCCATCACGATAATATTCCCCCCGGCAACCAGTTCTGAGCCCGGATTGGCGTCACCAATCACGACCAGATTGCCGCGCGCATCAACCAACTGCCCGGCGCGGACAGTGCCCTGATAAAACCGGGTCATTCCCTCGTCGATTCCATAAAGTTCAGCTTCTTTTTTTGCCTGCTCTTCTGCTGCCGCCTTTACTTTGTCGCTGAGCGGTTTTGCCTCAAATATAACCTCACTTTCAGAAAGCGTCTCTTCAATGGTTCCCTGCAGTAAAAACAGTTCAAATTCTGACAGGGTATTGCTGGACAAATGAATATACACTTTGTCCCCCTTAAAAAACGCTTTTGCCTCTTCAAATTTTTGGATTAATTCCTCTTTTGCCTCTTCAACCGTTATGTCATCGCTGAGCACAACATGAATTCCCTCTTTTGTTCCTTTAATTGTAACCATTCTTTTTCCTTCCTTTCTGCCGTTTCCTTTATGGCAGCAGTTCATTTTTCGGTGTATGAATTCCGGAAACTTCCCCTTTCCCGTAGAAATATTGCTCGAAAATATCTCTGGCAATGGGAGATACGCCTGAACCGGACGCCCCGTGTTCCACGACAACAGCTACCGCAATCTGCGGATCATCAAACGGTGCAAAACCTACGTAGATTCCATTTGCACTGCCGTTGCTGACCTGGGCGGATCCTGTTTTTCCACCGGTTTTTACCGGAAAATCAGCAAATACACTGCTGGCCGTTCCTCCGGTTGCCGTAACCATTCCCATTCCTTTTAAAATAGCTTCCAGATTTTGCGGCTGAATTTCTATTTTATTCCGAACCTCCGGTTGAACTTCTTCTATTATTTTCTGTTCCGTATTTGACTTTACCGCTTTTAATAAATGCGCTTTATAATTGGTTCCGCCATTTGCCACCGTAGCAACATAATTGGCTATTTGCAGCGGGGTAAACAAATTGTCCGACTGACCGATTGCCGCCTGCAGAACATCGCCGGGATACCATTGCCTTCCCGAAGCTTCCCGCTCCTCAGGTCCGGCAAGCTGCCCTTTTACCTCTTCGCTTAATTCGATTCCTGTGTATTCGCCCAAGCCGAGCATCTGAGCATAATAATCTATCTCCTCTATTCCGGTCCGTCTGCCTACTTCATAGAAAAAATAGTTACACGAATCGCGCAGCGCCTGAGAGATGTTAATGGTTCCGTGATTGCCGCCGGATGACCGATAGATATTGCAGTCAAAGTCATGATCCAGATAATGATAGCGCCCTTTGGTCACTATGGTTTCTGTCGGCGTAATATGTCCCCCTTCCAGTCCGGCAATAGATGTAGCCAGCTTGAAAGTGGAGCCCGGCTCATAAATCCCGCTGATTGCACGGTTTAACATGGGGTTTCCGGGCGAATTTAAAATTTCATTATAATTTTCATAAAAACTTGCCGGATCATAAGACGGATAAGAGGCAAGCGCAAGGATTTCCCCGCTGTTTAAATCGATTGCCACCGCGGCACCGGCATCCGCATCATTCCCATTATTGTATTTTGACGTAGATGCAATCCGTTTAATATGCTTCTCCAGTGCTTCTTCCGCCGCTTTTTGCAGGTCAAGGTCAATCGTCAGTATGACCGTATTGCCCGGAACAGGGTCCTGCGAATATACAATTTCGCTCTTCCCTTCTTCAATTTTTCGCTCAATACTGTTTGTCCCGTCTGTTCCCTTCAAATATTGTTCAAAGGCCTTTTCTGCCCCTTGCTTCCCTACATAATCATTCATGCCATAGCCTTGGTCTTTCAGTTTTTCATACTCTGTCTGGCTGATAATCCCGATCTGCCCCAAAAGGTGCGCCGCAGTGGTCCCGCATGTATACTCCCGAATTGGTTCTTGATATACGCTGATACAGGAATAATTGTCCCTCTGCTCTTTTATCTGAGTCACCAGACCAATATCGACATCTTTTGCAAACACATATGGATTATTGGAGGAAAATTGTCTCTGCTCCATTTCATACCGGATTCCCAAAATTTTTCTTGCGTCTTCTTCTGAATATGTGTCCGTTATCGCATACCGTTCTTTTAACGTTTCTACAACTTCCTGCACCGTGGCCTGCTCAGAGCACTTAAACCTTTTTTTAAATTCCGTTTCTTTTTCCTGCCACTGCTCCTGCGTATCCGCCGAAAACTCAAATGCATACGGCTCCTTTTTGGAAATCGGCAAAGAATCTTCATAAGGCAATTCATTTGCGTCAAACAAAGACGCAAGGTTCAGCACCACATCATTTAGTTTTTGTGTGTCGTCATCTATTTTAGCAATTGCTATTGTATAACCGATTCGATTGGTGATGAGCGCTCTGCCATATCGGTCTAAAATTTCCCCCCGCGGCGCTTTTACCGGAATATTTCTCGCCAGGCGGCTATCGGATATTTCTCGGTAATTTTCCCCGTCAGAAATTTGTAGCACAAACAGACGCTGTATGACAAGCACCGTCAAAAGCGCCAAAAGGATGTATAAAATGTTGTACCGATTTCGCAATCCTTTCTTTTGCAAAAAATTCACACCTTATTGTTTATTTCTAAAACGCTCCCCCAAACCGCGGCTTACGCTTTTTTATACCGACAACATCTGGCATCAGCGCCGCGAGTGCCGGCGCGGTACCCATTGGTTTGCAAGCGCGCGTGCAAACGGATATATAAACAGCGTGACAAGCGCCGTATAAACAGAGCCGGGCAAAATCTTAAAAAGTAATGCATACAAAATATCAGTCTGCCCCCAGATCAGCAAGCTGAAAAAATAAATAAAAAATTCATATGCAATGGATAAGAGAAATACAAATATCATAGCGACAAATGCATTGTTGTTAAACAATCCTCCATGCAGCAAAATGCAAACCAATGCTGTATACATGCACAGCAGGGTATTCATTCCAACCGCACGGCCCCCGAAAAAGTCCAAAATCATTCCGCAGACAATCCCAAAGACGAGCGCTTTCCAGTCGCCTTTGGTTAAGCTGTAGCAAACCACGGCGGAAAAAAGCAGATTCGGGATGACGCCAAAAATTTCCACCGCCCGCAGGATGGTTGTCTGGAGCACGGTCAGCAAAAAAACAAAAACAACCAAAAGCGCATACCGTATCATATTTTGCGTCTGCATCTTCCGCCTCCTCTCCGACAGGATCCCTTTATTCTTCTGGCTCCTCATCTGCCATCCGAATAACCAAAACTTCCCGAATCCTCTCAAAATCTACTGCCGTATCAATAATCGCATACTGTGTATACCCTGTTGCATCGCTTTTAATTTCGCTCACCGTTCCAATCAAAATTCCTTTCGGGTAAATACCTCCCAGTCCCGAAGTCTCCACTTCATCGCCGACCACCAGACTGGTGCCGTTTGTGACGGAGCTCAGCTTGCAGCGGCCGCTGTCTGCAAGCGACATATCACCGTCTACAATGGCAATATCCTGTGTACGGGTCACCTGCGCACCAACAGAACTGTCAGTATCAATAATTGCCACAACTTTTGCCCAGTTGCTACCAACTTCGGTAATCCGTCCAACCAAGCCGTTATTTGTCACAACAACATCATCTTTTTTTATGTTGTAATTTTTCCCTTTGTCAATGGTAAATACGTCAAACCAATTCCCCGGGTCTTTGGCAATAATTTCACAGCCCACCATGTCTTTGTCCGCGTTGTTGTCCTTAAGTTCAAGCAAAGAACGCAGCCTCTGGTTTTCCTGTTTGTATGACTCGAGTTCCCTGATTTGCTGCGCCTGTTTCTCCACTTCGTCTTTCAGCTGCAGGTTTTCTTCCTTATAGCCGCGCATATCGCCGACAAATTCAAAAAACCCACCAACACTGCTGCCTATGGACGAAAAAAACTTTTGCACCGGGGATACGACTGCCTCCGCAACGTTTGTGCCGGAAATCGTAGCATTATTGCTGACCAATGCAAACGAGATGCCCATCAAGATGAAAATAATAACCGTTATGATTAAAATTATAATCAACATTGTTTTTTTCTTACTTTCCGTCGCGGATCACATCCTTTCCCTCTGTCTGTTTTACAGCCAAGCCTTATTTTTCGGCTCTAGGTTTGCTTTATCTAAAGTAGCAATTGCCATTCCGGTTCCAACTGCCACGCAGTCAAGCGCATTTTCCGCAACCGTAACAGGAATCCCCGTCTCTTCGGATACTAATATGTCTAACCCGCGGATCAATGCTCCGCCGCCCGTTAACGTTATTCCGCGGTTCATCACATCCGCAGCAAGCTCCGGCGGCGTTTTCTCTAAGGTCTGCTTAATTGCATCCACAATGGCAAAAATAGATTCTGACATAGCCGCGCGGATCTCTTTGCTGGTCAAAGAAATGGTTCTCGGCAAGCCGGAAATCAAATCGCGCCCTTTGACCTCCATTTCTTCTTCATACTCATATTCATACGCAGAACCGATCTGGAACTTCACCTCTTCAGCCGTGCGCTCGCCGATCATCAGGTTATATTCTCTTTTAATAAAGTTCACAATATCTAAATCCAGCTCATCCCCCGCAATTCTAAGAGACTGGCTGGTTACAATCCCGCCGTAGGAAATGACGGCAACCTCGCTGGTTCCGCCGCCAATATCAACCACCATGCTGCCCGTTGGCTCGCTGACCGGGAGACCCGCGCCAATCGCTGCCGCCATGGGCTCTTCAATCAAAAATGCGTGCCTTCCGCCCGCCTGCACCACCGCTTCTTCTACTGCGCGGCGTTCTACTTCTGTCACGCCATATGGAATACACACCACCACATGCGGTTTAAAAAAGCCGCCGGAATACGCCTTTTTAATAAAATACTTGAGCATCGCCTGCGTCCCGTCAAAATCCGCAATGACGCCGTCTTTGAGCGGACGGATTGCCACCACGTTCCCCGGCGTACGCCCGATCATTTCTTTTGCCTCATTGCCTACCTTTAGCACCTGCCCTGTTGTTTTATTCACCGCTACTACCGAAGGCTCACGCAAAATAATGCCTTTGCCTTTCATATATACCAGCGTATTTGCTGTTCCCAAATCAATACCAATATCCCTGCTGCCCATTTCCTAATATACCTCCAACATTAAATTATACCAACGGATGAAATTGCAACACAACTTCCATACACCGTTTCTCTTTTATATCACAGTGGGAAATATCCCCTGCTCGCTTACTCAAATCAGAACCGCCGCTTGTTATATCGAGGAAGAATCAAAAAGATCACAATCAAATTCTTCTGCCAAAAGTTTCGCCAAACGGCACGCCGGCAATCCAACCACATTGAAATAATCGCCGTTTATTTTTTCCACCAGAAGACTGCCTTTGCCCTGGATCCCATAGCCGCCCGCTTTATCCATTGGCTCTCCGGTCTCGATATAACGCAGAATTTGTTCCTGCGACAGCGTTCGGAAATAAACCTCTGTTTCTTCATACACCGAAACGCCCTTGCCGTCGCTTGTGCGAATCACGCTGAGGCCGGTCAAAACACGGTGCATTCTGCCGGAAAGAGCCGAAAGCATACGGACTGCGTCCTGGCGGTCCTTTGGCTTTGTCAAAATTTCCCCGTCTAACACCACTAAGGTATCCGCTCCAATCACAAGCGCATCTTCTGTCTGCCGGGCTGCCACATCAGCCGCTTTTCTCAGAGAAAGCTGTTCTACCGTAAGCTCAGGCGGCATTGCCACCTCAATGGTTTCCTCCGCATCGGATTTTTCAATCTGAAACGAAAGCCTTAAACTTTCTAAAATTTCTTTGCGGCGCGGCGAGCCCGACGCCAACACAAATCGTATCATAAACTCACCTACCACTTTCGAAAGATCAGAAACGAAGCTAACATTCCCAGCACGCTGGCTACGTTAAACTGAAACCACACGCCGAATGAAAACGTAAGCCGCATAATATAAATGTCCAGCGTCACATTTTCCGGCAAATGAAACCCAAAATCAATACTGTATCCCAGCCACCATAAATACTGGCTCCCTTCGCAAAGCTTGCCGATCAGGCTCCCAATCAGCAGACCGCCGATCAAAGCGACCGTATAAACCCAGCCTCTTCTTCTTGCTACTGCCATTTTACTCCTCCGTCATTTGTCTTTTCGCAATCTTCCCGGCAATCAGTCCCGTAAACAGCCCGCAGGCCGTTGAAACCAGTGTCAAAACCGGAAGATAGCGAAATAACTGCAAGTTGTGTACGACTGCCGCCGCCACGGCAATCTGTCCAATATTGAAAAAAAACGCACCCAGCATGCTAAGTCCTACCATGCTGATTTTGTTTTGAAATATCCTGCTGAAAACATACATTGCCGCCACGCTTAAAAGCGTTCCGGCACCGCCGTAAAAAACCATGGTCACCATACCCGACAACATTCCCGTCAGGGCAGAACGCACAATTCCCAACAAAAGCGCCGTCCACGGTCCGAACCAGACCATCGCAGCCATCGTCACCACATTTGCTAAGCCCAGCTTTCCTCCCGGAAGAACCGTAAACACCGGTATCGTGTTTTCTGCCAGATTCAGCACAATTCCTGCGGCGAGCATCAAACCGAGAACGGTAATTTTCTTGGTGCCGGTCAGCTTAGTACGCAACGCCATCCACTTCCTTATCTCCTTCGATTCGAACGACAAAGCGGTTCGGCAGGCAAACCAGCATTTCACCGGCAGAAGAAATCCAGCCGGATTTCACATCCAGCCGATCCGGGCAGTCTGCATCTGCCACACGCACTTTCCCGTCGGCTATTTCTACTTTATTATAGCCGAACTGCGTCTGAACATCAAGTGTTTTTCCATTTTTTTCATAAAGCGAATACCGTCCATATTCTTTCCCGTCCACCTCAATCACCGCTGTTTGCGGCGTTTGCCCGGCAAAAATTAAATTCGTAAAAAGAATAGACAGCACAGAGGTAAAAATCAGCACAGCGAAAATCAGTTTATCAATTTTAGTCACGGCCGCCCCTTCCTGTCGAGCCAAAGCCGCCCGAACCGCGGCCGGTTTCCTCCAGCGACTCCACAGCTGTGAGATTTGCGCGCAAAACCGGTGCAAACACCATTTGTGCAATCCGTTCGCCCGGCTCAATCACATAATCCGCAGGTCCTAAATTTACCAGCCCTACCTTGATTTCACCGCGGTAATCGCTGTCGATCACGCCGACGCCGTTCGATAAACAAATTCCGTGCTTAATTCCCAAACCGCTGCGCGCATAAATGTACGCCACGCAGGTTTCATCGGGAAGTCCGATGGCAATCCCGGTAGGAATTAAGGCAAGCTCTCCTTTTTTCAGCACAACCGGTGTTTCTACTGCCGCTGACAAATCCATGCCTGCAGAACCCGGCGTTGCGTAAAACGGTTTTTTTGCCCGATCATTCACATATTGGATTTCTACCCGGATTTCCATCACAATACCCCCCTGTAAAAGTGTCCGTGCGTGTATTCAAACTGCGGCGGAGAAATTTCCTCTCCCGCGAGCGCTTTTTGATACTCCTTTATTATTATACAACACATCTCAGGATTTTCAACCGTAAAAAGCAATCTTACGCGGTCAATTTGTAAATTTTTTATGTCCGCCATCCGATCTGCCATATAAATCGGGCAGGAATTGAGCAAAATGTTGCGGCAATCCTGCGTGAGGATCGGAAACTCCGCGTCTTTGCGGTCACGAAGCGAAAAACTTTTTTCTTTGCACGCACAGCGGTACGCACTTTTAATGACGCAGTTTTCCATCGTCATCAGCGGAATCCGCCCGTAGCCGATGATCTCCAAAGGAAGACTGCAAGAAGCGGCAAGCTGACGGATCTCTTTTGCGTTCAGCTCCGGCGAAACCGTAAGGCTCCGGACGCCAAGATCAGCATATTGCTCTGCCGCCTCCCGGTTCAATACATTCAGCCGATGACCGCCCAAAATTTCCTTTCCCCTTGCCTGCTCAAACTGCCCGAGATGATTCACCATCACGAGCTCTGCTTTTGATAAATCCAGCTTTTCTCCCTGTCTGGGAAGCTCCGGCAGAACACAGACGCTATCCGGATATTCTCCTGTGCGAAATAAATCGTAGGGGACATAAATTTCGTCGATCCCCATGGTTTTCACCGCGCGGTATTGCTCCTGATTCCAAACCTGCGCGCATAATACAGTCTTTCGCTTTTCTGGTTTTAACGGCTGCAAGTCCGGCAGGTTTACCTTTCGTTCTTCTCTCCGAAACGATTCGCTGAAATCCCTCTCCAGCTTCTCTGCCGCCTGCCGGCGAAGCGCGTTTATCTCAGATATACTGACTGCGGCGCGCCCGTCTACAAAGATGTGCGCTTTTTCCAAACGAAACGGCGTTTCTCCCAGTTTTGCAAGCTGTGCGCGCACCCGTTCTTCTTCTGCCGGCCGGTTTCGCGCAAGCTCTGCCGTTTCGCCCGCTATTTCTGCCGCACAATCACCGCAGCGTACAGAAAGCCGAACCGGTTTGCCAGCCTCTGCAAAAAACTCCATCGAAACAGGGCGCTTTCGTATCTCGCCGCGCACAGTGCTGTGGATTTCCTTTTCCATCGTGCGGTCCGCAGAAATTTTCGCGCCGCCGTCATAATCCATCATCGCCCGGAATTTCTTTCCGTCAAAATAGCCGGTTGACGAACCGCCGCGCGAGAAAAACCGGAGCATCTCCTCTACGTCCTGATGATTGAGATTTCCGTCCAGCGCCATGCGGTATACCCTTGTCACCATCCCCACATATTCCGGGCTTTTCATCCTGCCTTCAATTTTCAGCGAATCTGCATCGCTGGCTTTTACCTCTGCCATGCGCTCCGCCAAGCACAAATCCTTCGGGCTCAGCAGCGGCAAAGTTTTGCCAATTTGACGCCCGTTTTCCAAAAGCGTATACGAAAGGCGGCACGGCTGAGCACAAGCGCCGCGGTTTCCGCTTCTGCCGCCGATCATACTGCTCATCAGGCATTGCCCGGAATAGCTCATACACAGTGCGCCATGTACAAAAATCTCCAGTTCTGCTTTTGTCTCCCTACGAATGGCGGCAATTTCTTTTGCCGAAAGCTCGCGCGCAAGCACCACACGCCGAACGCCAAGCCGTTCCAATTCTCTTACGCCCGCGCTACTGCATACTGTCATCTGCGTACTGCCGTTTACCGGCAAATCCGGCAGATATTTTCGCACCAGCCGCAAAACGCCCATGTCCTGCACGATCACCGCGTCAATTCCCAGCCGGTAAACGGTTTCCAGATACCGGCACAGATCTGCAAGCTCAAATTCTTTTATTAAGGTATTGACGGCAAGATACAATTTCACACCGCGCAGATGGCAGTAGTCCACCGCCTGCCGAAGCTCTGCCATATCAAAATTTACCGCGCTTCGCCGTGCGCTGAACATATTTCCGCCAGCGTATACCGCATCTGCTCCGTTTTGCACCGCCATGACCAACGAATCATAACTTCCGGCAGGAGACAACAGTTCCATCCGCTTTTCCGCCCTTTCTGTTTTATTCTCTATCAAATCATATCATACCCGTCAAAATTATACAACCCAAAATCGGTTTGCTTTCCTGAATTTTTCCAAATCCTATTGTAAATAATGTCTACTGAACAAATGGTTTTGCGAAACCATTTGTGTGAAATTTACAATTTCACACCTAAAAACAGCATTAAAATGCTATTTTTAGGTT
>CASGBM010000003.1 GCA_949299615.1 uncultured Eubacteriales bacterium | reverse complement strand
AATAGCATTTTAATGCTGTTTTTAGGTGTGAAATTGTAAATTTCACACAAATGGTTTCGCAAAACCATTTGTTCAGTAGACATTATCTACAGTCTGAGGTCATCCCGATTTGGGATGACCTTTTTGCTTATTTCTCAATTGGCTTCGTATGGGGACAATCCAGCTGTTCTATCCTTTTTACCGGAGCTGCCCATTCCACTGCATTGCGAATTACGGTCTGGACTTCTTTTTGATAAAAAATCGGAAATGTTTCATGACCCGGTTGGAAATAAAATATTTTACCATTTCCACGGTTATAACAGCAACCGCTGCGGAACACTTCTCCCGATGTATACCAGCCAATAAAAATCAGACGGTCCGGCTGCGGAATATCAAATGGTTCCGCATAAGTCTCTTCGTTCGGAATTTCAAAATATTCTCCCAGACCTTTCGCAATTTGGCTGGACGGAGAAACCACCCAAATTCTTTCTTTCGTACCGGATTCGTGCCAGCTTAAATTTCCGGTCGTTCCCAAAAGACGCATGAATGGCTTTGATTTATGCGCAGAATGCAGGAAAATGGCGCCCATGCCTTTTAATACCGCCTCCTGCACACGCTGTGCAACTTCATCAGGCACTTTTTCATGCCCCACATGCGCCCACCAAATTAAAACATCTGTATCCCGAAGGATTTCATTTGTAAGTCCGCATTCCGGATCATCTAACGTACAGGTACGGACGACTACATTCTCACCTTCTAAAAATTCTTTTATCGCACCATGAATTCCATGGGGATAAACTTTTTGTACGGCTTCTTCTGTTTTTTCATGGATATGTTCGTTAAAAATGGTTACTCGAATCATTGATGCTGTACTCCTTTCTTTCTATCACACTAGCTTTATCTTTTCAAAATGTTGTATAATCCCGCTTTACGAACCAAGATTAAGATAGGCCGCCTGGGGTTAAACCTCATCTCCCTGCTCCATTTGACTTGTATCAAATGCAATTTTCATGTTATTCCCCGCTTTATACGATTGCGGCAAGCACTGCCTATTACAGTATTTGCCGCAAAATATCGTTTTTTCACCCTTATATATTTGTTTTTACTGCCGTTTGTGTCTCATGTGATACAAATGCAGCTTCCATAACTTTCATCACACGCATGGCTTCTTCCGGCTTAATTTTAAGTTCCGCTTTGCCCTCGATGGCATCCACAAACTGCCAATAAACCGGATTTAAATTATCCACAACATCCATTGGCTCAGATAAAGATATAGTTTCGGTTGAATTTGGGTTGCGCGGCGCCATGGTTTTTGTTGGCCCTGCTTTGGTATAAACGATCTCTTCTTCCCAATGATTTTCCTTATCAATGCAGCGGACAATCCTGCCGCTGCAATCCCAATCATCAATTTGAAGCGTACCCTGCGTTCCCAAAACATACCAGCGCGGATGGGTAATATAATTATTCGTAGAAACCTCAATGTGGGCAGTTAGTCCGCTTTCAAAGGTCATCGTCAGCCGAAAGTTGTCATCCACTTCCGGATATTCTATGCTGTACATTTTACAAAAGACATTCGTCACTTTTTCCGGAACCATGTACATAATCTGATCAATCAGATGCACACCCCAGTCAAGCATCATTCCTCCGCCCAGCCGCTTTATGGTACGCCAGCCGCTCGGCATTCCGCGCGAACCTTCTACTCGGGACTCAATCACATAAACCTTACCTAAAAGCCCTGCTTCTACATTTCGCTTCATTAATACAAAATCTTTATTCACACGCCGATTCTGATCAATCGTAAATACACGGTTATATTTTTTTGAAGCGGCAATTACTTCTTCCAACTCCGCAGATGACATGGTAACCGGCTTTTCGCAAAGGACATGCTTGCCGGCAGCCATTGCCTCAATGCAAAGCTCTTTATGCGCTTCGTTGGTCGTAGCGACTAAAACCATATCTATTTCAGGATCGGAAAACAGCTCCTCTTTTGAAGAGTAACCGACAAATCCCAAATCTTTCGCAGCCCGGACACGCTCCGGATTGATGTCGAACACACCTTTTACCTTCACTTGCTCCACTTCATCCAGCTGCTTAACATGGTGTCCTGCCATGCCGCCAAAACCAATAATTCCCAAGTTATACACTTTCATCTATGCCCACCACATTTCTCCTGCGTTTTGGTAAATTAACACTTCTTTTAAAAGTGCAATCGCTTTTTCCAGCCCTTCATTTTGAGACATTAAGCTATCCTCGTGTTCAATCGAGATGACTCCGTCATAGCCTACAGCTTTTAACGTGCTGATGATGTCGTTCCAATCCTCTTTGCCATGACCGTATCCAACCGTACGGAACACCCACGAACGCTCCAGTACATTTCCATAATGCTTGTAATCTAAAACGCCGTTTACCTCCGTATTTCTTCGGTCAATTTTTGTATCTTTTGCATGGAAGTGATATATTGCACCCTTTAACGCTTTAATCACCGCAGTCGGTTCCATTCCCTGCCAATACAGATGGCTTGGGTCAACATTTGCGCCGATCACCTCTCCCACTGCCTCACGAAGGCGCAGGCAGGTTTCCGGATTATACACCACAAAACCCGGATGCATTTCAAATGCAATTTTGTTCACACCGTGCGCTTTTGCAAAGTCTGCCATTTCTTTCCAATATGGAATGACTTTCTCTTCCCACTGCCATTTGGATATTTCCAAATAATCTTCCGGCCATGCACAGGTAACCCAGTTTGGGTATTTCGAATTTTCGCAATCTCCCGGGCAGCCGGAAAATCCAACAATGGTATGTACATCCAGCATTTCTGCCGCTAAAATTGCATTTTTAAATTGGTTATGAAAGCTTTGTGCAATCTCTTTTTGCGGATGAAGCGGGTTTCCATGGCAGCTGATACAAGCAATATCCATATGATATTTTTCGAACAGTTTTTTCATTTCATCCGCTTTTTCCGGATGAGCAATCAACTCCGCAGGTTTTAAGTGCTGGTCGCCGGGATAACCTCCTGCGCCAACTTCTAAACTGTCAACACCCAAATTACTCAAATAATTCAGGGATTCTTCCAAACTGCGATTGGTAAATACAGAATTTACAACAGCCAGTTTCATAATAATATCTCCTCTCTGTCGGATCATCCGTTAAAATTCTATGGTTTTGCCTGTGCGGGCGCTTTCGTAAATTGCTTCCAAAATCTGCGTTACTACAAGCGCCTGTTCCGGTTTTACGAGCGGCTCTTTATCGTTTAACACCGCGTCAATCCATTGTCTTGCTTCCAGGTCTTCCGGAGCCGCTGAAGCTCCGTCGTAAAATGCCACGCCGCCGGCGGACAGGTCTGGTTTGGTCACCACTTGTTTGCCATACTGCACGCTGTTCATCCGCAGTCCGTCCCTCATATCCGCACCGGCCTTGGTTCCCGCTAGTGTAGTTGCCGCCTCAATGGTATCCAGCATATTAATTGCCCAGCTGCTTTCCAAAACAATGGTCGCGCCGTTTTCCATTATGATGAATCCAAAAGCCGAGTCCTCTACCGTAAATTTTTCTGGATCCCAATCGCCCCAAGCATTGCCGGTTTCTGTCTGGTCTCCCAATTTCTTATAAACAACGCCTTTTACGCTTTTTACCTTATAATTGTCCATGCACCATAACGTAAGATCCAGCGCATGGGTTCCGATATCGATTAACGGGCCGCCGCCTTGGGCTTCTTCGTCTAAAAAGACACCCCACGTTGGAACTGCTCTTCTACGGAGCGCATGTGCCTTTGCATAATAAATTTCACCCAGATCGCCATTTTCACAGGCGCGCTTTAAGAAAAGGCTGTCCTGACGGAACCGGTTCTGATAACCAATGGTCAATTTTCTGCCAGTCCGATCTCTTGCCTCTAACATCTGTTTCGCCATCTCATAAGTTTTTGCCATCGGTTTTTCACACATAACATCGCAGCCGGCTTCCATTGCCGCAATGGAAATCGGAGCGTGGGAGATATTCGGCGTTAAAACATGTACCACATTTAATTTTTCTTTTGCCAGCATCTCCTGATAATCCGTATAAACGCGCGCATCTTTCGTGCCGTATTCCCGCGCCGCTTTTTCCGCACGCTCTGCAATAATGTCACAAAACGCAACCATTTCTACCTCTTGAATCTTTTTTAAGGCAGGCAAATGCTTTCCGTTTGCAATTCCGCCGCAACCGATAATTCCCAATTTTAACATATTGACAACTCCTTATTCTATAAAATGATTTTTCCCATTTTGTATAAACAATTACAGGCCCAAAGATTTTAAGTACTCTCTGCTCATAGCCGCTGATTCCATCGGTGTTGCGGTTGGAGCCTGATCTTGTTCCACAATAACATAATCTGCCCCCGCGTCCTCCGCCGCTTTTAAAATTGCCGGAAAATCCTGCATCCCAGAACCAACCGGACGAAATTCAAATCCATTGTCCTCTTTTGTTTCCTGTTTTTGCTCTTTTCCTTCATCATCAATTAATGCATATGCCGCACCGGCATTGAGCCGTTTGCAGACAAAATCCTTCAGGTGGACAATAGGGCTTCTTCCCGTGTACTTTCTCAAATACTCTGCCGGATCCTGTCCTGCATAACGAACCCAGCAGGTATCCAGCTCTGTTTTTAACAGGTCTGCCGGAACACTGTCATACAGCCAGTCAAGCAAAAATTTTCCTTCATATTTTTCAAATTCAAAATCATGGTTGTGATACAGCATTTGAATTCCATTTGCCAAAAGCGCCTTGCCAACAGTTAAAAACTCTTCCACCGTTTTGTCAAACTGTCCGTGCCCGGCGTGTTTTTCCACTCCCATCCACGGAACTGCGCAAAACTTAGCTCCAATCGTTTTTAAAAAGTCAATATTGGTTTTCTCATCTTCTAAAAATACATCGTACACCTGATGCACAGAAATGCATTCCAAACCATTTTGATCCAAAAGAGCACGCACTTCATCAGCGCTGTGTCCAAAATATCCCGCAAACTCCACATAGTCATAGCCTATTTCTTTCACTTTTTTCAAAGCTGCCGCCATATCTTTTTCCATATCGTCGCGAATGGAATATAGTTGCAAACCCACTTTAAATTTTTTCATTATATATCGCTCCAATCATTATAACTTTTATTTTGACTCTTATATTTCAGGGATTTGAATCTCAATTTCTTTTCCAGCTTGCGCCGACTTCATAATGCCATCAATAATTGCCTGGTTATACAAAATCTGGCTGGTAGGTACCGGTGCCGGCGTATGGTTTTTTATTGCATCCAGAAAAGATCGGATCTTTTTATCAAACAGGCTGCCGTTTGATGGAATCACCGGAATTACTGTCTCTACCATACTGCCTGCCACATCATGGTATATTTTCATCGGACCGCCGACTGTCCCGTTCCAACACTCCGTCGACGGGATTCTCAGGCTGCCTTTCGTACCCATGATAATAGTATCTCCCGGGGTATCTAAATGCATGGCCCATGCGATTCTAAAGTCAAGGATGATTCCGCCTTCCAAACGGATAAACGCCGCCGCAAAATCATCTACGTCAAACCGGTTAGCGTCTTCCGGCGGATAGTATTCTGTGCTTGTTCCAAAGAAATTAGACGTATAACCGGTTACCGTCAGCGGTTTTGGATAGCCAATCGCATTTAACACCATGTCAAGGGAATAACAGCCAATGTCGCCCAATGCGCCAACACCAGCCGTTTTCTTTTCTATAAAAGTACTTCCCGGAATCCCGCGGCGGCGTCCTCCGCCTGTCTGGATATAATAAATTTTTCCTAAAACACCGGATTCCACAATTTCCTTAATTTTGATCATATTTTCATCGCCGCGCGGCTGAAAACCGACCGTAAGCACTTTTCCGCTCTTTTTTTCCGCTCGCATAATGTCCGCCGCTTCCTCGATCGTCACACACATGGGTTTTTCCAGCAAAACATTCACACCTTTATTGAGCGCGTCAATGGTACATTCCGCATGCGTCGCATTGTAGGTGCATACGCTGACCGCATCCAGCTCCTCGTTTTCCAGCATAGATTTGTGATCTGGATAGCAGCGGACGTTTTCTACGCCAAAACGTTTGAAAAATTTTTCTGCTTTGCCGTCAATTAAGTCCGCGCCTGCAACAATCTCCACGTCCGGCATATTTTTATAGCTTTCCACGTGGGCTTCTGCAATCCAGCCTGTTCCAATAATCCCAACTTTAAACTTTTTATCAAATTTGATTTCCTTTTTTTCCTCCGACTGCTTAAACTGGCTCAAAACTTCATCTGCTGCCATGATTACCTCTCCTTTTTATTATTAATAATTTCTCCTAATTTGAATTTCTTAAAATCAGCTTATGGTCTAAAATTATATTCTTGGGCATTTCCTCCTGCATCCTGCTCAGCAGCATGCGAAACGCCGCCTCTCCCATTTCATTCTGTGGCTGTGCTACAGTAGATATGGCAGGTTCAAACATATAGGTAATGTCCGTATTGTCAAATCCAATGACGCTCACATCATCCGGGATCCGGCGTCCGCTTTGCCGGACAGCAGAAATTGCCCCAGCTGCCATGCGGTCTGAAATAGCGAAAACAGCATCAAAAAATATATTTTTTTTCAAAAAATTATTGACTGCCCGCATTGCACTCCGATAACCATAATTGCCAAAAAGCAGCATGCTTTCATCGAATGCAATCCCGTTGTCTTCTAACGCCTTTCGGTATCCTTCTAGCCGGAGCCGCGAGCTGATCAGGTCATTTGCAACCCCGATATAGACAATTTTTTTCCGTCCGCTATGGATCAGACAGGAAACCGCATCATACGCCGCCGCACGATTGTCAATCGACACATACGGCGTTGTTTGTGTATCCACATATTCACTGCACTGAACCACCGGAAACGCAGAAGAAATTTCTTTCATTTCCTCTTCCGTCAGCGTACTGTTTAAAATAATTATGCCATCCGCCATTTTGTTCCTCACAAAATTTAAATAGGTCTCCTCGCTTTTCCGGGAATCTTCCGTTGCACAAATCATAATGTTATAGCCGTTTTTTACCGCTTCTTTTTCAATTCCATGCACAACTTTGGAACAAAACGTGTTGGCAAGGGAGGACAGCATGACCAAAATCACCCTTGTCTGTTTCTGGCGGAGGTTTTTACCCAAAAGGTTTGGAGAATATCCCAGCTTTTGTGCTGCAGCCAAAACCGCTTTCTTCGTCTGATCTGCTACCGCACCGGTCCCGTTTAAGACTCGCGATACCGTTGCCACGGAAACATTTGCATATTTTGCCACATCTTTAATGCCTATTTTCTAACGCCTCCCCGTTTATGTAAACGTTTTCTGAAAACGATTACATTGTATCTTGTTCTTTTACAAAAGTCAATAGTTTTTCCAAATATTTTTTACTTTTCATATATTTACAAAAAATACTGTACAAAATTACAACAAACGTGTATAATATAGGTAACGGAACGAATTCAAACAGCATATGGAAAGGCGGTGCAAATCATGAAAAAACATATGGTCATAACCATCGGACGGCAATTTGGCAGCGGCGGTCGGGAGATTGGCCGGGGTCTTGCCGAACAATTTGACATTCCATTTTATGATAAAGAGCTGATCGTTGCTTCTGCCAAGAAGAGCGGTCTGAGCGAAACCATGTTTGAAAATGTTGATGAGCAGGCAGCCAACAGCCTTTTGTATTCTTTGGTTTTGGGCGCATATGCACCTACTGCCGGAATGACCGGTGTGCCTCCCCTCTCAATTAATGAAACATTATTTCAAGTACAATCCGATGTCATTAAAGAATTGGCACAGGAAGGTTCTTGCGTCATTGTCGGCCGTTGTGCAGACTATATTTTGCGTAACCGCACCGACTGCGTCAACCTGTTTATTCATGCCCCCATGCCGGAGCGAATCAAACGCGCCGTCAGTAAATATGACGTAGCGCAGGAAAAAGCCGAAGATGTCATTCATAAAACGGATAAAAAACGGGCAAATTTTTATAATTATTATTCCGGTCAAAAATGGGGCGAAGCGAAAAATTATCATCTCTCCCTCGACAGTTCCCTGTTGGGAATCGAGGGATCAATCAGCGCTTTAAAAGCCGTTATTGAGCATCTCTAAAATTGCCATAGTGTATTGAACATTTTACCTCCGGGACATTCCCGGAGGTTTTTTACGGGCAAGGGCAGGCTGTTACTTCCCCTGCTTTTCGTTTTCTGTTGATTGCGCCTGTATGACTGTCGTTTGAAAATGAAATTTCTGTAAATGTGCCAGTTGCATTTTTTGTGTTTTCATACTATAATATTACTGGTATAAAATTTGAAAGGAGTGGGAGCTTGTTCCGTTTTATCAAAGAAGAGGTCCGAGCGATTAAAGACCGCGACCCTGCTGCAAGAAACGCGTTTGAAATTATTTTTATGTATTCCGGTTTCCATGCAGTCTGTTGGTACAAGCTTTCGCACTGGCTGTATAAACACAAACGGTTTTCCCTTGCGCGCTATGTTTCCCAATGCTGCCGCTTTTGGACGGGAATTGAAATCCATCCCGGCGCCAAAATAGGCAGAGGTTTGTTTATTGACCACGGCATGGGCGTGGTCATTGGCGAAACAACAGAAATTGGCGACAATGTGACCATTTATCAGGGAGTCACGCTGGGCGGAACCGGAAAAGAAACCGGAAAACGGCATCCTACCATTGGCAACAATGTCATGATCGGCTGCGGAGCAAAGGTGCTGGGACCGTTTCGCGTGGGAGACAATTCTAAAATTGCATCAAACGCCGTGGTCTTAAGCGAAGTTCCTGACAATTCCACTTGTGTCGGCGTACCGGCGCGTGTTGTGAAAATTAATGACCAGCGTGTGGGTCCGCAGGCGCTTGACCAGATTCACGTTCCCGATCCGGTTGCGCAGCAGTTGTGCGCACTCGATGCCAAACTGGATCGTTTGGAAAAAATGATTCAAAAACAGAAGGAGCAAGACGAACATGAAAATATATAACACTCTGACACGGCAAAAAGAAGAATTTAAATCCATTGATCCGGGCAAGGTAAAAATGTATTCGTGCGGTCCGACCGTCTATAATTATTTTCATATCGGGAACGCACGGCCGTTCATTATTTTTGACACCTTGCGCCGTTATTTGGAATACAGCGGCTACGACGTTACGTTTGTTCAGAATTTTACGGATATTGATGATAAGATGATTAACAAGGCAAACGAGCTGGGTATTACCGTAAAAGAGCTTGCCGAACAATATATCGCTGAATATTTTACGGATGCACAGGGCTTAAATATTGAAAAGGCAACCATCCATCCAAAGGCAACGGAAAATATTGACGCAATTTTAGATGTTATCGGAAAACTGGTTGACAAAGGATATGCTTATGAAACTGCAGACGGGGTATATTTTGACACGCGTAAATTTGACGGATACGGCAAATTGTCCAAGCAGCCTTTAGAAGATCTGGAAGCCGGCGCTAGAATTGATGTAGACGAAGGAAAGCGGCATCCGGCCGATTTTGCGCTTTGGAAAAAGAAAAAAGAGGGCGAACCGTTTTGGCCGAGCGCCTGGGGCGAGGGTCGTCCCGGCTGGCACATTGAATGTTCTGCCATGGTGAATAAATATCTGGGAGAAACCATTGATATTCATTCCGGCGGGCAGGATTTAATCTTTCCTCATCACGAAAACGAAATTGCACAAAGCGAAGCGGCGAACGGCAAACCCTTTGCCCATTACTGGATGCATAATGGCTACATTAATGTCAACAATGAAAAAATGTCAAAATCCAAAGGGAACTTTTTTACCGTGCGGGACGTGGCAAAAAAATATGATTATGAAGTTATCCGCTTTTTTATGCTTTCTGCACATTACAGAAGCGCCATTAATTTTTCTGATGAACTTCTTGCTCAGTCAAAGGCCGGCCTAGAGCGCCTGTACAATTGTCTTTATAATTTAGAGTTTTTAGCAAGCAAAGCAAAAAAACGCGACTTAAACGAAACAGAACAACAGCTGCTGTCCTCTGTGCAGGAATTTAAAGCAAAGTTCTGCGCCGCTATGGATGACGACTTAAATACAGCAGATGCCATTTCCGTACTCTTTGATATGGCGCGTTATCTAAATACTAACATGCATGCTGAGCAGCCGCTGCAATTATTGAACGATTGCATTCATTTATTCCGCGAATTAGGCCAAGTTTTAGGAATATTTACAAAGTCTCAGGAAGATACTATCAGTAATGAGGCAAAAGCGCTGATTGAAAAGCGGAAAAAAGCGCGTGCCGAAAAAGACTGGGCTCTGGCTGACAGCATCCGCGACCAATTAAAGGAAATGGGAATTGAATTGGAAGATACCCGCCAGGGCGTTAAAGTTCACATTATTACCAACGCCTAGTTTTCGGGAGCCTTTTCCGCAAGACAGGCGGAAAGGAGATTATGAAAATGAATGAAATTCAAGGTTTTCGCTTTCATCCGGAAGACGCTGAAAAAATTGCAGATGCCCTTCGCAAGGAATCTACTGTCGGCGTAGCAATTGAATGCCCCGAAGATGTGAGGGATGTCATTCATGATGTGCGCCGTTATGGGCTTTACCGTGTGGAAGAAGAACGTATGGACATCCATGCAAAAAACAGCGACACCATCCCGGATTTTTACGGAAGGCTGACGTTTGTCATAAACCCGGAACAAATTGACCGAAACAAAGAAAGTGATAAAAGGTATATTGATTTCTTTCTGACAGATCCCGATCCAGAAGAGGAAGAAAATGAATTATTTTGGATTTAATAAAAAAGCAGGTCTTGGTGCGCAATTTTTAGCATGATGAAGCGCAAATAAATAAAAAGTTTTAACCATCCGGCAGACAGTAATTTTTGCCAATTTACTCTGTCTGCCGGTAAAAGAAAGGCGGTTGTACATATTTGGACATTCGGCAGATCATACCTGGGGGGCTGGCTGTTTCTCCGAAAGAATACTCTCCCCTTGCCCTGGCGTTTGTTGGGGACGCAGTCTATGAAGTCTATATAAGGAGCCAAATTCTTGCACGCGCGAATGCCGGAGCACATACGTTGCACCAAAAAGCCATTGCTTATGTAAAAGCAGAGGCACAGGCAACGGCGGCAAGGAAAATCGCAGAGGAGCTGACGGATGAAGAGCTTGCTGTCTTTAGACGCGGCCGCAATGCAAAGTCTGGTACTGTTCCCAAAAATGCCAACGTGACAGATTACCGTTACGCCACCGCTTTAGAAGCCTTGTTTGGATATTTATACCTTTGCGGCTGTACTGACAGGCTGGTACAGCTGATGGATAAGGCAGCCTTTTATATCCTTCCCTTTTAAGTTTTTATATCCGCCCGTGGGTTTTACCGCCTTTGCTGAAAATTTTGTTATATTTTCTGCTAATCTTTCCAAACTATTGGTATGAATCGTTTGAAAAGAGGGAACAGAATGAAATTAATAAGCAAACGGCCAAAAAAATTATGGGAAAAAGTAAAAATTTATGGTATAATAACAGCAGGCGCTTTGATTGCCGCTTTGGGAATCAATCTGTTTCTTGCCCCGCTGCAAATCGTGGCAGGCGGCGCGTCCGGTGTTGCCATTATAATAAATAAAGTGGCAGGCTTTCCGATTGGGCTTATGATGCTGCTGATCAATGTTCCGCTGTTTTTTATCGGATTAAAACTGCTTGGCGGCGGCTTTGGGATTCGCTCGCTGTACGGCGCAGTGGTTTATTCCGTTTTTACCGATCTGACTTCTGCCATACCGGTCTTGACTGCACAGCCCATTTTAGGTGCTTTGGCAGGCGGTTCGCTTTTAGGCCTTGGAATGGGGACGGTTTTTCTCACCGGCGCCACCACCGGCGGAACGGATGTGATTGCCAGGCTGGGTCACAAGGTCATTCCTGCCATTAACGTTGGCAAATGGATTTTCATTGTCGATTTTGTTATTATTGCGGCAAACGGCATTGTCTTTCAAAATTATGAGCTTTGCCTGTATGGTCTCATCGCTTTGTTTTTAAACAGCTATTTGGTAGATTTTATGATTCAAGGCGCAAACCTTGCAAAAATGGTATATATCATTTCCCCGCATTATCAGCAAATCGCCGATGCCATTTTAAAGAAAATGAACCGCGGCGTTACCGGAATTAAAGCGCGCGGAATGTATGCGGATCATGATAAAATGATGCTTTTGTGCGTCGTTAAAAATTTTGAAATTCAAAAACTGGAGCAAATTGTGGACGCAAGCGACCCAAACGCTTTCCTGATTTTTACGCAGGTTCGGCAAGTCGCCGGCGAGGGATTTAAAATTTATCCCATCCATGAATGATACATGATTTTTTCAGAGAGGAGTAATTTTGTGAACAACAAACGAGCAATTGAACTAAAAATCATTGCGAACCGCATTCGCAAAAACGCTTTGACAGCGGTATACAGTGCGGCATCCGGACATCCGGGCGGTTCTCTTTCCATCGCGGATGTATTATCTGTGCTTTATTTTGAGGAGATGCGGATTGATCCTAAAAAACCCAACGATCCGAATCGGGACCGATTTGTCCTTTCCAAAGGGCACTGTGCTCCCGCTCTTTATGGTGTTTTAGCGGAACGCGGCTTTTTCCCGACAGAAGACTGCGCCACCTTCCGCAAAACCGGCAGCTATCTTCAGGGGCACCCGGATATGAAGGGTGTGCCCGGTGTGGATATGTCCACCGGCTCTTTGGGCCAAGGAATCTGCGCAGCAAACGGCATGGCGCTTGCCGGAAAAATTGACGGCAAAGATTACCGTGTTTATACCATTTTAGGGGACGGCGAACTGGAAGAAGGACAAGTTTGGGAAGCCGCCATGTATGCGCCGCATTATAAACTTGACAACTTGACTGCTTTTGTTGACTACAACGGTTTGCAGATTGACGGAGATATATCCAAGGTTATGTCTCCCCTTCCGATTGACAAAAAGTTCGAGGCTTTTAACTGGAATGTAATCTGTGTGGATGCCCACGATATGATTCAACTGTATGATGCCATTCAGGAAGCAAAAGCAGTAAAAGGAAAGCCAACTGTCATAATTTTAAAAAGCGTAAAAGGCAAAGGGGTTTCATTTATGGAAAACAACGCCTCCTGGCATGGCAGTGCGCCGAACGAAGAGCAATACCGGCAGGCAATATCAGAACTTGACGCACAAATTGAGGAACTGGAGGTGCAGTTAAATGGGTAAAATGGCAACGCGCGAGGCGTATGGTCTTGCATTAGCAGAATTTGGTAATACATATGATTTTGTTGTACTTGATGCGGATTTGTCCAAATCCACAAAAACTGATACATTTAAGAAAAAATTTCCGGATCGTTTCTTCAACACCGGAATTGCAGAAGCAAACATGATGTCTACCGCTGCGGGCATCGCCACCTGCGGCAAAACCGTATTTGCAAGTTCCTTTGCCATGTTTGCCGCAGGCAGAGCGTTTGAGCAAATTCGTAATTCCATTTGCTACCCGAAATTAAACGTAAAAATAGGAGCGACGCACGCCGGGATTTCCGTTGGTGAAGACGGTGCAACCCATCAATGCCTGGAAGATCTTGCCTTAATGCGCAGCATTCCCAATATGACGGTAATCAATCCGGCTGATGCCACCGAATCGATTCTCGCGATAGAAGCCGCGTTAAATCTGGACGGGCCTGTATACCTCCGTTTCGGCCGCTTGGCAGTTCCTGATTTGTTTGACAGAGCCTCTTACCATTTTGAACTGGGAAAAGGCGTATTGTTAAAAGATGGAGCGGACGTGACCATTATAGCAACCGGGCTGATGGTTCCACAAGCGCTGGAAGCGGAAAAAATGCTAGCCGCTCAGGGAATCAGCGCCCGAGTGATTAACATTCATACCATCAAGCCCATTGACCGCGCAATTATAAAAAAAGCCGCAGAAGAAACCGGCGCTGTGGTAACTGCGGAGGAGCACAATATCATTGGCGGCCTCGGCAGCGCAGTCGCTGAAGTCTTATGCGAAGAATGTCCTGTTCCCATGCGGCGGGTTGGCACACAGGATGTGTTTGGGCAATCCGGCAAGCCGGCAGAATTGCTCGAGCTTTATGGCCTGACTGCCGAAAATATCGCAAAACAGGCGTCTGACGTTATCAAAATGAAAAAATAATATTCGATGTGCTTTTAAGCTTCGCTATACTAGGCGGGTGTCTGTTTTTGAGTTACAAACGGATGCCCGCCCATATTTTTGTCCGGTTCTGCTGTGATTCTCTCAAAATGGTTTTCCTCTGTCGCCTGGAAAAACAAATATGCAAAACCAAATTAAAATTCATTTGAATTTCTTGACACAGGAATAAAAATCTGATATAATACGAAAGTCAGAGGGCCATTAGCTCAGTTGGTCAGAGCAACCGGCTCATAACCGGTCGGTCCGGGGTTCGAGTCCCTGATGGCCCACCATATCGCCGCGGATTCAATCTTATTCGCGGCGATTTTTTTCATTAAATCTTAACCAAATCTTAACCGCCGCCCATCGGCATCTTGCGGACAAATATACGGAATTACGCTAAAATCCATAGGATTTTCATATTTTTATTATAATATTAATGAAGGGTTGGAGGGGCTTATGAGCGACACGATTCAAATCATGATTACGATGATCATTTACATGGCAGCCGTAATCGCAATTGGTATTGCTTTTGCAAAAAAAGCAAACAAAAATTCTGAGAACTATTTTTTGGGCGGACGGACTTTGGGACCTTGGGTGACTGCTATGAGCGCAGAAGCATCTGACATGTCCGGTTGGCTTTTAATGGGACTGCCCGGTGTTGCCTATTGGTGCGGGATCGCAGATGCCGCATGGACGGCAATTGGTCTTGCCATTGGTACATACATCAATTGGCTGATTACTTCAAAGAGACTTCGCCGCTACAGCGAAAAAGCAAACAATGCTATTACCCTGCCGGAATTCTTTTCAAACCGCTTTCACGAAAAGAATAAAGTGGTTATGACCATTGCCGCTTTATTTATCCTAATTTTCTTTACTGTTTATGCTGCCAGCTGCTTGGTAACCTGCGGCAAATTGTTTTCCACACTGTTTGGTTTTAACTATATTTCTATGATGATTGTCGGTGCTGTTTTTGTGCTGATTTACACCTTAATCGGCGGTTTTCTGGCGGAAAGCGCGTCCGACTTTATGCAGGCAATCGTTATGATTTTTGCTCTTGTCGTCATTGTCATTACCGGCACGGTAGCTGCCGGAGGATTTGGTGCTGTTATTGACAATGCCAAATCTATTCCGGGATTTCTTGACTTTTTCGGAATTGCCACCCCAACCGTAGTGGACGGCGTTCAACAAAGTACAAACGGAGTCCCGCAGTTTGGCGCTGCCGGAAGTTATGGATTTTTAAACATTATTTCCACTTTGGCTTGGGGGCTTGGATATTTTGGTATGCCACAGGTTCTGCTCCGGTTCATGGCAATCCGCACAGAACATGAATTAACGCATTCCCGCCGCATTGCAACTGTTTGGGTTGTAATCTCTCTTGCCGTTGCTGTTTTCATCGGGTTAGTGGGGCGCACGCTTCATCCAACAGCGCTCACAACTGCATCCGAAGCGGAAAACGTGTTTATTCTTCTTTCTACCAATTTGTTGCCGCCTTTGCTCGCGGGCTTGGTTATGGCAGGTATTTTGGCAGCCACCATCAGTTCATCGGATTCGTACCTGCTGATTGCTGCCTCCGCTTTTTCCAAAAATATTTATCAAGGACTGCTGCACCGCAAAGCAACCGACAAACAAGTTTTACTCATTTCCCGCATTACTTTGTTTGTCATTGCCATGATTGCCATTGTAATCGCTCTGGATGAAAACAGCGTTATCTTCACTATCGTAAGTTTTGCCTGGGCTGGTTTTGGCGCGACATTTGGGCCGTTAATGCTTCTCAGCCTGTTTTGGAAACGCATTAACCGCGCCGGCGCGATTGCCGGAATGGTAAGCGGCGGCTGCATGGTCTTTATCTGGAACCTTTTAATTCGGCCTCTTGGCGGTGCGTGGGATATTTATGAACTTTTACCGGCATTCTTATTCTCCTGCATTTGTATTGTGGTTGTTTCCTTACTCACTGCCCCGCCTTCTGAAGAAATTCAAAAAGAATTTGATGAAGTAAAAGCCGGAATATAATATTTACATATTAGATTGGCTTACAAGAATCCAAACTTTTAACAGATCGTAAAAAGTTTGGATTCTTTTGCTTTTTTACGATTATTATATCAGGATTTGTTTAGAAAATGCCTGATTCCTCTCTTTGCCTTTTGGGAGCAAGAAATGGAGTAAAACGGCACTTGTTATTTTATTTCGTTTTGTTTATGTTGTTTTTTGTTTGTTAATTTTGTAAAATCCGTGTTTTTTTTGAATATTTAGTTGCCTTTTTCTTTTCTTTGTTGTATAATATAAGATATGTAAGAATCTTTTGATTTTACGGAAACAAAAAACAATATTTTCTAATGATAGAGACAGGGAGCAGAAGTCATGAAAAGATCGAAACGTATTGAAACGCTGGATAAGCGTCCGGTGAATTTAGACGGTTTTATTAATGAATGGCCGGAAATGGGTTTTGCTGCCATGAGCAGCCCGTATGACCCCACTCCTTCCGTCACCGTGCGTGAAGGACAAATTGTGGAACTGGATGGAAAAAAACGGGAAGAGTTTGATTTTATTGACCAGTTTATTGCAGATTATGCGATTAACATTGACAAGGCTGCCGAATCCATGGCAATGCCTTCGCTTGAAATTGCCCGGATGATTGTAGACATCCATGTTTCCCGCAGAGAAATTTTAGACATTGTTTCGGGGATTACTCCTGCAAAAATGACAGAAGTAATGAACCATCTAAATGTGGTAGAACTGATGATGGGAATGCAAAAAATCCGTGCAAGAAAAGCACCGGGCAATCAGGCGCACATCACAAACCTCAAAGATGACCCTGTTCAAATCGCAGCTGATGCGGCAGAAGGCGCGCTGCGCGGTTTTGCCGAAGAAGAGACCACCATGGGCGTGGCTCGCTATGCACCGCTGAGCGCAATGGCACTGTTAATTGGCTCGCAGGTTGGGCGACCGGGCGTTTTAACGCAATGTTCCGCCGAGGAAGCTACAGAACTTGAGCTTGGAATCCGCGGCCTTACCACCTACGCTGAAACTTTATCCGTTTACGGTACGGAGAAAGTGTTTATTGACGGTGACGATACACCGTATTCAAAGGCGTTTTTAAATTCTGCCTATGCTTCCAGAGGCCTTAAAGTACGCTTTACTTCTGGGTCCGGTTCGGAAGTGCTGATGGGAAACAGCGAAAAATGCTCCATGCTTTATTTAGAGTGCCGCTGTCTGTATGCGACCAAAGGTGCAGGAAGCCAGGGGATTCAGAATGGTTCTGTTAGCTGCATCGGCGTTCCCGGCTCTGTTCCCGGAGGAATCCGCGAGGTTATGAGCGAAAATCTGGTTGCAGCCCTTTTGGGCCTTGAGTGCGCGTCATCTAACGACCAGAGCTTTTCTAATTCTGATATGCGAAGAACCGCAAGAACCATGCTGCAATTTTTGCCGGGAACCGATTTTATCTTTTCCGGTTATGCCGCAGAACCAAACTATGACAACATGTTTGCCGGCTCTAACTTTGATGCAGAAGATTTTGACGATTATAACGTTTTACAAAGAGATATGCAAGTAGACGGCGGACTTCGCCCTGTAACGGAAGAGGAAGTGATCCGCGTGAGAAATAAAGCGGCAAAAGCTGTACAGGCAGTATTCCGGCAATTGGGCCTTTCTCCCGTAACGGATGAACAGGTTGAAGCCGTGACCTATGCACACGGAAGCAAAGACACGCTGCCCAGAGACGTTACCGCAGATCTTTTAGCTGCTGAAGACGTCTTAAAGCGCGGAATTACCGGCGTAGATGTGGTAAAAGCATTGGCGGAGTCCGGTTTCCGCGATGTAGCAGAAAGCGTTTTAAACATGCTCAAACAACGCGTTGCCGGCGATTATATGCAGACATCTGCCATTTTGGACAAGGATTTCCATGTGCTTTCCGGCGTCAACACCCCCAACGACTATATGGGCCCCGGCACGGGTTATCGCGTGGAAGGCAAGCGCTGGGAAGAAATCAAACAGATACCCCATATCATTAACCCCAAAGAACTGTAAGGAGGAAAGGGCAATGCAAATTAACGAAGAACTGGTCACTCAAATAACCCATGCTATTTTAGCACAAATGGGACAGGATGCCGAACCCTCCTCAAAACCCGTCCCGTCTATGGCGGGTCACAGCCGAATTAATGACGAAAAAACCTCTTATGCCGGATACCCCAAAGCCAAACAGGGAACCGATCCCAAAGAAGTAGTCATCGGTGTTGGGGCGGCATTTCAAAGAGAAATTAAAAAAACCATCTGCGGCATTCCGTTAGATGACGTTTTGAAAAATATAAAAGCAGGAATCGAAGAAGAAGGCATGGTTGCCCGGGTGGTTAAAGTGCTTGACACTTCCGATGTTTGCTTTATGGCCCTTGAGGCTGCAAAACTGTCCGGGTCCGGATTTGGGATTGGTATCCAGTCAAAGGGGACAACGGTTATTCACCAAAAAGACCTCTACCCCCTTTCCAATTTGGAACTGTTTCCCCAGGCACCTTTAATGACGCTGGAAACCTACCGCAAAATTGGTCAAAATGCTGCCAAATACGTCAAAGGCGAACAGGTTGTTCCGATTCCCTGTGAAAACGACCCCATGTGCAGGCCGAAATTTCAGGTAAAGGCGGCCTTGATGCACATTGCAGAGACCGAACAGCTTGACCCGGAACTTGGAATCATAGAATGGGAGGAAGAATAAATGAAATACCCATTTGGCGAATACGAAAAAGAGCATATTACCTCAAAAACAGGAAAAAAGCTGACAGAGATCACGCTGGATGAAATTATGAAAAACCATGTGTCCTCTGATGATATTAAAATATCAAAAGAAATGCTAAAAGCACAGGGGCAGGTTGCCATGGAAAACGGCAACGCCCCGATGGAAAAGAATTTTGAGCGCGCAGCGGAGCTGGTAGATGTCCCGGATGACGTTATTTTAAAGATGTATGACAAGCTGCGTCCTAACCGCTCCACAAAGCTGGAACTGGTTTTAATGGCAAAAGAGCTTTTAGAAAAGTACCATGCGCATAATTGTGCAAAACTGGTGATGGAAGCCGCAGAAGTGTATGAAAAGAGAGGGATTTTACTTTGAGTTATATTGCCGGAGTTGATATTGGGAATTCCACGACAGAGGTCTGCCTTGCAGAAATCCCTGCCGGAGGCAGCTTGCGCTTTCTTGCCAGCGCCTCTTGTCCCACCACAGGCACAAAAGGAACGGCGGCCAATGTACATGGGATCCAGTCTGCCTTAAAACAAGCCGTTGGCAAGGCAGGAATTTCTATGAACGATCTAGCCCTTATCCGTATTAACGAAGCCGCTCCGGTAATCGGCGATACGGCGATGGAAACGCTGACAGAAACCATTATTACCGATTCTTCCATGATCGGGCACAACCCGTCCACACCAGCCGGCGCCGGTCAGGCTGTCGGCGAGATTCTGCATATTCAAAACTTATCGAACGCCGCTGCCGGAACGCCATATATCATTGCGGTGCCAAAAGAGTATTCATACGAAGAAACCGCGGCTCTCATTAATGACGCCGCAGACCGCCTCAAAATTACCGGAATCATTTTACAGGCAGATGAGGCTGTGCTTGTGGAAAACCGTTTGCGGCAAAAAATTCCGATTATCGACGAAGTGTCTCGCATCGAAAAAATTCCGGATGAGGTTTTGGCGGCGATTGAGGTGGCTCTGCCCGGTCAATCAGTACGGATGCTGTCAAATCCTTATGGGATTGCCACCCTTTTAGGGCTCAGCCCAGAAGAAACGCGCGCCGTTACTCCAATCGCAAAAAGCTTGATTGGAAAACGAAGCGCTGTTGTGCTAAAAACCCCGGGCGGAAATATTCATGAAAATGTTTTGCCAGCCGGAGAAATTTATTTACAGGCTGACCAAAGCTCCACCATCAATCTGGATGAAGGGGCGGATAAAATTATGCAGGCGGTGACAAACGCCGGCGAAATATATGATATTAGCGGACAGCCAAACACCAATGTGGGAAATATGCTGTCGCGTATTAAAAAGGGAATGAGCGAGCTTGACCAAAGCCAGAATGCCGATATTCGGATTACTGATATTTTAGCGGTGGATACGCTGGCTCCGGTTTTAATTTCCGGCGCGTTAGCTGGTGAAACCTGTCTGGAAAAAGCGGTCGGCATTGCCGCTATGGTAAAGACACAAAAACTTCCCATGCAGGAAATTGCCCGTATTTTGCAGGAGGAATTAAACACGGAAGTTACCGTTGCCGGAGTTGAAGCTGTAATGGCAAGCCTGGGCGCTTTTACCACTCCGGGAACAAAATTGCCTTTGGTTATTTTAGACATGGGCGGCGGCTCAACGGATGCAGCAGTCATAACCGATGGCGGTCATGTGTCCATTACTCATCAGGCGGGAGCAGGCGAACTGGTTTCCATGCTGATTGAAACAGAGCTGGGGCTGGGTGACCGTCACATGGCGGAACAAATAAAAAAATATCCTCTCGCAAAAGTGGAAAGCCTGTTCCATTTGCGGATGGAAAACGGTCAGATGAGTTTTGTCGATGAATCGATAGATCCCCGTTTTTATGGAAGGGTTGTCCTTTTGGCAGAGAACGGGTTGATCCGGATTGAACAGGACATTCCGATGGAAAAAATCGCGCAGGTCCGTCGGGAAGCCAAACGGAAGGTATTTGTAACAAATGCTGTCCGCGCTTTAAAAACAGTTGCCCCCGGTCACGATTTGAAGAATCTTTCCAATGTTGTATTGGTCGGCGGATCAGCAGAAGATTTTGAAATTCCGGAAATGCTGATGGAGGAATTTACCAATTACCGGATTGTCTGCGGGCGTGGCAATATCCGCGGCAGTGAGGGTCCGAGAAACGCAGTTGCCACCGGTTTGGTGCTGTCCTATTTAGGAGAAAGACGATGATTATAAAAAAACCAGCCATATTCATTTATACGTTTCGTCCTGATCCCGGCGTTTTAAAAGAAATTTGCGCCGGCATGGAAGAAGAAGGCGTTTTTTACGAAATTGCCGAGCAAACAGATACAACGCTTGATGCCTTGGCCTGGAACGCTGCCAATGATTCTATGCTCGGATGCGGAATTGGTATTTGCGAGCAGGAAATTGCGCTGCAAATAAAAGGGCTGAAGCTTGGGCATAACGTAGAATATTATTGCTGCCCGAGCGCACAAGATAGCCGCAGGTTGGGAGCAAACGGTGCGAGGGCGGTAAAAAAGCAGGCGCTGCGCTGATACTTTAGAGTTAAATTTTACGCATATTAGAAACGACCAGATTTTATAGGGTGAAAAAGAACAAAAAGGAGCGAGCCGCTATGAAAATATATACCAAACAAGGGGATCACGGACAAACGTCACTTATGAATGGCGTCAGCGTTTCCAAATCGGATGACCGCATTGAGCTTTTGGGAACGATTGACGAACTCAGCAGTTTTATCGGGCTGGCAAAAGTTTTGGCAGACGCATCGCTTTGTGACCGGCTGTCAATGATCCAGCAGGTTTTAATGCATATCATGGCAGGAATCGCCGATCCCAGAAATCCAAAATTTGCGCTTTGCTCCAAACGGGTAGCGGAACTGGAACAGCAGATTGACCAAATGGAAAATTCTTTTTCGCGTACAAAAGGATTCGTTTTGTACGGAGGCTGTGAACTGTCCGCCCGGCTGGATGTGGCACGCGCCGTTGCACGAAGAGCAGAGCGCCGTTTTCGCAGTGTAGCCCTAAAATATGGCGCGGATTCAAAAGCACTCGAATATATGAACCGCTTGTCGGATTATTTATATATTACCGCACGTTTCACGGACAATGCGGCAAATCATTCTGAAAAAAACTATAGCAGCTCGGATGAACAGCTGTGCCGCGACGTTGTGCGCAATGTAATGAATTGCCTGTCTTCTGAAAAAGGAAACGAAAAATAACGCATATACACAAGATAAAAAGAATCTCCTTTTTTACATTTGCCGAAAAGGAGATTCTTTTTTGCTTGCAATTTTTTAAAGCTAGTATAAATGTTGAAATCCCGCGAAAGGACAAGATACCTTTTGCCCTCTTTTTCAATATTATGATAATGTTGAAGGAGGGAAAAATATGATTACAAACCCAATTATTATGGCGCTGGTTGCAACACTGGGAACATGGTTTATCACCGCTTTGGGCGCCGGCACTGTTATTTTTTTTAACAAAACCAATCATAAAATATTAAATTCCATGCTGGGATTTGCCGCCGGCGTTATGATCGCCGCCAGCTTTTGGTCACTTTTGCAGCCAGCTATCGAACGGGCAGAAACTACCCTGAGTATACCGGCGTGGCTGGTCGCCACTTTTGGCTTTTTATGCGGCGCAGTATTTCTTTACGGTTCAGATAAAATTGTTACATATTTTCAAGGAAGAGCAAACGACCAATCAAATACGCCTAGCGACACACTAAAAAGAGTAATTATGCTGGTCTTTTCCATAACGCTCCACAATATTCCGGAAGGATTAGCCGTAGGTGTCGCGTTTGGCGCACTGGGCAACGAATTTCAGCCAGAATCGTTAATGGCTGCAATCTCTGTTGCTGTCGGAATTGGTCTGCAGAACTTTCCGGAGGGGGCGGCGGTTTCCATTCCGCTTCGCCGTGAAGGCTACTCCAGACGAAAAAGTTTTTTCTACGGTCAGGCTTCCGGCATCGTCGAGCCGATTGCCGCTGTCTTGGGCGCAGCGCTGGTAATATACATCGAATCCCTGCTCCCATTTGCGCTTGCTTTTGCCGCAGGAGCGATGATATTGGTTGCTGTGCATGAATTAATTCCGGAATGTCAGAGCAACCGCGACGTCAATCCGTATTTTTCCACTATGGGAATCATTTCCGGCTTTGCCGTTATGATGCTTTTAGACGTCATGCTCGGCTGACAAGGAAAGGAGACGGCAGCGCCGCTGCTTGAAAATAGCAGAATACAGAAGCGCATGCAGGGGCACGGACATGTCCGCGCCCCTGCATGCGCTTCTACGGCAGCCGAATCCAGCGGTACCGGTTTACTTTTACCACCGCAACGGCACACTTTAAAATTTGATCAGATTTTAAACAAATAAACACAATCAGCGGAGAAAAATGAAACACAAAGGCGGCAAGCGCCGAAGATGGCAGCACAATTAACCACATAAAAATTAAATCATTATACAAAACGAATGAGGTATCGCCGCCGCTGCGGACAATTCCAGTCAAGCTGGGCATTTGATATGCCGTTCCTACCACCGTGATAGAAAGTACCGTCATAAATTGAAGCGCCAAAGCCTTTGTCTCCTCCGACACTGCATAAAAACCGATGATAAAATTTTTACAAAAATATAACCCTAACCCTGTCACAATTCCAATGATAAGATAAAGCATTTGCAGTGTTTTTGCATATTCTCGTATCACACTGCTGCGCCCTTCGCCAATTGTTTTGCCGATTAAAACCGCCGTTGCCGAGGCAGAACCGTAAGTAACAACCGTTAAGATTTGAAAAACCGTAGTGGCTATGCTGTTTGCCGCAATAGCTTCTTTTCCCATGTGCCCTAAGATTGCCGTTTGCACCGCCATCGCAATCCCCCACACCGCATTGGACAAAATAACAGGCGCCCCAACGCGCAGATACCGCAAAAACAGCTCCTTATCAAACGGAAGCAAATCCTTCAGCTTCAGCCGCAGCTTGCGGTCAATCGCTTTTACATAAACAAAAATGATAACGGTTTCTATTATCCGCGCCGTCAATGTAGCAATCGCCGCACCACGCGCACCCAGCTCCGGTGCACCGAAATGTCCGAAAATAAATATGTAATTCAGGCATACATTAATAATCAGCGTTGAAAATGACACCACAAATGCAATCCGAACAGTTTCCACACTTCTTAGCGTTGCAATCATGATGTTTGTTACTGCAAAAAAGAAATAGGAAAAACAAATAATCTGCAAATAGTTTACGCCTTCATAAATCACAGCTTCTTCTTTGGTAAATAACGAAAGCACCGCATGAGGAAATAAAAAAACAACCAGCCACATGAAACCCGCAACTGCAAGACCCAACCGCAGCCCCAAGCCTGTGACGGATGCAATCGGCTTCAAATTGCGGCTGCCCCAGTAACGGGATGACAGGATAATCATTCCCTCGCCGATCCCCATAATCAGCATTTGAAGCAGAAATTGAATTTGATTTACCAGCGCCACTCCGGACAGCGCCGATTCCTGATAAGCGCCTAGCATCACATTATCCGCTAGGTTAACCGAAAATACAATCAGGTTTTGCAATGCAATTGCTGCCGTGAGTGCAAAAAAACGTTTATAAAAATAGCTTTCTTTGACAAAAATACTCATTGTTTGTTCCATCCTTTGGCTTCCATCAAAACAGAGATGCAAAATATTCTTCCCACCTGTGCTTTTATATCATATCCAAGTCCTTTGCAAGACGCAGACGCTTTTGGTGTGCTCCTTGCTCAACAGGCCGTTCATGATAAAGCTCCCATTCCTCCGAGGGTTTTCGCACAATATATTTGCGCCAGATAAACCGGCACGCACGATGAACCCAGGCAACAGGGATCAAAAGCGGGGATTTCATCACGTAAGGATAATTATTTTCCATCGTTTTTCTGCGCGGAAACAACAAGCTTTTCCAGCTTGCTTTGCGGCGATCTGCAAAATATTTTTCGCTGTCTTTTCCCTGCTCCTGCATAAGCTGTTTAAAGTACGGCAGAAAAATATCCCCGCTATGATCTGTCTCCCGCATAAAACCGCCCCGCTCACACAAATCGTCCATCAGCCGTTCTAAAACAGCAAGGTCATAATCCGCCGGCGGAAAGCACTCGGCATCAAAACCGAGATAATGCACTCCCACCCCGATCATATGCGCAAATAAGCGGTCACATTTCATGGACGTCAGCACCCGTTCCAGCCTTTTCCAGTCCATTTGATCCCGAAAAGCGCAGAAATACAGCAACACATCGGATAAAAGCCGGATTCCTGCTCCGGTATACAAAAAATGTTTAATAAAATGAAATAACACAAAAACTGCTCCGTCTGATGCACCCAGGGCAGAAAATTTTCCCTGCTCCGTTTCAAAAGTGCGATACGGTTCCGTAACGGCACATTCTTCTCCAAACCACTGATCGGCATAAATATCATCATAAAGTTTGACATGCAGCTCTAAAGTGCCTGCCGACGGATGCTTTGCAACTACATGATGGGAGGTAGCTCCTCTTGTTAAAAGGTCAAACCCATCTTTTTTTAAAATCCGGCAGGCTTCTCCTTCCCGTTCCGGTGGGATCAGCACATCCATATCGCCGGAAATCCGGCAGTCGGGATTGGGATAAAGCGCCGCCAAAGAAGCGCCTTTTAAAATACAGCAGGGAATTTTCGCCCGTTCCATGTGCTTGATGCTTGCAACAAGATACGAATCCTTTTGCGTCTTACTCATTAGCATAAATAAAAGTTCCATATTCCATGTTTGAATCTCATCGGAATATGCGGCAAAAGCGCCCTCTTGCGCTGCCTGCTTAATTGCAGTAAACACAAACGGCCACACACCCTGTAAAATTGCTTCCCGGCGGACCATAAGCAGATCCATATTCTCTACTTTTTCTTTTTTCGGCTCTCTTGCGTGAATTGCACAGGAAAACAGATACACCATATCCGAAAATGCCTGCGTCATTTTCTCTTCCCCCCCCCGTTTCAAACTATTTGCGCCAAATCAGTTCATTAATGATTTTGGTATAGCTTTGGATAATTTTCACAACTTTGACCGAAACGTTCGTGTCCTGATAATCACATGCCAATATAGTCGGCTCCCTGTTTTCCTGCATTGCTTTTGCAAGCTCTACCGCTTGCTCCAGTTCTTCGCCGCAAATACCGCCAATCACAACGGTACCTTTATCCAACACCTCCGGCCGTTCTGTGGAGTTTCGCAAAAGTACGCCGGTAAAGCCGAGCATGGCACTTTCTTCTGATAATGTTCCGCTGTCGGAAAGAACACAAAAACTGTTTTGCTGCAAACAGTTGTAATCAAAAAATCCAAATGGCTGCAAGCTTTGTACCAACGGATGAAACTGAAAATTCCTCTTTTCAATCCATTTTCTGCTCCGCGGATGGGTAGAATAGATCACTGGCAGCTGATACCGCTCTGCCATTCGGTTAATCGCCGTCATTAACGAAAGAAAATGCGCTTCATTGTCAATGTTTTCTTCCCTGTGCGCGGATACCAAAATATACTTTCCCGGCTCAAGCGCCAGGCGGGATAATACATCGCTTGCATCTATTTCTTCCTTATGCGCGGCTAAAACCTCGCGCATAGGCGAACCCGTTACGAAAATATGTTCCTTGCGAAATCCTTCCGAAAGTAAATAACGTCTGGAATGTTCCGTATATGGCATATTGATGTCGGAGATATGGTCTACAATTTTGCGGTTAATCTCTTCCGGCACATTCTGGTCAAAACAGCGGTTTCCTGCTTCCATATGAAAAATCGGAATCTTCAGGCGTTTGGCCGAAATTGCCGCCAAACAGCTGTTGGTGTCTCCCAAAACCAGCAGCGCATCCGGATTGATTTCAGACAGCACCTGATAGGACTTGGCGATAATATTGCCCATCGTTTCACCTAAATCCTTGCCAACGCTGTCTAAATAATAATTCGGCTCCTTTAAACCCAGCTCTTCAAAAAACACCTGATTTAAAGTATAATCCCAATTTTGCCCCGTATGTATCACAACCTGCTCAAAATACCGGTCACAGGCTTTCATCACCTCAGACAATCGGATAATTTCCGGCCGGGTCCCTACAATCGTTGCCAGTTTTAAGCGCTGCATATCAAAAAACCCCTTTCGTTCTGCAAAATCGTAGTACTGCCCCTTTAAAAAAAAGCGCACCGCTCTTTTCATCTCTAAAATTAAAATCAGACTTCCAAAGAAAATGTATCCGGCTCATTTGGATCAAACGGCTCATTCGCCCACATGAGCGCAACCAGATCCGTATCGCCGATATTTTCAATGTGATGCGTATATCCCGTAGGAATATCCACAACCTCAAGCCGTTCACCACTGACATGGTATTCAAACACTTCCTCTTCAAACGGCTTGCGAAAACGAATCACTGCCCTGCCGCTGACGACGAGGAATTTTTCATTTTTCGTATGGTGCCAATGGTTTCCTTTTACCACGCCTGGTTTCGCTACATTTACCGACACCTGTCCATGCCCCTCAAGCCGCAGGAACTCCGTAAACGAACCTCGCACATCCTGGTGCATGGTAAGCGGATAGGAAAAGCGGTCTTCCGGCAAATAACTCAAATAAGTGGCATACAGCTTTTTTGTCAGTTCATCTCCCATATTGGGAACGGCAAGAGAAACCCTCGACGCCCGAAAAGAATAGATCCGCTCCGCGAGCTCGGCAAGCCGAATCGGATATATCGGTGTAACCGTATAAAATCCATCCGCCTCCGGAACGGTTCCCCCTTCCATGGCATTAAGAAAGGCATGTACCACATCGTCAATATAAACCAAAGGAACAACCGTTTCCGGATCATGAATGGCAATTTCCTCATCTCTTGCAATCTTGTGGCAAAAAGTAGCCACCACACTGTTATAATTCGGACGGCACCATTTGCCAAATAGATTGGAAAGACGAAAAACATAGGTTTTCACCCCTGTTTCCTTGCTATACTGTGCCAGCAATGCTTCTTCTGCGCGTTTGCTTTTCCCGTATGGATGATCAAATAACGCCTGAATGGAAGACGACGCTAAAATTGGCGCACGGCTGCTCTGCGACTGCAAAACGCTTAGCAGTTCCTCCGTGAATCCGGCGTTTCCCTCCATAAACTCCGCTTCCTTTTGCGGACGGTTCACGCCTGCCAGATGGAACACAAAATCACAGTCTCTGCAAAAACGTTTCAGCTGTTCTTTCGGTGTATCCAGGTCATATTCATACACCTCTGCCAAATTCTGCGCCCGGATTTCTGCAATCAGGTTTTTCCCCACAAATCCCTTTGCGCCGGTCACCAAAACCTTTTTCATTGCTTTTTCCATCCTTCCAACTCCGCTTGGATATCCTCCAGCGCTAAAAGCTTTTCTTTCACTTGATCAACGTTTAACAACTGCGTATTATCTGAATTAAATTCAGATATTGTTGAAATCTCTGTGTTGCCGTCTACAAAATATTTATCATAGTTTAAATCGCGCTTATCTGCAGGAACCCGGAAAAAATTTCCCAAATCCACCGCATGAGCACACTCTTCTTTCGTCAAAAGCGTTTCATACATTTTTTCACCATGGCGGATTCCAATTCTTTTCACCGGATTCTCTGCGCCAAATATCTCTTTTACCGCCTGTGCCAGCACCTCTATCGTGCAGGCAGGCGCTTTTTGCACAATAATATCGCCGGACTGGGCATTTTGAAATGCAAACAGTACCAGTTCTACTGCCTCTTCCAAGCTCATAATGAAGCGCGTCATTTTTGGCTCTGTTACAGTAAGCTCTTTTCCTGACTTAATTTGCTCGATAAACAGCGGAATCACGCTGCCGCGCGAACACATCACGTTACCATAGCGCGTACAGCAAACGGTCGTTTTCTCCGGGGCAACTGTTCTCGCTTTCGCAACGACAGCCTTCTCCATCATCGCTTTGGATGTTCCCATTGCATTCACCGGATACGCCGCTTTGTCCGTGGAAAGGCAGATTACTTTTTTGACCCCTTCCTCAATGGCCGCAGTAAGCACATTATCCGTACCCAAAATATTGGTTTTTACTGCTTCAATCGGAAAAAATTCACACGACGGCACCTGCTTAAGCGCCGCCGCGTGAAAAATATAATCCACGCCGTACATTGCATTTTTCACACTTTCAATTTCGCGTACGTCGCCGATATAAAACTTAATTTTATGGCTAAGCTCAGGATGACGCGCCTGATAAACATGGCGCATATCGTCCTGTTTTTTCTCATCTCTGGAAAATATACGGATTTCACCAATATCCGTATCCAAAAAACGTTTTAAAACGGCATTGCCAAAAGATCCCGTCCCGCCGGTAATCAGCAAAGTTTTATTTTGAAACATTTTACTTCCCTGCCCTAATCTGTATAGTTTTCCTTAATCCATTCTTTCGCAATGTATAAATCTATTTCCTTATGAATATCGATGGATTCTTCAATAAAATATGGAATTATTTTATTGCCCATAAATCCCCAAGGCTGCTGACCCTCTTTGCCCGATAACAAAAACTCGGTTCTAAGTACCCAAAAGTTATGCGCCAAAAAATAACACGCCGGCAAATCCTGACGATTTGTTGAAATTTTCCCGCTTACATTCTTTTCATACATGGAAATTGTTCCGTCTGACTCTACTGTTTTTGCTCTCAGCGGATGGTGATCATTATCCTCATAAACCGGTACAACCGCTGTAATGGAATCGTCTTTTTGCATCACTTGAATACATTCTGTTATCCACTCTGACTTAATCGTTACATTGTTTGCCAAAAGAACAATAATAATATCCGGCAAATTGTTTTCACTTTTCATCACGCCAAGCGCGTGCACAATACAGTCAATATGCTGCGCCGTAGGCAACGCAAGCTCTGCCGGTCTTACGATAGGCTTATAGCCCAGCGTTTTTGCAGCGTTTAAAATTTTCTCATCGTCGCTGCTGCAATAGTAATCATCAATAATTTCAGCTTTCACCGCCGCATTTGCCGGATAATAAAGTACCGGATTTCCCAATATATCCAATACATTCTTGTCTTTTAATGTATTATTTCCTCTGCCGGTCAGCAGTGCTGTTATTTTCATGATCTTCCCTCGCTTTTTCTATCATTTAAAGCCCATTCTACCATTTTTGATATTCCGGTTTTAAAATCATAATCAGGATACCATAAAAGATCTTTTTTTATCTTAGAATTATCCCCATATACTCCCCGTTGGTCTCCCGGTGTTCCTTCCGTATATTCCACTTCGACAGCAAATGGTAAATTTTTTCTGATTTCTGTAATTACATCTTCTACAGTATTTTTTACACCGGTAGAAACATTATAAATCTCAAAAATACTTCCCATCTTGCGTTTTTCAGCTTTTAAAACAGCCTCTACAACATCATCAATATATACAAAATCTCGAAATCGCTCTTTTGAACCTTTCACTAAAATGCGCTTATCTTTTAAAGCCATTGCAAGATAAATACTAGCCATTCCCTGCTTTAAATTAGACATATTCTGCCCAACTCCATACACATTAAAAAATCTTAATGCTGTGCAGCAAATACCAAACGAGGAATAAATGCGCATATAGTGTTCGCTCGCCATTTTTCCTACTGCGTAAAACGACTTCGGACAAGGCAGGGTTTCTTCCTTTACAAACTCTATGTCCGCATCTCCATAAACAGACATAGAACTGGCATAAATAAATTTTTTACAATTCATCGCTCTTGCAAGATTCAGCAGCATAAGCGTAGACTGCGTGTTCGTCTGCAAATCATATACCGGGTTTTCAAAGCTGACTTCTCCGCTGCTTTGCCCTGCAATATGTATAATTGCTTCAAACTGATAATTTTTTAGTTCTTCCAGCACCGCAGTATCATAATCATTTCCTTTGATGAAAATACATTTTTCCGGTATATTGCTTCCTTTTCCCGTTGACAAATTATCCACCGTCACAACACGATTTCCTGCAGCGATTAGCTGTCTTGCAGTTGCCGCTCCAATAAACCCCGCTGCTCCTGTGACAAGATATGTTTTCATTGGTTTCCTCCTAGAATAAAGTATCAAAATCAACTCGATCAAATGCTTCCAGTTTCCCACCGCGTGTAGCATTATATATTTTTATGCCGTGTTCATCCGCATATTTTCTTGCCGCCTGATAAGCCAGTGTCGATTTATGTATCTGAGGTACAACATCTAACATATATTCTTTAGAAAAATAATCCTGAAGCCCCGTATGTTTTTCAATTTTTCCATCATCTGTATATGTCACAGAATAATTATGATCTACTCCAAGCAAATAAATTTCTTTAAAGCCCATATAAACTGCAAGCTGAATACACATATAAGATACCGTAAAACCTTCATATACCCCATTTAGCACATTTTCCGAAAACTTTGGCAGATTGGGATAAAACTCTTCAAAGATCAATGGTACATAAAAGGCATCATTTATTTTTTTATACTTATGACCGGTAACTACTCCGATTATTTTTTTTGAATCCACAACAAAATGATTAATGTCGTCAGCCGAAGCATTAATTAATGCTTCATCCTGTGCACAGTAATATGTAGGTCTCCAGTCCGTCTTTGAGAATATATAATATATTCGATGAGAAGATAAGCAAACTTCATTTTTTAATTTTTCTAAATCTTCAACTTTTAAACTGGGACCATTACCTATAATAAAACATCGTTTTCCATTATACATCATACGGAGTGATTTTAAATACGAAAAACTTTTAATTATCTTCGCTTTATTTTGAAGCTTATGCATCTCAAATTTTGCCTTATTGCAGCATCTTTTTAAAAAATGAATAATCAAGCTGTTCTTCCTTTCTTTATACAAGAGTATATATATTTTCTATCACCTTTATTCAAAATGACGAACCAGCCTATTGCAACAGAAACAATTACGGTAACTATACCCATGAAAAACAAATTTAACCAACCGGCAAATGGAGTAATACGTCCAATTAAACAACCGAGAAAGCTGCTGCACAAAACAAAAATAACAGGTCTAATTGTTGCAGGATAAAATGCATACCATTTCTCCTTAAGGCAGAATGCACCATACGGGATAATAAAAATTAAATTTTTAATAATTGCCAGAATAGAACTCACGCCAGCTACCGCATACAGCCCTAGATTCGTCGACCGAAGTAATATGTAAACTAAGACGGCGTTTAACAATCCGCAGACGCAAACCGTAATAGAATTCATTTTTAGCTTATTTACTACCGTGAAAATGTTAAAAATACAATTAATCCCACCTGATAAAATCAGACCAGAACATGTCAAAATGGACAAAATTTGCAACTGCTCAGCATCCTGCGTTGGCTGCCAAAGGCTAAAAAACTCTTGTCCGCAAACTATCAAAATAATAATTGGTATATTAGTAATAATTCCCATAATTTTCATAGACTGTTTTACCGCAGCCAGCAATTCATCCTTCTTCTTTTCTGCATACAAAATTGTAAAGTTCGGCGAAAATATATTTGCTAACATTCCCACAATGCCCGCTATCGCCATTGGTATCATTTTTGCTATTGACAGCACACCCATTGCCGTAGCGCTGATAAACAAGTTCGAAATCAATAAATCCAAGCCATCCATCAGAAGCTGCCCCAAGCGCGTAATCAAATTCCATACGCCGGAACGAATTAACTCCCACACTGCGTTAAAATCAAAATATTTCCTACTGACCCGGATCCCCGGCAACAGCTTTTTCGTATAATATATATTAAAAATAATCACATAAACACCCATTACAAGAGCTGTAATTCCGATATAGCAAATTTTCGGTGAGAAAATCACAAACAGCAAAACAGTTAGTGCCGCACGTATTATATTCGATTCAATTTGTCTCATTGAATTCAGATAGAGTTTGTTCGTTGCAAAAGTCGCGATGGTAAACACCGATGTAAAAGTTCCGATCAGACAATTGGCAAATAATACGGCAAATAATATTTTTACATCCCAGAATATAGAAGATGGAATCTGAATTAAATATTCCAAATAAATCAAAATAACCGCTGCTAAAATTCCCATAAACGCTGTTATAACAGCATTTGCAAAAAACACGGAAGAAAAATAACGGTTTGCGCCTTCCATATCCTTTTCATATATTTTAACCGTCACAAAGCGCCCGGCAAGCGAGTTAAGCGCAATTGTAATCAAGCTAGCATAACTGATAAAGTTATTTGCAAGCCCAACAAAACCGTACGCATCCACACCGATATGGTTGACAATATATGGCGATAAAAAGAAGTTGATTCCCATAGATACAAAATATGCAATAAAGCTTGCCGCCATATTAATTGCTAGCTGCCTGTTTTTGTTCATTTTAAATCCTCAATCGCCTTTCATTTACAGCTTTATATATTACAAGAGATTTAGCAAATTATTTTTTGATTCGCAAAAAAACTTTAAACATCGCCCGAAACCAGCCAATATTGACAGCGGCAAGCTGCGCTGCCACTTTCATAACAAGCCTAGCCTTTTTATACAATGAATACCCTTTTTTATACTGTTTCAAGGTATGTTTCCTTGCTTCAAATACTGAAAGGTCACTTTCGTTTTGAATTGCGCTCATTAACAGAATAAGGTAATTATCTACCCAGCAGTATTGGATATACTTTACCACATTTATATAATTTTTTTTAAAAAATTCAATACATAAATCCAGCGCATCTAAAATATCCAATTGCTTTGTATAAAAGCTTGCGCGTGCAATACTGTTTTCCCGGATGTAATAAAAATAGCATTGTCTGTTTGTATACACAACCTTATCACAAGCCCAAATTATTTTATATAACGTAAACTGGTCTTCAAATACTTTTCCCAATGGAAATCGGATCTTTTTAAACAGATGCATTTTATATAATTTATTGCAGGCATGGCTTGCAAATATTCTATCCATAAACATCGCATCTATCGCTTGATGTCTACTGTATACATTTATAAACTCTTTGCTTTTATCGACCGATATTTTCTCACTGGCAGTAAATTTAAACTGACAAATGGAAATATCAGCTCTATAGCGGTCAAGATTACGGTATAAAACTTCAAACATATCTTTTGCAATCCAGTCGTCGCTGTCAATAAATCCAATATATTTCCCATGCGCATGCTCAATTCCAACATTTCTTGCATCAGATAAACCGCCGTTTTTTTTATGAATAACATGAATACGGCTATCTTTTTTTAAATATTCATCGCAAATCTCGCCGCTTCTATCCAACGAACCATCATCTACAAGTACAATTTCCAAATTTCTGTAAGTCTGAGTAAGTATCGAATCCAAACAACGAGACAAATATTGCTCGACGTTATAAACCGGCACTATAATGCTGATTAATTCATCCCCCGCTATTTCTATCGCCCCCTTTAAGGCACTGTATTTACCACTGCCAGAAAAAACTGTATGGGATTATCGATAAGTCCGCTGTAAGAACCTGTGTGTAAAAAAAGTACACTCCTACAAAGAGATACGCCGCTGTAAAACCATACCGGACAGACTGTGCTTTGATTGCCCTGATTTGGTTCGGTATTAAAAGGATCACATAAATATAGTAGTAATAATACAGCCGAAACAAGGTTGGATTTACCTTTAGCATCATAAACATGGCGCCCGTTGCAGCAACCGTGAAAAAAACCAGTTTATTAACAGAGTTCGAATTAATTAAATTTTCCCTCATAGCAAATGCCGTAATTAGCATAAGGATAATAAATAAAAACTGATTATTTCCACCTGTGTCCATAGCAAAGTAGTAATTGTTAGTATAATTGCTTAAAAACTCTCGAATCGGGTTTCGGAATATATAAAGCAAGATGCCCCCGCAAATAAATGCTGCCATCGTTTTAAAATCTATTTTTAGTTTTGACAGCCAATACATTGGCAGAACAATCGCCGCTGTATTATGAAAACTCATTGCAACCAAAACCAACACATAAAACCAAATTACTTTTTTCTTCGGAATACATAGAAACGCCAACATTGTAATTCCCATTGCAATACCCTGTCGTATAGTTGAGAACGTAAATGTATAAAAACCAAACGCTACATAGAAAAACCAGCTCAGCATCGGCATATCCGAGTGTTTATAAATTAAGATTGCTGCAGGTACAATGGAAAGAATCGCGGCAACAAACAGAACTATCTGAAAACCCCCGAAATAATTTGCACAAAACCAGTTTAACAAAGCATAGCCGGTTTCGTTAAACAGTCCGAACCTTACTTTCAAAAACGGGCTTTCAATATAATAGCGGTATATTAAGTAGTAGTTTTTTGTATCCAGCCCAACTTGTCTGCTTCTCAGCCCTACCAGAAGTACAAATATGGCTGCAATCACAATAAAATATAATTGCGGCTGTTTTTTTCTTTCCAGGTCCTCCGTCCTAAACCGGTAGAAGAACGGATACAAAGCAATTGGCAGCAGCAGACATCCGATATATAAAGTCATCTAGTTTTCTCCACCATTTCTTTATAAAGATTCACATATTCTTGAAATTTTTTATCCTGGCAAAAAGCTTCTGCCCGTTTTCTACAGTCCTCTTTTTGCAAATTGGTCTTTTTCAGCCGCAAAATCGCGGACTTAAGCCCGTCCACATCTCCACATTCTACAACAATCCCGCAGGATTCATTTACAATTTCCGGGCATCCTCCCGTCCGGTAGGTAATAACCGGCGTTCCGCATGCCAAAGCCTCTATATTCACTGTAGGGAAATTATCCTCATACGTAGGGTTTACAAACACATCCGCCGCAGAATAAATTTCCGCAAGCTTGTCTATATTTGCTGTTTGCTCGATCCCAATGACCCCTTTTGGCAATTTATTCACCTGTTCCGGTGTTAGTCCTGCCAATACGATACAAATATCTTTCGGTAAAATTTCCGCTAATTGTACAAAATCATCATAGCCTTTTCTTCTGCTCATGCCCATTGCGAGCCCCAGCACAACAAACTTGCCGTCTAGCCCCAGGCAGCGTTTTATGTCCGTTTGGCGCGGGCGAAATGCTGTCAAATCAATTCCATTGTGAATCGTCAGTATTTTCTTCGTGCCGGAAAACACGGCGGATTGTTTTGCTAAATCCGTAATCCAGTCGGATACGCCAACGACAGTCAAGCGCGGTATATTTTTAAACCATCTCATTTTATCATAAAGCATTTTAGACGATCTGTCAAGAAAATAACTCTTGTTGTCTGTTCTTAAATTGGGACAGTTTCCACACTCGGCTTTCCAACGATCGCATCCTGCCATGGTGAAATAACAGCATTTCCCCGTAAAAAACCAACAGTCATGCAGAGTAACAACAGTTACAATATCATGCTCTGCCAAATATCGAAGCAGCATTTTTAAATTAATATTATTAGAGTGCAAATTATGTAAATGTACCACATCAAGCTTAATTTCATCCATTTTTCTTAATAGAGAACGAGTTCCAAAATAGGAATAATACCCCTGTAGTCCTGTCAGGCGCGACAGCATGGCATGTACTTTTTGTTCTGTTTTTGTTCCAAAGCAAAACGTATTCGGGTCGTCTGCCGTCCCTTGAGAATATGCCGCATAAGCTTTTATCCCCTGTTTTCGCGCACATTCTGCGATGCCTTTTACAATCCGTCCTGTGCTTGCTGTGCCGTAAACACAGTTGATATGCAATACTTTCATTTTTTCTCCTATTATCTTTTATTTTTAAAAAATATAAAATGGTATATTTTTTTCAGTAATTTCCCCGTGTAGCCGATAAAATAATACCAAAGCATTTTAACCCGCAACTGAATGGTTAATTCTTTTTTACTTTTTAACTGCTTTGCCGCGTTTTTAGCCACAGGATTCAAATCCCGGCAACACCCACATAAATAACATTCTAAAAAAAATCGATATTGGGCATGGCTGAAAAACAACTGAAACAAGCTTTTTGCCACAATTTCACTTTCAACGTAGTATAACTCAGGAAACCTCGACGTTACCTGCCCGGCATGAATCCGCGATAAAACATTTGCCTCTTGCGTACATACAAAAGAATAACCCGCGATCATAATTCGATACCAATATTCATAATCCTGAATATAGCGCAAAGTCTCATCAAAAAAGCCAACCCGGTTTAAAATGGATTTCGGAACAAGCATACCACAACCGTTGAGCACCGTGCTAAGACCCTTTTGGCATTCCTTGAATATTTCCAAGCCCGTAAATTCGCCGGCTAATATCCTTGTCGGACGCGGAATCTTCTCGCCCGTTTCATCAATTAATTCCAAAGCGCACATCAGCACAACCTCGCGCTGATCTGCCTGTCTGGTTTTCAAAATTTTTATCTGCGTTTCAATTTTATTTGGCGTATACAAATCATCATGACTAAGCCACGAAAAATATTCCCCTCGCATTTGACGTATTCCCATATTCAGAGCAGAAGAAACCCCGCCGTTTGGTTTTGAAAAATATCGGATCTGCTCCTCATAGGATAATGCTGTTTGTTCCGTTGCTCCATTATCATTAGAACCGTCATTAATCACTAAAACTTCTATATTCGGATAAGTCTGCGCCAGTGCGCTGTCAATGGCCTCCGCAAGGAAATTGGCTCCGTTATACACAGGGATAATAATACTGACAAGCGGATTTTCCATCATCAAAGCACGCTCCCGTAAATTTTTTCCATAATCTTCTGCACATTGGAAATATCATATTGTTTGGCAACTTCTTGATTCCTTTTTCCCATTTTCTCCCGTAATTGTGGGTCTTTTTTCAGTAAAGAGATTGCTTCGGCAAACCCTTTTGCATCGTTGTATTTATAACAAAAACCGGTTTTACCATTTTCCATGTAATCCTTAATTCCATTAGAATTAGAAGTTACTAACGGCAAACCCGCAGCCATTCCTTCAATTGCAGCAAGACCCAACCCTTCACGAATAGAAGGAAAAGCAAAAACATCAGATATATTCATCCAATCTACAAGATTATTCTGATAACCAACCAACTTTATTCGGTCTTTCATTTTATATTTTTCAGCAATATATTGTAATGCCTCCTTTTGTTCTCCTTCTCCGCAGATAATATAATAAATTTCATTATCTCCAAGAAGGTGCAAAGCCTCAGCAATAATCATGTGATTTTTACGTTTACACAATTCTCCAACCGAAATAACCACAAATGAATTTAAAGGTATTTTTATTTTTTGCTTAAAAGCTGCAGCAGTTGTTTTTAATTGTATAAATTTTTTATAATTAATCCCAACACCAGGAACCTTATAAACCGCTCCGGCTTTAAACTTTTTTGCACGCTCAAAATCCTCGTGGTTAATCGTAATCAGCACGTCCGTAAAATGCGCCAAAAACCGTTCGATTGGGTAATACAGCAGCCAATTGGCAAACGGAGCGCCCTTGTAAAAATGAAACCCATGCGCCGTATAAATGATTTTCGTTCCATTTTTTCGATATTTTCTGCCGGCTAATCTTGCACACACTCCCCCGATCGGAGAATGACAATGGATGGCATCATATTTTCGCTCGCAAAACAGCTGTTTTACCTGACGGTAAGCGCGATATACCTGTCCCAATTGCATGACATTCCGCGAAAAATCAATCTGATAGCACGAAATACCGGCTTTTTCCAATTCTTTTTTAAACTCTTTCGCTCGGTCTGCTGAAAAAGTACTTCCAAATTCAAAATTTGTCGCAACATGAACCTCACAACCCATGTCTTGCAATATTTGTATATTATTTCTGTTAAATTGTTCAATCATGGAGGCGACTGACGCCAAAAGCAACACCTTTTTCAATTGCTGTTTCCCTCCGACTCCTGAAGCGATTGCTGCCAATCGCAAATTTGATAGGGCATATCCGGATACACCGACATTTCCTTTTCATATACAAAATTTCCAAAAACTTTCTTTAACATAACCATTCTTTTTGAAGCGATTCGCAAAACCGGATTAAACAATTTTGTAAACCAGATTTTGTGTTGATTCATAGAACTTACTTTTTTTACAAGCTCTGCCGTTGAAACATATTCGGCATTTTGCGGAAACAAAATTCCTTCTTTTTTCCAATCAATCACAAGCCGAATAAACTCGCACAAATTATTAATATAAAGCATACTTCTTTGATTTTGGATATTGGGGAAAACGGGCGTCTTTTTCGCAAGAGATACGAGGAGCGGAAAATTCCCTTTCGAACCTTTTCCATAAATCATTGGCGGCCTTAAAATCGTAACGCAAAACAACGGATCAGCCAAAGCCAATAAACCTTTTTCCGCCTGGAGCTTGCTGTCGCCATAAAAATTTGCCGGAGACGGCAGCGTATCCTTTGTTATCACAAAGTTTTCGCCAATCGCGGAACTGTCTCCATAAACAATCATGCTGCTCATAAAGATAAACTGCGATACTCCCTCCCGCTTTGCTTTCTCACCAACTTTAATTGCCAGGTCCCGGTTAACTGCGTAATATAGCCCTTCCATCTCTTTTTTAGCGTCCACATGTGCAATCCCGGCAACATGAATCACAACATCGTATCCGGCAAAAGAGATTTCTTTCCACTTTTCATTTTTGGTATCAACCGTGTCCACAATATACCGCTCGCCAAACGGTTTTAGCCAACGCTCAAACGATGTGCCCACATAACTGTTCGCACCTGTTATCAATATTTTTGTCTGATTCATCCGGAAATCGTCCTCCGTTCTGTCTGCTGCATGCCTTCAGCTATTCCTTCCCGGTGCAATACTTTGCCGATTGTCTTAAAAAATATTTTAAAGTCATTGATAAAACAGATGTTTGCACAATATTCTCCATCCAGTTTTGCTTTTTCACCAAGCGGAAGTTCATCACGTCCACAAATCTGCGCCAAGCCCGTTAAACCAGGACGTACATCATTTGCGCCATAATTATCCCTCAATTTCAGCAGATCATATTGATTCCATAGCGCTGGCCGCGGACCGATAATTGCCATATCCCCTTTTAATATGTTTACGATCTGAGGGAGTTCATCTAAGCTGGTTTTTCTTAAAAATCGACCAGCTCTGGTAATATACTGCTGCGGATTTTCCAAAAGGTGTGTAGGCACATCCTTTGGCGTATCCATACGCATCGTTCGAAATTTGTATATAAAAAACACCCGTTTCTTTCTTCCAATTCGTTTTTGAAGAAAAAAAACCGGGCCCTTAGATTCCAATTTTATCCAAATTATAATCGCAAGATACAAAGGGGAAAGGAGGGTCATTCCGAAAATAGACAGGGCAAAATCAATCATGCGTTTTATGTATTTTTTGTACATAGATGTTTCCCCGCTTTCCCAATATTTTTATCAGAACCCATAAAACTAAACAACCCGCGATTACGCCTACGCTGTCTAAAAAAACATCCGATACCTGTGCGCTGCGCCCCGGAACAAAAAACTGATGCAATTCATCGCTCGCCGCATAAAGCGTTCCCATTCCATAAGAATACCCTACACTTTTCCCAAGCCTTGCTCCACTTAAAAAAAGTGCAGCAGCCAAACAGAATCCCAATGAAGCGTATAACGAAAAATGCGCGCATTTACGGATAAAAGGTTCCAACTTTTCCGCAATTTCAATTTTGTGATGTTCCGGCATGGTTTTAAGCTGCGGCAGCAGATTTAAAATCCGGATTGTAACTCCGCCGCTGACTTTGCCCGATTCGGAAGCAGGCTGCGATGAAAATACAAAAATTACAATTGCGATTCCGACAGAAAACAACCACATGATTGCACAACACCTGCGTTTCAATCGTTTTCCCCCCACGCCGCAAAAAAACGTTTTGTATTTCGTTCTATTTTTTCTGTTAACCCTTTCCCGAAATATTTTTCAATTGCCTCCGCCGCCTCAGATAAATTGTTTTTCCTTTGCTTTAAATTGTGACAGTCTGAACCCAGCAGCCATGGCTTTTGAAATTTTCCCAGTTTAGATAATATCATTCTGCCGGAACGGCTTAAAAAACTATCCGCATTGATCTGAAGCAGCAAAGGAAGCTGCATATATTCCCTCAGTGATTTTACGTTCCATGGACTGGAAACATATCGTTCCGGATGCGCTAACAGCACGGTAAGTGCACGGTCAACAATGATGCTCTCCAATTCACGGTAGACCCAACTTCCCCACGGTTCATAGGGGAGTTCGATTAAAATTATATTAGTTCCTTCATAACATAGTGATTCCAGATATTCTCTGGCTGATAAGCCACGCGTAAGATAAACTTCTGCGCCAAGACCTATTTGGGGGTACATAATTTCTTTTTCATGAATTTTATTTAACAGTTTTATATATGCTGTTTGCCGTGCTGATAAAAAATCTGAAATGCTTTGCCTGTCACTATAATAATGAGAAGTTGCCGCTATATGGACAACACCTTGGTCCAAGGCAGCCTGAAGCATGGCAGCCGATGTCTCAACATCTCGGGCGCCGTCGTCCATATTAGGAAGAATATGGGAATGCAGGTCGATTAACTTCATAAAACCCCCCATTATTTTAGTACTACACATCTTCCTCGTGCCCATAACCATATCCATATCCGTATTTGGATCTGTATTTGTACCGATGCCGGTAAATTTGTTTTTTTGCCATCTCTTCATTCATCAAAAAACCCAAAATTTTAGCTTCTGCAAACTGAAGAGAAGATATGGTTTTCTTTAAAAGGTCGTGCGGCGTTTGTTTTTGCTTTGCCACAACTAAAATACCTGACACAAATTTGGCAATGACCAGTGCATCTGTAACGACGTTAACCGGCGGTGTATCTAAAAATATATAATCATAAACTTTTCCCAGCTCATCTAAAACTTCACACATTTTGGGAGAAGCAAGCAGTTCCGCCGGATTTGGCGGTATGTGTCCAGCAGGAATATAGTCAAAACGCATTCTGTCATTGTAACGTATGACGTCATTGATTTCAACAAACCCTGCCAGCAGGTCTGCCAGACCTTCTCCGTTCTTTTCGCCCATATACTGATGAAGTCTCGGCCGGCGCAAATCTGCGTCAAGCACCAGCACTTTTGCATCCATCTGTGCAAATGTAATCGCAAGGTTAATACAGCTGGTAGTTTTTCCTTCCGCAGGAAGCGAGCTGGTCAAGGCAATTTTCCGGCAGCCATTTTCTCCTGCCAATGCAAACATAATGTTTGTCCGAGCAATTTTATAGGCTTCCGCTGCAGCAAAGGACGAATTTTCCTGCAAAATAACCTTATCCGAAATTTGAACATTTTGGGATTTATTTTTTTTCTTTTGCATATAAAACACTTTGGCCTCTCCAATCTATTATAGATAAAATCAATCAATGTTTGGAATTGTCCCCAATACGGGGTAATTGTATTTTTGAACCAACTCATCCTCATCTTTAATCCGGTTGTCCAAAAGCTCACGCAAAAGAACCAAACCAGCAGTAATTACAGCACCAAGCAGCGCCCCAACAGCAGAGTTAAACAGAACGCGGGGACCGGAAGGTGCTTTGGGCAGCTGTGCATAATCCACAACTTCTGTGGAACCGCCTTTGATAACCCGATTAATTTCTGCAGGGGCATCTGCTAAAATTGTATTCACAAGAATCTGAGAATGCTCCGGATTTTTACTTACAATCATAACCTGCATGATTTCCGTATCATTTTTGGGGGACATTGTAAGCATGGAAACGATCTCATCTGCACTATAGTTTAAACCGCTGTCCTGAGCTACCTGATTCATAAACGTATTGCTTTTTAAAAGCTCCATATATGTCCACACCAACATCTGCGACGTTGTCATATCACTTAGGCTTACATTGTCTGTCTGTTTTTCACGGACATTATTGACGTAAAGCGAACCATAGGAAGTATAAACAGGGTCAATGAAATATTTATTCACTGCAAAAAAACTAACTCCGCCCAATATAAAAGCCAGCGCAATAATCCACCAGCGTTTTAACATTAATTCCAATACATTTAACACCGTTAATTTTGTACTCAAAGAAAATCCTCCTCAAAACAATCTCTCTGTCTTTGATGCATAAAATAGACCCTACTATTTTAAAATACATATTTATTTGTATTATACCATCTCGCATAACTAAATTCAAGTAAAACCCTAAGATTTCTCTTCCACTTTCTTCTTTTTATTCCTTTTTTCAATGATATTTGCAAATGTTTGCAGAGCTGTTATTTTTTATGATGTTCCCAAAGGCATAGTGTAAGATCCATTTAAATTTGTATTTTTTCCTGCGCAATAAAAAAGAATGCCCGAAAAGGCATCCTTCAGACTGTAGATAAACCTATCTTTTCGCAATTATGGGGAGTCGTCAGAGGGGAAACCCCTCTGTACTTAAATATGCGGTTTTCGTGGGCGTGTACCA
>CASGBM010000002.1 GCA_949299615.1 uncultured Eubacteriales bacterium | reverse complement strand
AATCGGTAAGGTTCTTTTTACAATTTTTTTATCATGGTTTCAAAAACTGTTAGAAATTTATATTGTTTCGGAAATGGCTATTATTCAGTAGGCATTAAAATAGACCTGGATACGCCGAGCGGGATGTATTATGTTTTGGCGGGGTCTGGGGGATTCAGCTGCAAAAGCGAGACGTTTCAATATGTGAATAACAATCAGGCGCTAGAAGCACTGAATCAGTCAACGACAACGCAACAGCTGGCGGATTGGCTTACGCAATATGGTGAGCAGTTCGGAGTTGATATGGATGCGCACAATGCCTTGGGTGACAAAAAGGAACGGCAGGAGCAAGGCGTAATAGATATGGAACCCTTTTCTACCATTGCTGCGTTTTCTGCCGCTTATCAAAAAATGATGGCAATTCTTCATTTTGAGGATCTTTCGGGCAGCGAAGCCGGGGATTATCTGAAAAATCAGGAGGCTGTGCTTGGTTTGCAATCCCTGCCGTATTATCAGGAGTTAAATGATAACGCAAGATTGGCAGCATTTCTGCTGGAGGAAAAACCGTTTGCAAACCCGGCGGATTTTGATATCAAAGCGTCGGTTGGCTGCCGGATTAAACTGCTCAAAACCCTGCGCTGGAATTCACAAAGCTTAGAAGATGTTCTAACAACGCTTGCAGAAGATTTGGAAAACGAACCGTTCCAGCTCAGCATGGATATGGACGGCTATCGTGAACTGGCATCAAATCAAGAAGAAACCTCTGTGCTGCAAGCCATTACAGGGATTGACTTTAATACCGCGGAAGAGTTTGTAAATGATTTTCAGCAAACAGTATCAAATGCGGAAAAACAATCCGGTTCGGGTTCCGGTTCGGGTTCCGGCTCGAGCGGAAGCTCAAGCGGAAGCTCCAGTTCAAGCAAAGGAAATTCGGGCGGCACGGTGATCATTGGCAGCGGAAACCTGCCGGGACAGGATACGGAAACAGACCAGACGGAGGCATCGCAATTTTCTGATCACGCATCCGTATCCTGGGCGGAGGAAAGTATAAACGCAATGGCTCAGCGCGGAATTATTAACGGCAGAACGGAAACAACCTTTGAGCCAAACGCTCCGGTAAAACGCGCAGAATTTGTAAAAATGCTGCTTTTGTCATTTGATTTATACCACGAAGGCAGCGCGGCATCGTTTAATGATGTAAGCGAAGCAGACTGGTATTATTCGTATGCCGCGTGTGCCCAGGAGAATGGGATTGTTACCGGTGACGATGAAGGAAACTTCAACGGCGAAGATCCGATCAGCCGAGAGGATGCAGCGGTGATGCTGGACCGTGTGATGGAAAAAACCGGTGTCGTTATCAGTTCGGGACAGGTGACAGAGGATTTTAGTGACCAGGATCAAATTTCGTCCTATGCTGCATTTCGTGTGGAACGGCTGCATCGTCAAGGAGTCATTTCCGGCGTGGGCGACAACCTTTTTGCGCCGAAAAACTCCACCACAAGAGCAGAAGCCGCAAAAATGTTATATGCGGTGATTCAGGACAAATAAAAAATAGTGGGAATCAGCCGAATCGGCAAGGAAAGATGTGCCGGAGCAAAGCTTGCTTTGCTCCGGCTTTTTTTGGGGGGGACACCCGCGCACTGTTTGTGCCCAGCACGTATCCTTTTTGTTCGCATAAAAAGGATTTTATTGCACATCTATTTTATTATTTTGTTTCGCTGCAATTTATATATTCGTTTCCTACATGGATTTGCACGCCAAAACTGTTTTAAAGAAAGCCCCTCTTTCCTGCCAGCAGCCATTTTGATTGCAAACCCGAGGCTTTATTTGATATGAAGTGAGGCGTGTAAAAGGAAAAATCGACAAAAAGCAACGTAAAATATATATTTACAGTTGACTTTTGAAACGAAAAATAATAAAATTAAATAGTATGGGTGTATGCTTTAAAAGCATAGGTACCAGCCGCGCTGTGCAAGGTCTGCTGCCCGGTGCGAATTGATTCTGCAGGCTGAAAGGATATCCATTCATGACACAGGCAATTGCATTCATATTTTTGATTTTATTTACCATAATGATGGTGTTGGTCGGTGTTTATGCCTCCAAAAAATCAAAAACAATGGAAGGATTTTTATTGGGAGGCAGAAATATTGGGCCGTGGATCAGCGCTTTTGCTTATGGCACTTCTTATTTTTCGGCGGTAATTTTTATCGGCTATGCCGGCAACACCGGCTGGCAGGTAGGAATCGGCGGAATTTGGATTGGTCTCGGAAACGCAATTATTGGGTGTTTATTTGCATGGCTTTTGCTTGCGCGCCGTACCAGGATTATGACACATACGCTGAAATCTTCGACCATGCCGGAGTTTTTTGAGTCGCGCTATCAAAGCAAAAATATGAAAGTGTATACCGCCTTGATTATCTTTGTGTTTTTGGTTCCATACTGTGCAACGGTATATAAAGGTTTGGGTTATTTATTTTCTCAGATTTTCCCGGTTTTCGGCGCACACGGCGATGTTGTATGTATGCTGATTATCGCAGTGCTCACAGCCATTTACCTTGTTTTGGGAGGCTATGTCGCAACGGTAATGACCGACTTTATTCAGGGGATTATTATGCTGGTCGGCGTGGTTGTCATGGTGGCGGTGGTTGTGTCAAACCCTGTTGTCGGCGGCTTTGCTGAGGGATTTTCCAAACTGCGTGCGATTGACCCGCAGTATGTGAGCATTACCGGCGGGAACATGTGGTCTTTTCTATTAATGAACATTTTGCTTACCAGCATCGGAACCTGGGGACTTCCGCAGATGATCCATAAATATTACGCGATTGACGATGAGCGCAATATTCATAAAGCGGCGGTGGTTTCCACGGTGTTTGCAACCGTAATCGGCGTGGGAGCATATGTCGTTGGTGCTTTTGCTAAGCTTTACTTAAACAATCAGCTTCCTGACGGCGGCAATTATGACGCAGTCATTCCGCAGATGCTGATGCAGGCGCTTTCGGGAAATATATTTACCAATATTGTGCTGAGCGTCATTCTTTTATTGGTGCTTTCCGCGTCCATGTCGACGCTTTCGTCGATTGTACTCACATCCAGTTCGGCAATTGCTGTGGATTTGATGCCGGTGGTGTATTCAAAATATAACAAAACCAAACAAATGATTTTAATGCGTATACTTTGCTTTTTATTTATTGCGGCGTCCTTTGTGTTTGCATCGTTTAAAATTGCATTTATCATGCAGCTGATGTCGTTTTCCTGGGGCGTTGTGGCCGGCTGTTTTATTGGACCGTATATTTGGGGGCTTTATAGCCGCAAAATTACCCGGGCAGGCGCGTGGGCAGGAATGCTGGCAGGAATCGTGGTGGTTGGCGGAGGAACGCTTTACTTCACGTTTACCTGTGCCGAAGGTCCGGCGGCCGGATTTAAAATCGCGAGCAACCTGTCGCAGAACATGGGCGTGTGCGCCATGGCGGTGTCACTCGTGATAACGCCTGTCGTCAGCTTGTTCACAAAACAGCTGCCGGCGGAACATTTAGATCAGACATTTACACAAATCCGCGCAAAATAAGGGATGAATCGGTGTGAAACCGAATAGATTGGAGATAGGGATATGAAATACTTTCAAGAAGAAATTGAGCGCATGCCAAGAGAGCAGATGCGCAAGCTTCAGCTGGAAAGACTGAAACATACGGTGGAGGACGTGTACCAGCGCGTACCGTTTTATAAAAATAAGCTGGACGAGGCGGGGGTAAAGCCGTCGGATATTCAGACTCTCGAGGATTTGCGAAAACTTCCGTTTACAACAAAAGAGGATTTTCGGGATAATTACCCCTTTGGGATGTTTGCGCGCCCGATGAAGGAAATTGTGCGGATTCATGCATCCAGCGGCACCACGGGGAAACCGAAGGTTGTCGGCTATACAAGAAACGACATGAACACCTGGTCGGACCTGATTGCGCGCCTCGTTTATATGGTGGGCGGAAGTGATGAGGACATCGCGCAGGTGGCGTTTGGCTACGGCTTGTTTACCGGCGGATTTGGCTTGCATCAGGGTCTGGAAAAAGTGGGCGCAACCGTTGTTCCCATGTCTTCGGGCAACACGGAAAAACAGATTATGCTAATGCGTGATTTTGGCACAACCCTTTTAATTGCCACACCGACTTATGCGCTGCATATTGCCGATGTGCTGGAAGAAATGAACGTTCCGAAGGAAGAAATTAAATTAAAAATCGGAATGTTCGGAGGCGAAGGACACACCGAAGAAATGCGCAAGATTTTAGAGAGCCGCCTCGGGATTATTTCTACAGAAAACTATGGCTTAAGCGAGGTCATGGGGCCGGGCGTTGCCGGTGAGTGTATTTATCAGAACGGACAGCATATCGCGGAGGACTGCTTTATCATTGAAATTATTGATCCGGAGACCGGCGAACCCGTAGAGGAAGGCAAGCCGGGCGAGGTTGTCATTACAACGATTAAAAAAGAAGGAATCCCTGTTTTGAGATACCGCACGCATGATATTTCTTATTTGATCAGCGAGCCGTGCGAGTGCGGCAGAACCAGCCGCAAGCTTGCGAAAATGCAGGGGCGCACGGACGACATGCTGATTATAAAAGGGGTCAATGTGTTCCCGTCGCAGGTGGAAAGTGTCCTTTTGGGGATTAACCACATTGGGCCGTATTATCAGCTAATTGTCAGCAAAAAAGGGTATACCGACCAGCTGGAAGTGCAGGTGGAACTGACCGACGACAGCCTGCTTGACAGCTTTTCCAAGCTGGAGGCGCTGGAAAAAGAAATTCAGCACAAACTGCATGTGGTGCTGGGTTTGGTGGCAAAAGTCAAGCTCGTTGAGCCGAAAACCATTGAACGAACCACCGGAAAAGCAAAACATGTCATTGATAATAGATAACTCAGTTCTGCGGGCAGAACGGGAAAGGAAGGAAAACCATGGCAAAAAAATTAATGCTCGGCAACGAAGCGGTTGCGCGCGGCGCCTATGAGGCAGGAGTCCGTGTGGCGTCGTCTTATCCGGGAACGCCGAGTACGGAAATAACAGAATTTATCGCAAAATATGATGAGATATATGCGGAATGGGCGCCAAATGAAAAGGTGGCGGTGGAGACGGCAATCGGCGCGGCAACCGCGGGCGGCAGAGCGCTTTCTGCCATGAAGCATGTGGGACTAAACGTGGCGGCAGACCCTCTCTTTACGGTGTCTTATATCGGCGCAAATGCCGGGCTGGTCATTGTTGTGGCAGATGACCCGGGAATGCACAGTTCGCAGAATGAGCAGGATTCGAGGCACTATGCCATCGGCGCAAAAGTGCCGATGCTTGAGCCGGCAGACAGCAGCGAGTGTAAGGAATTTACAAAACAGGCGTTTGCGCTCAGCGAGCAGTTTGATACGCCAGTCATTCTGCGCCTGACGACGCGTGTGGCGCATTCGCAGAGCCTGGTTGAGCTTTGTGAGCGCGAAGATGTGCCGCTTCGTGAATATCAGAAAAATATTGCAAAAAACGTCATGGTGCCGGCGAATGCGAAACCAAAGCATGTGATGGTGGAGGAACGTACGAAAAAACTGGCGGCGTTTGCAGAAACCACGGATCTGAATCAGGTATGGATTAAAGATAAAAAAATTGGGATCATTGCCGCGGGCATTTCGTATCAATATGCCTGCGAAGCGTGCCCCAATGCGTCTATTTTAAAGCTCGGCATGGTGAATCCCCTGCCGGAGCAATTGATTCGTGATTTTGCGTCGAAAGTGGAAAAAGTTTATGTCGCAGAGCAGCTCGATCCGGTAATTGAAACGTTTTGCCGTTCGATCGGCGTGAAAGTGATTGGAAAAGAAGCATTTACCATGATTGGCGAATACAGCGCTGCGCTTTTGAAAGAGAAAATCCTAGGGGAAAAAGCGCCGAAGCTCCTTTGTGCAGAGGAAGATGTGCCGGTGCGTCCGCCGGTGATGTGCCCGGGCTGTTCGCACAGGGGCGTGTTTTATGTGCTGTCCAAGCTGGGGCTTACGGTGGCAGGTGACATCGGCTGCTACTCTTTGGGCTGTGCAAAGCCGCTGGCGAGCATTGACACCATCGTTTGCATGGGCGGCAGTATCACCGGCGCGCACGGAATGGAAAAAGCGCGCGGCAGGGAGTTTGCGCGCAAAACGGTTGCGGTGCTGGGCGATTCTACTTTCGTTCATTCCGGAATTACGGGTTTGATTGATGTGGTGTATAACAAAGGCACAACCACCACGATTATTTTGGATAATTCCATCACCGGCATGACGGGACACCAGCAAAACCCATCCACCGGATTTACGATTCGCAACGAGCCGACACGCCAGGTCGATTTGGAACAATTGTGCCATGCCGTTGGTGTGGACCGCGTGGTGATTGCCGACCCGTTTGATGTTGACAAGTTTGAGAAAATTGTGAAGGAAGAAATTGCGGCGGAAGAACCGTCTGTGATTATTGCGCAGCGTCCCTGCGCGCTGATTAAAAAGGCGGGGTATTCCGGGCTTTATGTCATTAATGATAAATGTAAAAACTGCAAAATGTGCATGAAGCTGGGCTGTCCGGCGATTTCGCTTAAGAAAAAGGGTCCGCAGATTGATGAAACCCTGTGCGTTGGGTGCGGACTTTGCCCGAATGTTTGTAAATTCGGCGCGATTGAACGCGTGAAATAATTTTGCAAAGAAGTTCCCTCTGCCTTTTGGGCGGCGCTTTCCGCTTTCTTCAAGCAAACGGCGGGAAACGCTTTCCTCTTTGCGAGCTTTTAGCGGTGTGAAGAAATTGCTGCGCAATTTTTTCTGTTGTTAAAAAGACGGGTCAGACGGAGTTTGAAAGGATGAAGAACATGAATATTATGATAGTCGGAGTCGGCGGACAGGGTACGCTGCTTGCCAGCCGGATCATCGGCGCGGCCGCAATCAATCTCGGCGTTGATGTGAAACTTTCTGAGGTGCACGGAATGAGCCAGCGCGGCGGAAGCGTGGTTACCTATGTGCGCTACGGAGAAAAAGTGGCATCACCGATCATCGGCGAAGGCGAAGCGGACTTGATTTTAGCGTTTGAAAAGCTGGAAGCATACCGCTACCTGCCGTATTTAAAACAAGGCGGAAAATATATTATTAATACCCAGGAAACCGATCCCATGCCGGTAATCACCGGCGCCGCGGAGTATCCCTCCGATATTTTAGAAAAAATGGAAAAAATGGGCGTTTCTATTACGGCGTGCGATGCGCTTGCCTTGGCCAAAGAAGCCGGAAATATTAAGGCAACGAATGTGGTTTTGATCGGCGTGATGGCAAAGCATACGAATATTTCAAAAGAAGAATGGGAAAAGGCCGTGGAACAGACCGTGCCGGCAAAACTTTTGGAAGTGAACCGGAAAGCGTTCCAATTGGGATACGATGCAGCGGAGTAAAAATTTTGGCGCGAAAGAAAAGCAGAAACGAGGTAAATTTTGCCGCACCAGCAAGATGCGGCTGATAATAAGGAGTGGCATAACATGGCAAAATATTGGAACCCGGAAGCGGAATGTATGAGCCGGGAACAAATGCATTCGCTGCAAAGCGAGCGGCTGTGCAGCAAAATAAAGGAAGTATATGACAGCGTGCCTTACTATCGGGAAAAAATGGATCAGGCGGGTGTGAAGCCGGAAGATATCCGTTCGGTGGATGATCTGCACCTTTTGCCGTTTACCAGCAAGCAGGATCTGAGAGAAGCCTATCCTTACGGGTTGTTCGCGCGTCCGAACAAAGATATTGTTGAAATCCATGCAACCAGCGGCACAACAGGAAAACAGATTGTTGCCGGCTACACCAAAAATGACCTTGCAATCTGGGGCGAGGTTATGGCGCGGACCTTAACGGCTGCCGGCGGTGATGAGAATTCTGTTGTGCAGTCCTCATATGGCTACGGGCTGTTTACCGGCGGTCTTGGCGCGCACTATGGGGCGCAGACTATGGGCGCGATGGCGCTGCCGACTTCTTCGGGAAACACGGAGCGGCAGATTCGCCTGATGCACGATATGGGCACAACGATTCTTTGCTGTACGCCGTCTTATGCGCTCTACATCGGCGAGACGATCCGCGACATGGGGCTTGACATTAATGAGTTTCAGCTTGAGGCGGGCGTGTTCGGTGCAGAACCTTGGACGGTAGAAATGCAGCACGAAATTGAACGTCTTCTCAATATACGCACAGTGGATGTATATGGTTTAACCGAAATTATCGGTCCCGGCGTTGCGTTTTCCTGTGATCAGGAATGCGGCATTCATATTAATGAAGACCATTTTATCCCCGAGATTATTGATCCGGAAACAGGGGAAGTCCTGCCGGACGGCACACTGGGCGAACTGGTATTTACCTGCGTGACCAAAGAGGGTATGCCGATGATGCGTTACCGCACGCGCGATATCACAAGCATCACGCACGAGGCCTGTGCCTGCGGCCGTACGCTGGCGCGAATGAAGAAGATTCAGGGCAGATCGGACGACATGATGATCATCCGCGGTGTAAACGTATTCCCGTCGCAGGTGGAAAGCGCGCTTTTGGATATTACCGATGTTGCGCCGCACTATATGCTGATTGTGGACCGCGAAGGGACGCGCGATACGCTCGAGGTACAGGTGGAAATGACCGAACAGTTCTTCTCAGACGAAGTGAAGCAGCTGGAAAAACTGGAAAAAGAAATTTTCGAAAAACTAAAGAGCGCTCTGGGCTTGGCAACAAAAATCAAGCTGGTTGAGCCGAAAAGCATTTCAAGAAGCGAAGGAAAAGCTGTGCGTGTTATTGATAAAAGAAAGAAATAATGCGGCGGCAGAAATAAAATAACCGGGCGCAGCCCGGAACAAAGAAGGAGCTGATTTTTATGATGTTAGTAAAACAGATTTCAGTCTTCGTGGAAAATGCAAGAGGAAAGCTTTCCAAAGTGACAGAAATTCTTGCAAAAAACGGAATTAATATTCGCGCGCTGTCCATCGCGGATACTACGGATTTCGGAATCCTTCGCCTGATTGTGCAGGATCCGGACAAGGCGCTTGCCGTACTCAAAGAAAATGAAATAACCGTAAAGTCAACAGACGTAATTGTAGTTGAAATTGATGACAAACCCTCCGGCTTAAACAGTGCGCTGGTGCTGCTTCGCGATGCCGGTGTGGCGGTGGAGTATATGTACGCTTTTGTCAGCAAACGGGAAAACGAAGCGTATGTCATTTTGAAATCGGATAATGCGGAGCAAGCCGTCAAAGCACTGACAGAGGGAGGCGTCCGCGTCGTTCCGTCGAAAGAAGTTTACGAACTGTAAATATTTTTATATCTGCGGCGTTTGTTTAGAAAAAGCAGACGCGCGCGCTTGAAACGAACGTATTCACAAAAGGATCAGCCAGACAACCGCGCAAATCGGTGGTTTGTGCCGGTCCTTTTTCTCGGATAAAAAGGCCGCAGCTGTGCGGAAAAATCCTTGAAAGGTTGGAGAAAATGGATTATCAGGAATTGCTACAAAAAGAATATCAGATTCATCCGGAGGTTTTGGCGCTGATGCGGCAGGCAGAAGCAGAGCTTAAAGAGGCGTTTGACCAAATAGCGGAGACCGCGGCATATAACCAGGCAAAGGTGCTTTCTGCTTTTCGCAGGCACAGAATCAGCGAACAGCACCTGGGGCTTACCACCGGCTACGGCTATGACGACGTCGGCCGCGACACGCTCGATGCAGTCTATGCCGACGTCTTCGGCGCAGAAGCTGCGCTGGTGCGGCACAGCATTGTTTCGGGCACGCACGCGCTATCGGTCTGCCTGTTTGGCGTGCTTCGGCCCGGTGATGTCATGCTTTCCGTGACGGGACACCCGTATGACACGCTGGAGGAGGTCATCGGAATCCGCGGAGAGGGGAACGGCTCCTTAGCCGACTGGGGAGTTTCCTACCGCGAGGTGGCTCTTTTGCCCGACGGCTCTCCGGACCTTGCGGCAATCCGAAAAGCCATTACGCCGGAGGTTAAGCTGATCGAAATTCAGCGCTCGAAAGGCTATGACTGGAGGAAGTCCCTTTTAATTTCGGACATCCGCGCCATTTGTGAGTGTGCAAAAGCGGTAAATCCGGACATCATCTGCATGGTGGACAATTGCTACGGGGAGTTTGCCGAGCGGCAGGAGCCCTGCCAGGCAGGTGCAGATTTGGTTGTCGGTTCGCTGATTAAAAATCCCGGCGGCGGTCTTGCGTTGACGGGAGCGTATATCGCGGGGAAAAAGAACCTCATCGAGCAGGTTTCATACCGGCTCACTTCTCCCGGAATCGGAGCAGAGGTCGGCGCAAGCCTTGGCATGAACCGCAGTATGTACCAGGGGTTTTTCCTGGCGCCGCACACGGTGGCAGAAAGCATGAAAACGGCGCTTTTGACTGCGAAAATGCTGGAGCTTTTGGGCTATGAAGTATGCCCGGCATCCGATGATGCACGTGGGGATATTATCCAGGCGGTAAAGCTTGGCAGCGCGCAGAAACTTTGCGCGTTTTGCGAGGGGATTCAGGCAGGTTCGCCGGTGGATTCATATGTTACGCCGGAGCCGTGGGATATGCCGGGTTATGAAAACCAGGTGATTATGGCGGCGGGGACGTTTGTGTCCGGCGCAAGCATTGAAATATCTGCAGACGGTCCGCTTCGTAAGCCATATATTGCCTATATGCAGGGCGGCCTGACATATGAAAGCGGAAAACTTGCAGTGCTTTGTGCGGTCAGCAGAATGATGGAAAACGGTTCGGCAGAAAAATAGGAAATTTTTATTTGCTTTGGTTTTGCACGAACTTTTGGTTTCGTATCACCTTTGTGCTTTTGCGATCCATTTATGTTGTTGCACTTTCCCCGCAGAGCGCGGCAACAGTTTAAACGAAAACAGGCAAAAATTACGCGGCTTTTTGTGTTTTAACCAGAGGAAAAAACAGCAAGCTTGAGAGAAACGCCCCGGCACAAAACCAATCGGAACAAACACTTGACAGGAATTAAAATTTATAATAAAATAAAATAAAGTAGTTATAATTATCATATGAAAATGTGGAGATTGTATAAACAACCGCTGGAAGATATGTTTGTTCTGTTTGGGTTAAAAAGAGCAAAGATTACAGTAACATAATATAGCCGTTTTTAGGGGTTGCTCTACAGGAGGTTTTGGGGGACATGAAGTACGGCATAGGCGACAAAATCGTGTATCCGATGCACGGAGCCGGAATCATTGAAGCAATTGAAGAGCGGGAAATTATGGGAGTGGTACAAAATTATTATATCATGAGGATACCGATTGGCGATATGCGCGTGATGATTCCCATGGATCATGCAGAAGAAATCGGTCTTCGTGACGTAATTGATACCGAAGAAGCCGACCGTGTGTTAAAGGAATTTAAAGATTGTCATACGGAAATGGATCCCAATTGGAACAAGCGTTATCGGGAAAACATGACGCGGATTAAAAGCGGGAATATTTATGAAGTAGTACATGTGGTGAAAAATTTGATGTTTCGGGATAAGAGCCGCGGCCTTTCTACCGGCGAGCGAAAAATGCTAAACAGTGCGAAGCAAATATTAGTCAGTGAATTGGTCGTTGCCAAATCTCTCACACAGACGGATATTGAAAATATAATGAATGAAATTGTTGATGCGCAGCTCGCATAACAAAGCTGGGAGGTACACTATGGCGGATCGCAACAGACTTACTGTGCAAATTGCAAACAAGGATTACACTTTGGTTTCTGAAGATTCCAGAGAGTATATGCTGGAAGTGTCCGACTATGTGGATCGGCAGATGAAAAAAATCAGCAGATTGAATTCTTTTATGAGTACGACAATGGTTGCGGTGTTAACGGCAATTAACATTGCCGATGACTATTTTAAATCCAAGAAAAAAGAGGATGAATCTGCAAAAAAAATCATAGAATATACTAAAAAAGTAGAAGAACTGCAAGCACAGCTGGACCAGCTGCGCCAAAGGGCGTCTGCGCAGCATGCAGAATCCCGCCCGGGAGGAAGAAACAACTGATTTTTGCTGATATCTTATTACTCTTATGAAAAGCGCCTCAAGACAATCTTAAATCCCCCCTTTTTTAACGGTCTTAAGGCGCTTTTCCATAAGGGAAATGTTTTTTATATGTAAAAATGCAAACCGCAAAGGAAGCGGCAGAAAAAGGCGGCGCGTCTTAACAAATGTTTTAAGACCTGTCTGGCTCGTTTTCCCGGTTTGTGCGGCGTTAACAGGAGGAAGAAACATGCGAATGAAAAAACGGACTGCGGCAATTTTGCTGCTTTCTTTGATATTAGTGTTATGCAGCGGCTGTATGCGTTCAAACAGCGGCCAGGCGCCGGAAACGGCGGGAGAGACACAGGACGAAATAAACCTCTACTTTGGCAATAAAGATGGAACGGCTCTTACCGAAGAAACCATTTCTGTCAAAGATGTAAAACAGGAAGACTTGCCGAAATATGTTATGGATCAGCTTTTAGCGGGGCCAAAACAGCCGGAAAACAGACGTGTCATCCGTGCCGGAACCAGTTTGCTGGGCATTTCCGTTGAAAAAGGAACTGCCACGGTAAATGTCTCTAAAGAATTTTATAATGAAGAAAACATTTTAGATGTTTTGGCTTCGGCCTCTATTGTAAAATCGCTTTGTTCCGTTCCCGGAATCGGAAATGTGAACATTTTGGTTGAGGGGACGCCCCTGGTTTTAGACGATGAAAATTCAGAGGGAGGAACTGCCAGCGGAGTGAAAGAGAACGACCTTGTATTTGATGCAGATGCATTGATGCAGGATGAGGCCAATATTACGCTGTATTTCAGCGACGCTGACGCCAGCTGCTTGGTACGGGAAATTCGCCGGGTAAAAGTTCCAAAAGGCGAATCGATGGAAAAGCTGATCGTAACGGAGCTGATTAAGGGTCCGCAGCAAGACAAACGATACCGGACCATTCCGGCAGAAACCAAAGTGCGGTCGGTAGAAATTAAAGACGGCGTTTGTTTTGTCAATCTGTCGGATGAGTTTATTACAAAATATAATGGCGGAACATCAGCAGAACAGCTTACGGTATATTCTATTGTCAATTCCCTCACAGAGTTGTCCAATGTAGATAAAGTACAGTTTTTAATTGAGGGAAAGAAAAAAGATGTATTTGTTCACATGATATTTAATGAACCAATTGCGCGGGACATCAGCATGATTCAGAAATCTTAAAGGAACCATTTATATTACGTATGAGGAGAGGATTTTTATGAAAAAGTTTTTAGCGCTTGTTTTGTCGTGTTTGTTGGTTTTGGCTGTGGGCATTCCGGCTTTTGCAGAGGAAGTGCCGATTGATGTAGAAGTTGATGGCAGCCTTTTGGAGCTTGACGCCGCGCCTTTTATGGAAAATGACATTTGCCTTGTACCAATCCGCGCGTTTAGCGTGGCATTGGGGATAGCGGATGAGAATATTACTTTCTCTGACGGGCTTGTTTCCATTTCGGGAACGCCGAACGGACAAGAGCTGTCCATTTCACTGATGGTCGGCGAGGATACCGCTAGTGTAAACGGCGAAGAAATTTCGCTTACGATTGGAATAGAACAAAGCTGTGCATCACGGATTGTAAGTGACCGCACTTTTGTGCCCATGCGTTTTATCAATCATGTGTTTGGCTGTACGGCAACTTTTTACGAAGCCATGCCGGAAGAAGGAAAGCACAGCCTGCTTTCGGTAAAATCGCCGGCTTATACCGCATTTACGATCGGCATGTCGCAAGCGGCGATGGACGCCGGCGTAGATAAACTGATGGAAGTTGCCGCAGCGGTCACCGGGGTGAACGCGGTTACCTGTGTTGTCTTGCAAGACGATGCCTGGCTGGAAAAATTAAATCTTATGCTTGCTGCCGGCGAGCCGCTGATCGTTTTAGACGAGGGGACTTTAACGGATGAGGTAATAGAAGAAAAGGTCACATCCGGCGCTTTTGCCAAATTGGACGATGCTATCGCAAAATACTCTCCGAGCGCTATGGAATGGATTGAAGGGGATGAAGAGGTGAAAAACATGGTCACCGCTTCGGACGGAAGTATTGTTGCTTTCCCGGTGGAACGTAACCAAAACGTGGAACGCCTGTTCATTTCCTCCGTTTTAGATACGGAAAAAGCGGTTAATTTTGTTCATGGCTACCGTGAAGTCGTTAAAGGCTTAACAGAGAGTGCAGACGGGGAAGAAAATTCCGAAGAGGCAGAAAATACGGAGATAGCAGAAAATGATTCCGAAGACACGGAAACGGCAGATAATACCGAAGAAATAACAGAAGAGACAACGGAAGAGACAGAAAATACGGAAACGGATGCAGACGATGCAGACAACGCAGAGGATACACAAGAAACGGAAAATACGGAATCCACACAAGAGTCAGAGTTGGAAGAATAAACGGAAGCCAGCGCCATAAGAAACTGACAGGAAAACCAGAAGTTTCTATTGTTTTGGCGTTGGATTTCATGGAAAATAAAAACGAAAGATTGAAACAGGATGCAGACGAAAAGAAAAAAAATTGGTATCATTTTGGTTGACGCGATGTTTTTTTTGCTGTTGCTCTTTGCGCCTGCCCTCATCCGCCTTTCCGAAATTTTGCATCCGGTTTGCCCGGTTGCTGCGGTGACGGGATGGATGTGCCCAACCTGTGGAGCAACCCATGCACTGCGCTGTGTGCTGAACCTGGATTTTTGGGGAGCGGTTTGTAAGAATGGTTTTATATTGCTCTTAGGAGTATATTTGACAGGATTATTGGTTTTAGCAAATGTCGTTTGTTTTTCAAACAATGGCAAGGTTTATAAACTGTTTTCTGCAGTCGGGAATTATAAGATATGGATTTTGTTTTGCATTGCGGCCTGGATATTTGCCGTGGCGCGAAATCTTATCTTATGGATTTTTTGACACGGAAACAGAAAATGATAAAATGAGGAGGATTATTATGGAAGAAATGAACAACACAAGCATGCCGAACGGCAGTCAGGACAAGAAAGGGTTTGCCATTGCATCTTTGGTGCTTGGTATAGTTTCTGTGGTCTTCATGTGTGTGTGGTATCTGGGAATCCCGGCTGCCATTTTGGGCCTTATTTTCGGAATCATAGCAAACAAAGCAAAGAAAAACGGTATGGCAACAGCCGGTATTGTGCTGTCAATAATTGGTCTGGTTTTGGTTGTTATTTTAATTATCTTAGCCGCAATCGGTCTTTCCATGGGATTTATGGATGCGATTATGGGCTAATCCTCAAAGGGCCAAATCTGTAAACAAATAAAAAAACAAAGCGCAGAATTTTCTGCGCTTTGTTTTTTATGATGTCGGACCGTATGGACACTGCCAACCGCATTGAGCCATTGCGAATCCATATTTGCAAACTTTTTATACCATCCGGTCAAATTTTGCACCGGAAAGCACATGGAAATGCAGATGGAACACCGTCTGTCCCGCGTTTTCTCCGCAGTTGTTGACAATACGGTACCCGTATTCGGCAAATCCTTGTTCCTCGGCAATTTTGCGGGCGCACACTAATATATGCCCAACCAGCGCCTCGTGCTTTTCTTCTAATGCGTTTGCCGATGCGAGGTGTTCTTTTGGCACAATTAAGATATGTGTCGGCGCAGCGGGGTTAATATCGCGAAAAGCATATACCCATTCATCCTCATACACCTTTTGGGATGGGATTTCCCCCCGAATAATTTTGCAAAAAATACAGTTTTCTTCCATCATTTGTGACCCCTTTCTCTCATGTAGGCGGTTTTTAATTGTTAAATTTTTGAATTTCTTCCAAAACAGTTGCGACAATCTGGTCCATGTCGCGCTCATCTACCTCAACGCAAATATCACATATTTCATAATAGGGCTCCCGTTCTTTAAGCATTGCGGCAATGTCTTCAACCGATGCGCCGGCCAGCTCCGGACGGCGGTTATGCGAGGAGCTGGTGTTTTGATAAACCGTGTTGGCATCCGCTTTGAGCCATACCAAGATACCGTTTTCCTTTAGTAAATCACGGTTTTGCCTGTCCTTCATCGTGTTGCCGCCGGTCGAGATGACACAGTGTTCGTTTTCGCAGAGGTTCATAACCGCAAAACGCTGCGCCCCCTCAAAGTACTTTTCGCCTTTTTTGGCTATAATCTGTGCCGGCGGCATTTTTTCGCTTTTTTTCAGCCATTCATCCGTGTCGTAAAAATCCCGTCCCAGCTGCGCTGCCACACGGCGCCCGACCGTGGTTTTGCCGGACCCCATAAAACCAATGAGTACAATATTTTTTTCCATTCTGCCACCTTCCTGTCATCCGATCAGAATTTTTGGCGGATTATAATAATTTTGTGTCAGATACGGCCGGTTTTCTTCATCAAACGCAACGCCGACGCCCATAAACTCATAATATCCGAGGATGTTTTTTCTGTGCCCCTCAGAATTCATTAAAAGCTCATGCATAATAATTCCGTTCTGCCCGCCGGCGGCTAAATTTTCTGCCACAGACGAAACCGAAACACCCGCCGCTTTAACGCGGTCTATTGCGGACTTCCCCGAAAGGTCAGTGTGGCTGAAATAATTGTTCTCCGCCATATCTTTGGAGTGGGAAAGCGCCGCCTCGTGTGTTTTTTCGCTCCATTTAACCGGCGAAAACCCCTCGCGGACGCGAAGCGCGTTTGTCACGTAAAAATTTTCCTTTTCCATCGCACGCGCAAATTCTGCGGTGCCCTGGGCATACCGCCTGTCAAAAGAAAGTTCCGTACCCTCTTCTATTATATGGATTGCAGTTACCGTATTATTCTTAAAACAGTCATAAAAAATTCGGACATATAAACCGCGGAAGAAAAACACATCCACTTCCCGTTTGCCGTCAACGCCATGATTGAGCTGAAAAATCACGTTGCCCTTTTGAATGCTTTCTAAAGGCTCGCCCAGCGCCATGCGCGTCTCGTCCATGGTGGAACCAACGTGCAGGCCGTCAAATTCAAAATTCGGCGAATTGCTATATGCCGCGCGCACCGTACCGGTTTCATCCAGTCCGATTTGTATATAATTTTGATAATCCTGGTGGTAAATATACCATGTAAAGCCATATTCGCTGGCAATCGTATCCATCGCATCGCCGAAAACATCCATCACCGTGTCAAGCCCATCCCCAATATTTACCGTTTTGCCGGCTACGGCAAGCGTTGACGGAGTGATCTCTCCTGACGGCGGCGGCAGTTCCTCCTGCCTTTGCAGCACAAAGTCAACCGCTTGTTCCGTGAGCTTTGTCACATCAATGTCAAAAAATACAATACAAATAAAAACCAGTAAAAGCGCCGCCGCTGTTTTTTTGATCATTTGACGGCACCTTCTTGAACCGGCTGTTTCTGCATCCGTTTTAAATGGTCCTGCTCCAGGCGGCTGAGCCGCTTCATTTCAAATAAAATGTATATTCCGGCAATCACCGCCGATAAAAAGTCGGCAACGGGCGAAGCCCAGATGACGCCATATATTTTAAGTTGATCGGGCAAAAACAGAGGCAATAATAAAATCAAGGGAATAAATAATAAAATTTGCCGCGAAACGCTCAAAAAGATCGATGCCTTTGGCTTTCCTACCGCAAGAAAGTAGTTGGAGCTCAGCGTTTGGAAACCGACCAAAGGCAGGAAAATCGCAATGATCCGAAGCGTCTGCGAACCAAAATTTAAAAGGTCCTGGTCTTTGTTGTTAAACGCCATAAAAATATAGCGCGGAACTGTTTCCGCCGCCAAAAAACCAAGGGTCATCCAAACGGTCGCGTAAAAGACAGCAGTCAAAAAAGTTTTTTTCACGCGAAGATAATTTTTCGCGCCATAGTTATAGCCGATAATCGGCTGAATGCCCTGGCTGAGGCCGTTAAGAGGCATGAGGAGCACCATGGAAACGCTCGTGATAATGCCAAACGCCGCAAGCGCAACGTCTGCGCCGCGTTCTGCGTCTAATATTACGCCGTAGCGCACCAGACTATTATTGTATACCAGCATAATTGCTCCGCTGGCGAGCTGAATTAAAAACTGCGGCATGCCCAGCGACATGATCTTAAACGAGTACCGAAACCGGCAATGCTTCATATTGATTTTCAAATGGCTGTGGTTTCCGAAATAGTAAATGAGAATAAAAGCAGAGGTCATCGCCTGGCCGATTATAGTTGCAATCGCCGCGCCGCGCGTCCCCATGCCAAAGCCAAAGATAAAAACAGGATCTAACACAATGTTTGTAACTGCGCCCAAAACCATCGCATACATCGCGGCCTTGGCGTTTCCTTCTGCGCGCATATTCTGATCCATTCCCAGACTGATCAGCTGGAACGGAACGCCGATGATGATCACAAACAGATAATCTTTTGCATAATCCACCATCATCTGTGACGTATGCGCAGAGCCCGAAAGTTTTAAAATCGCATCCTGAAGGAAAAAGGACGGGATCATGATCAGCACAGAGAGGATGAGAAGCAGACCCAGCGAAGTGGATAAAATACGTGCGGATGTTTTGGGTTTGCGCTCGCCCAATTTAATGGAAATCAGAGCGGCGGCGCCAGTCCCAACTAAAACAGCAAACCCGGTTAAAATTGTCATATACGGCGCTACCGCCGTAATGGCTCCCAGCGCTTCGCTTCCCAGCTGTCCGACAAAAATCCGGTCTACGATGTTATATAACAGATTGACAACCATGCCCAAAATGGCAGGAAGGGATAACCGGACAATCAGCCGGGACAGCTTTTCGCTGCCGAGATCGTTAATGTTTTTCATGCTTGCCGCTCACTCCTCTAAAAACCCATGTTTTCACACCATCATGAATCGGTGCAGCAAAAGCACCGCCAGTTTTTTCCTGATTGTTTTATTATATCATATCCCTTTGGCGAATACAATTTATTTTCTGCATTTAAGAAATATTTAATAAAAAAGTTTTTATATGTTAAATTTTTCACAGCTGTTGAAAATGCGGGAAATATATTGTATAATGAGAGTAATTATAGCTTTTGCGCGGCGCTTAAAACGTTGCGCCGTACATGAAAACACGCGCCCGCAGGCGCTGCATGAAAATGGTGAAAAAGTGCCCAATTGTCTTTGGAGGAGGAAGAAAAATGGTCGTTAGTGTGTGTATCGGCAGTTCCTGCCACTTAAAAGGGTCGTATGACATCATCAATACGTTTAAAGAACTGATTGAAAAGAACCAGTTGCAGGACAAAGTGGAGCTTTCCGCCGCGTTTTGTCTGGGAAAATGCATGGACGGCGTGACGGTAAAGGTAGATGATGAGTTGGTTTTAGGCGTAAACCGGGAGAACATGCACGAGGTGTTTCAAAAATACGTCTTAGACGCCTGCCGTTAACAGGGGGGATGATTTGTGAATCAAATTTTAGGTCTTAAAAAGGCAAACTGTAAAAATTGTCATAAGTGTATCCGCGAGTGCCCGGTCAAATCCATCCAGTTTTCTGACCAGCAGGCAAATATTCTGCCGCAGGAATGTATTTTATGCGGCCGCTGTGTGGTTGCCTGTCCGCAAAACGCAAAAGATGTGCGCCACGACGTTTCTAAAGTAAAGGACGCCATTCGTGCCGGCAAGCGTGTAATCGCAAGCGTTGCCCCGTCTTTTATCGTTGATTTTGACGCGCGCGACCTTGGAGAGATGGAAGGCTGGCTCCGCAAGCTGGGCTTTGATTCTGCGCGCGAAACCGCAGAGGGAGCCTATGTGGTGAAAAGCGAATACGAGCGGATGGTAGCAAGCGCCAGCCAGGACGTGATTATTTCTACCTGCTGCCATTCTACGATCCTGCTTGTGCGCAAATATTATCCGGAAGCAATCCCTTATCTTGCACATGTGCTTTCGCCGATGCTTGCGCACGCAAAAATGATAAAAGAAGAAGATCCAAATGCTTATGTTGTATTTATCGGTCCTTGTATTTCCAAAAAGGACGAGGCGGATGAAAACCCGGGGCTGGTTGACTGCGTTTTAACCTATGAGGAGCTCAGAGAATGGTTTGCTGAAGAAAACACAAACCTTGCGCCGGCAGATGATGTCACACAGGATACGCGCATGTCGCGCTTTTTCCCGGAAACGGGCGGCATTATTGAGTCCATGAATACGGACGGCAGCGATTTTCGCTATCTTGCCGTTGACGGCGTAAAAGACTGCATTGCCGCCTTAAAAAACATTGTCAGCGGAAAGTTAAGCCATTGTTTTGTTGAAATGAGCATTTGCCGCGGCAGCTGCATTAACGGGCCGATGGTGCGCCGGTATCGCGAAGAAATGCTGGACTGCACCATTAAGCTGCGCGATTTTGCCAAGCCGCTTGAAGCAAAAAGCCGCGATGATTTTAATATTGAGACGAAGATTGACCTTGCGCAGAACTTTACTCCGGCAACCGTAAGCCATGTGATGCCGAGCGAAGAACAGATTACGGCGATTTTGGAAAGCATGGGAAAAACGAAGCCGGAACACGAGCTAAACTGCGGTACCTGCGGCTATGCAACCTGCCGGGAAAAAGCGGTGGCGGTTTTCCTGGGAAAAGCCGAACCGAGCATGTGCCTGCCGTTTATGATGGAAAAGGCGGAGTCTTTTTCCGATAAAATCATTATGCTCACGCCGAATGCGATCGTTGTTTTTGACGATCAGCTCAACATTCAGCAGATGAACCGCGCGGCAAAACGCCTGTTTAACCTTGCCGGTTCGCTGCAGGTGAAAAACATGCCGGCGGTAGAGGTGCTTGATCCCAAGCCGTATTTGGAAATTTTGTCAAGCGGTCAAACGCGCATGGAACAGCGAAGGTATTTAGCGGAATATGAAAAATATGTTAAAGAATCCATTTTGTACGATAAAGAGCATAAGCTGATTATCAGCATTATGAAAGATATTACTGATGAGCAGCTGGAAGAGCAGAAAGTAAATGAAATCCGTCAAAAAACAGTGAATACGGCGGACAAGGTCATTGAAAAACAAATGCGCGTTGTACAGGAAATCGCATCGCTTTTGGGCGAAACCACAGCGGAAACGAAAATCGCACTCACTAAACTGAAAGAAGCGATTTCAGTGGAGGGATCCTCCGATGAATAATATGTTTGTGGAAAGCGGATATGTCAGCTTAAATAAATACGGCGAGCAGCTGTGCGGGGACAAGGTGGAAACCATCAGCTATGAAGATGATTTTACGATCGTTTTGGCAGATGGTTTAGGCAGCGGCGTGAAAGCGAATATCCTTTCTACGCTGACATCAAAAATTATCGGGACGATGATGGCAAGCGGAATGCCGATTGAAGATTGTGTGGAAACGATTGCGGAAACGCTGCCGGTTTGCCAGGTGCGCGGTGTTGCCTATTCAACCTTTACTATTTTGCAGGTGCATCATGGCAGAGAAGCCTATCTTGTGCAGTTTGACAACCCCAGCGTGATTTTGCTGCGCGGCGGCCATGCGTTTCCTTATGAAATGGAGAAAAAAACGATTTGCGGCAAGACCATTTGTGAGTCGCACATTCATTGTGAGCTGGGTGATATGTTTATCCTGATGAGCGACGGTGTGATTCACGCCGGGATTGAGCGTACGCTCAATTACGGCTGGCAGCTGCCCCAGGTGACGGAGTTTGCCGAGGGTAATTTTCGGCCGGACATGTCTGCGCAGACAATGGCAAGCCGGATTGGGGAAGCCTGCAAGGATTTGTACATGGAAAAGCCGGGCGATGACACCACCATTGCCGCGCTGCGTATCCGCGAGCGCCAGCTGGTAAATCTGATCATCGGGCCGCCGGTAAACCCGGAAGATGATGAAAAAGTGATGCAGCTTTATTTTTCCAAAGAAGGCAAGCGGATTGTCTGCGGCGGCACCACGTCGAATATCATCAGCCGATACCTTAACAAACCGATTAAAACGGAAATTAATTATGAGGACCCTTCTATTCCGCCGATTGCCCACATTGAGGGGATTGACCTGGTGACAGAAGGCGTGCTGACTTTGGGAAAAGTACTGGAAATCGCCGAAAGTTTTTCCAATAACACAGATTTTTACACGCAGTTTCGCGATAAGCACGACGGCGCGTCGCTGATAGCCCAGATGCTGTTTGAAGAGGCAACGGACATCAATTTTTTTGTGGGACGTGCAAAAAACGCCGCGCACCAAAACCCCAGCCTGCCCCTTAGCTTCAGCCTGAAGCTGAAACTGATTGAAGAGCTGACCAAACGGCTGGAGGAAATGGGTAAACATGTGAAAGTAATGTATTTTTAAAGAGAGAATGGAAATATGAATAAAGGAATGGAGAAATCATGAAAAAAACACGCATTTTTGATACGGATGTGCAGCTTTTAAAGTATAAAGTGCTGAAAGAAGTTGCGCGATACGCTTTTGAAGATAAGCTAGAGCGCTGCCACTATGAAATTCCGCAGAAAATTGTAGAAGGACCCGAAGCTACTATGCGCTGCTGTATCTATAAAGAACGCGCCATTGTGGAAGAGCGCATTGAACTGGCGCTCGGCGGCAATAAAAATAACCCGAACGTGATCGAAACGCTTTCCATTGCCTGCGACGAATGTCCGGTACAAAGCTACTCCGTCGGCGATTCCTGCCGCGGCTGTATTGCACACCGCTGTGAGAATAATTGCCCCGTCGGCGCGATTACCATTGTAAACCAAAAGGCGCAGATTGATTATGATAAGTGCATTGAATGCGGCAAATGCGCATCTGTCTGCCCGTTTTCTGCCATTAAGCACTCGGTGCGCCCCTGTGAAAATGCCTGCAAAATCAACGCGATCCATATGGATGAAAATAAAAAGGCGAAAATTGATAACGAAATCTGTATTTCCTGCGGCGCCTGCGTCTATCAATGCCCGTTTGGCGCTATCGTAGATAAGTCGTTTATCACAGACGCCATCCGAATTTTAAAAGAATCCGAAAATAACAGCAAATATCAGGTCTATGCCATTATCGCCCCGTCCATCAGCGCACAGTTTTCCTATGCCAAAATCGGACAGGTTGTCACCGGGCTGAAAAAACTTGGTTTTTACAGCGTTGTAGAAGCGGCGCTCGGCGCCGATATGGTTGCGTATAAAGAAGCGGCGGAACTGGCAGAAAAAGGAAAGCTGACCAGCTCTTGCTGCCCGGCTTTTGTATCGTACATAGAAAAAAGTTTTCCGGAACTCAAACCGATCGTTTCGCACAACATATCTCCGATGATGGAAATTGCGAAATATATCAAAGCGTCGCACCCAGACTGCAAAACGATCTTTATCGGGCCCTGTACGGCAAAGAAAATGGAATATCAAAAAGAAGAGCTTGCCGGGATTATGGACTGCGTCCTGACGTTTGAAGAACTGCAAGCGATGATCGACAGCCGCGATATTGAGCTGTCTGAGCTGGAGGAAGACATTTTAGACAACGCATCCTATTTCGGACGGATTTTTGCTCGCAGCGGCGGTTTGTCCGATGCTGTAGCGCAGGCGCTTTCCGAACACGGGATCACCGAGGAGCAATTCCGTTTGCATGCGGCGGTCTGCGACGGGATTGAGCAGTGCCGGATTGCTCTTTTAAAAGAGAAAAAAGGCGTACTCAAAGAAAACTTTATTGAAGGAATGGCTTGTGTCGGCGGCTGCATCGGCGGCGCAGCGTGCCTTACGCATGAGCCCAAGGACAAGAGCCTGGTAGATCAATATGGTATGCTGGCGAAGGAAAAGAAGATTAAAGATACCATCAGCGTGCTGCATATTATCGATAAATAACCGGATTTCCCAAAAAAAGGACCACAGGAAAAACACCGCCCTCGCCGGAATTGCCCGGCGGGGGCGGTGTTTTTGCTTGTTTTCTGTTTTTATGCGCGGCGCTAGGCGTTTGCTTTTTCTAAAATGCCGCAGCAGCCAAACAAAATCTTTTGCAGATCTTCGGCAGTTTCTGCAACCCGGCAGGCGTCGACCGACCGGAACTCGCCCGGCTCGGCATAACCATACCGCGCCGCAACAAAATCAAAGGAAAAAATATCAGCGGCCATCGCATCCTGCCACCGGTCTCCAACCACTAAAAAATCAGCGGCGTTTTTTTGCGCCAAGCCGCGGCGGCACATTAGCGTTCGGATGATGTCTTCTTTGCTGCTTTGCGTCCCGTCGCAGTTTGCCCCGCCAATGTCCGTAAAATAAGATATTATTTGAAAATATTCTAATTTTTTTTCCACCATCGGCTGCATTTGTGAGGAAACCGCGAACAGATGGATCCCTTCTTCGCTCAAACGTTTTAGCATAAACCGTACACCCTCATACAAATGGCTTTCATAAAGCCCTTTTTCCTGATAATATTCCACGCCTGCATCCAGAACTTGTTTTGCGGTTTGGCGGTCAAATCCCCAAAAATCTATCAGCGAATCCATCGGCGGCGGACCGAGGTATGAGGCGGTGTTTTTAGGAATCTGCGCGTTTAGGTGTAATTTATGAAAGGCATAAAGCAGCGCGTGATCCATACTTTTGCGTGAGGCGATCAGGGTTCCGCCCAGATCAAAAAAAATATATTTTTTCATCCAATCCCTCATTTCCCCTTTATTGTACCACAAGCTTTTGTCAAATTCAATGAAACATTGGAAAATGGACCGGAAATCGGTCGACAAAACTCGACTTTACTGTAAAAACAGGCGCGAAAGAGCACAGATATTGTCAAAAAATTTTATATTTTATCCTATTTGCGAAATTTTAAGTTTTGTACTATAATAAAGACATAAGGAACCGAGGTGCCATATCACAGGGAAAAAGGAGAAATGAGGATGGAAATTCAGATTAGGCCGTTTGAAGAAAAAGACATTTTACAGGCAAACCGGATCTGGAACGAGGTTGTCGCCGAAGGAGCCGCTTTTCCTCAAATGGAGCCGTTGGATGAAAGAACAGGCAAGGAATTTTTTAACAGCCAGTCATACACCGGTGTTGCCGCAAACTGTGAAACAGGAGAGCTTGTGGGACTCTATATCCTCCACCCAAACAATGTCGGGCGCTGCGGGCATATCTGTAACGCAAGCTATGCGGTAAAGGCAGGGCTTCGCGGACAGCATGTCGGCGAAATGCTGGTGAGACATTCAATGGAACAGGGCAAACGGCTGGGGTTTCGGATCTTACAGTTTAACGCGGTGGTAAAAAGCAACGCGCCGGCGCTTGCTCTGTATCAAAAGCTTGGGTTTGTGCAGCTGGGCGTAATACCAGACGGGTTTTTGAAAAAAGACGGAAACTATGAGGACATTATCCCGCATTACCACGTTTTATAGCAGACGGCGCCCCGTGGGCCTGCCCGGCGGGGTACGTCCCGCCTCGCGGGGTGCATTCTGATGTTATCCGCAAAAGCCGGAGGTTTTTTGGAAAAAGAGGGCCAGCGCAAAGCGCAAAATGAGGCGGAAAGCTTTTGTGAGGATATAAATTCTAAGACAAATATGAATATTCTAAGATAAGAAGAGCCGATCGCAAATTTTTACAATTAACACCCCGAAATAGCGTAAAAATTTACAATACGACCTTCTTTTTTTTTGCTATGATACAATCGAAATTAAGAGAAAAAGCAGGAGAAAAATGCATCGCTTAGGCGTTTTTAAGGATGCTTTGATCTTGCTGAAGGATAAGAAATGGAAACGATGAATGATGGAGGAATGAATCATGTCAGACCGTAATATGAAACAGTGGCTCACGGAGCAGCTGGAGGCAAAACGCAAACTTTCTATGCCGGTGCTGTCTTTTCCGAGTATCCAGCTGCTGGGAATCAGCGTAAAAGATTTAATCTCAAACAGCGACACCCAGGCTACCGGGATGAAAGCGGTCGCCGACCGCACAAAATCAGCGGCGTCCGTCAGCTTGATGGACCTTTCGGTAGAGGCGGAATGCTTCGGATCTGAAATCCGTGTCTCTGATGATGAAGTGCCGACAGTGGTTGGCAGCGTGGTTTCCGATTTGGAAAGCGCACAGGCGCTCGAAATTCCCAAAGTGGGCGCAGGGCGCACGGGAATTTATATTGAAGCGATTGAAAAAGCGGTAAAAAGGATTACCGACCGTCCGGTTTTTGCCGGAGTGATCGGTCCGTTTTCCCTGGCGGGCAGGCTCATGGACGTTACAGAAGCGATGATTTACTGCTATGAAGAACCGGAAATGGTACATACCATTATGGACAAGACGACGGCATTTTTAATTGATTATATTCGTGCGTATAAAGCGGTCGGCGCGCACGGTATCGTGATGGCAGAGCCGCTCACCGGCCTTCTTTCTCCGGACCTGGCAGAAGAGTTTTCCAGCCCGTATGTAAAACGCATCGTTGACGCGGTCAAGAGCGATGATTTTATTGTCATTTATCACAACTGCGGAGACGGAACGATTCGGATGATTGACTCCATCCTTTCTACTGGTTCCTCCGCTTATCATTTTGGAAACGCAATTGATATGGCAGAAATGATGACCCATATTCCGGAAGGGATCATTGCCATGGGCAACGTTGACCCAGCGGCAGAAATCAGAAACGGTACGCCGGAATCGGTTCGGGCGGCAACGCTCGGCATCATGGAAAAATGCTGCAAATACCCGAATTTTATCATCTCTACCGGCTGCGATGTTCCGCCGCTTTCGCCGTGGACGAATATTGACGCATTTTTTGCCGCGGTAGAGGAATATTATCATACGCACGAGTAAAACTTGTTTTTCAGCAGAGAGAAAACGCCTGACGATATAGCGCCGGGCGTTTTGATTTTTGCATATAAAAATACGGAACGCAAAGAGAATGGAATGTTTTCCCTTTCGCAGCATACAATAAAAATGAAGCTTGTACACGTAAACAAAACACGAAAACCGCTGTGTTTTGAAAAAGGATTGCCAAACAGAAAGTTTTGTATTATAATAAGAATGGTTTCGGCAACCGCCTATCTTTTTAAGACAACGCGGCGGTCCTGCCGGAAAAATGAGGATGATTACGGTGCTTCGGCGCCGTTTTTGTCTTTTTGAGAGAATGTGAAATGATTCACAATTTGGATATTTCAGGCTGAAAGGACGGTTTTTATGCAAAAATTGACCTTTAAGGGCGGAATCCACCCAAACGATAGCAAATCCGCCACCAATCAAATCCCCATCCGGGAGCTTGCGCCGCCGGATACGCTGTATTTTCCGATGCAGCAGCACATCGGCGCGCCGCTTTCTTCTTTGGTATCGGTTGGCGATACCGTCAAAATGGGGCAAAAAATTGCCGACAGCGACGCATACATGAGCGTGCCGCTGCATGCGAGTGTTTCGGGAACGGTAAAAGACATTGGGCTTTATCTGTATCCGACTGGTTTAAAAATGCCGACGATTGTCATTGAAAACGACGGCAAAGATACGCCGGAGGAGCCGCTGAACACGAAGACACTGGAGGAACTAGCGCCGAAAGAACTGGTCGGGCTTGTGCGCGAAGCCGGTATTGTCGGCATGGGGGGCGCAGGGTTTCCGACGCATGTCAAGCTTTCGCCGCCGCCGGAGAAAAAGATTACATATATCATTGTAAACGGCGCTGAGTGCGAGCCGTATTTAACATCAGACCACCGGGTGATGCTCGAACAGCCGGAAGACGTCATTTTCGGACTGCGCGCAGTGATGAAGATTTTTTCTCTTAATGAGGCATATATCGGGATTGAAGAAAACAAACCGGACGCCATTTCTGCCATATCATCTGCCGCAGAAAAGGCAAAAGGAATCCACGTGCTTACGCTTGCGAAAAAATATCCGCAGGGGGCGGAAAAACAGCTGATCCGTGCGGTAACCGGGCGCGAGGTACCTTCCGGCGGACTGCCGATGGATGTGGGCTGTGTGGTGATTAACGTGGATACGGCGGTGGAAATTTCCCGCGCTGTGCGCCTTGGTCTGCCGCTCATGCGGCGGGTGGTCACCGTTGCCGGCGGCGCGGTAAAACATCCGGCTAACTTTCGGGTGCGGATCGGTACGCCGTTTCGTTATGTCATCGAGCAGGCGGGCGGATTTACCGAGGAACCGAAAAAAATTGTGATGGGCGGTCCCATGATGGGAATTAGCGGATATTCGCTGGATGTGCCGGTGGTAAAAGGGACGTCCGGGATTTTGGCGTTTACGGAAAGTGAAGTTTCGATCCGTTCGACGTCGAACTGTATCCGGTGCGGGAAGTGCGTGGAGGTTTGCCCGATGAATTTGATTCCGGCGATGCTGAGCGCACATTCTATCCGCAAAAATTTGGAGCAGTGTGAAAAATATCACTTGATGGATTGTATCGAATGCGGCAGCTGTTCGTATACCTGCCCGGCGCAGAGGCACTTGGTACAGTCGATTCGTTGGGGCAAACAACAGCTCCAGATTAAAAGAGCAAAAGAGAGGGCAAGGGGGAACAAAAATGGCTGATCAATTATTGGTGGTATCCTCGTCGCCGCATATCCGGTCGAAAGAGACAACCTCGGTCATTATGCGCGATGTGCTGATTGCGCTTGTGCCGGCGCTTTTGTGCGGCGTGGTTTATTTTGGCTTCCGCGCGCTGTTTTTGGTGGCGGTCACGGTGCTTTCGTGCGTGGGGTTTGAGTTTTTGTGGCAGAAAATAACGAAAAAGCCGGTGACCATATCCGATGGGACCGCTGTGGTGACAGGCGTGCTTTTGGCAATGAACGTGCCGGTCACAGCGCCGTGGTGGATGATGGTAGTTGGTTCGTTTGTGGCAATCATCATTGCAAAGCAATTGTTCGGCGGAACGGGGCATAATTTTGTCAATCCTGCCCTGGCTGGCAGGGCGTTTTTGCTCGCCTCCTGGCCGGTTTTGATGACGCGCTGGGTGCTTCCGTTTACCACAGGATTTACGGTTGCACCGGATTTGGTCAGCAGCGCAACGCCGCTCGCGATTTTAAAAGGAACGGCGGAGGGGGAGTTTCCTTCCCTTCTGGATATGTTTTTGGGAAACATCGGCGGTTGCATGGGGGAAACCTCGGCGCTTGCGCTGCTTTTGGGCGGAATTTACCTCGTCATCCGCAAGGTGATCAGCCCGCGGATCCCGCTTTGCTTTATCGGCACGGTAGCAGTGCTGACCTTTTTGTTCTCGTCCGGGGATTTGAGCGCGTTTGACAGCATGCTCTATAACCTCTTGGGCGGCGGCTTGTTTTTAGGTGCGATTTTCATGGCGACAGATTACGTGACCTCGCCGATGACGGCAAAGGGTCAGGTCATTATGGGAATCGGCTGTGGGGTGATTACGTTTATTATACGAAAATTCGGCGGCTATCCGGAAGGCGTTTCCTACGCGATTTTGCTGATGAATATTGCAACGCCGCTGATTGATAAATACTGCCGGCCGAAAACGTTTGGCACAGTGGCAAAAGGAGGCGGCAAGAATGCAGAAAAATGAAAACCCCATCGTGCTGGCAGGGATCCTGTTCGCCATTACTGCTGTGGTGGCGCTGCTTTTGGCTTTTACCAATGATGTAACGGAGCAGAAAATCGCAGAAAATACCGAAAAAGAGCAAACCGCGGCGCGCCAGGAGGTTATGGCGGACGCGGCAGAGTTTGAAAAAATTGAGACAGGCCTTGCGGAGCAGGCTGTCCCCGTGAAAGAAATTTATGCGGCAAAAGACGCATCCGGAGAGCGGATCGGCTATTGCGTGAGCGTCAGCCCGAATGGCTTTGGCGGCGCGATTGAAATTATGGTCGGCGTAAAGCCGGATGAAACGCTTACAGGAATCAAAATCGTTTCTCTGTCGGAAACACCGGGCCTGGGCTCGAAAGCACAGGAGCCGAAATTTAAAGATCAGTTTGATGGGAAAACGGTAAAAGATCCGCTTTCTGTGATTAAAAGCGGTACGCCGAAAGACAATGAAGTTGTGGCAATCTCCGGCGCGACCATTACGTCAAACGCGGTGACGGAGGGCGTAAATGCCGCCGTAGATGCCGTGAAAAATTTACAGTAGGGAGGGACGCAGGATGCAGATAAAAGAATTTACCAAAGGGCTGATTCAGGAAAACCCGACGTTTGTCCTGCTTTTGGGCATGTGTCCGACCCTTGCCGTAACAACAAGCATAACAAACGGGATCGGGATGGGGCTTTCTGCCACGGCGGTATTGGTAGCGTCAAATATCGTAATTTCGCTGTGCCGCAAATTCATTCCGAATAAAATACGAATTGCTTCTTATATTGTCATTATCGCCGGCTTTGTCAGCGCGATTGAAATGCTTTTAAAAGCATTTTTGCCGGACATTGCAAAATCGCTGGGGCTGTTTATCCCGCTGATCGTGGTAAACTGTATTATTTTGGCGCGCGCCGAGGCGTTCGCGTCAAAAAACACGGTCGGAAATTCTGCGCTCGACGGCTTGGGAATCGGGCTGGGCTTTACCGGCGCGCTCACAATTATCAGCGCCATCCGCGAGATATTAGGAAACGGTACATTTTTAGGAATCTCGGTCTTTGGCAGCGGTTTTTCCCCTGCGACGATTTTAATTCTTCCTCCGGGAGCGTTTATGGTGCTGGGGCTTTTAATCGGCGGCATTAACCTGATCCGCAGCCGGAAGGAGAAAGGGGGCGCAAAAGAATGAGCTTGCTTGTGGAATTGGTCTTGCTTTCTTTGAGTACGATATTAGTAAACAATTTTGTATTGGTAAAATTCCTCGGGATCTGCCCCTTTCTCGGTGTTTCAAAAAAAGTGGAAACCGCGGTGGGGATGAGCCTGGCGGTTACGTTTGTCATGACGGTGGCTTCCGCGTGCACCTACCTCGTGCAGGTCTTTTTGCTGGATGCGCTCGGAATCGGCTATATGCAGACGGTGGCGTTTATTTTGGTGATCGCCGTGCTGGTGCAGTTTGTGGAGATGGTTATTCAAAAATTCAGCCCGTCGCTTTATAATGCGCTGGGGATTTATCTCCCGCTGATAACGACAAACTGCGCCGTGCTGGGCGTTGCGCTTTTAAATGTGCAGGAACAGTACGATTTTATCCATTCGGTTGTGTTCGGCTTTTCCGGCGGGATTTCGTTCATGCTGGCGATTGTGCTGTTTGCCGGCGTGCGCGAGCGGCTGGAAACCTCAGACATTCCGAAACCGTTGCAGGGGTTCCCGATCGCGCTGATTACGGCGGGGCTGATCGCCATGGCGTTTTTAGGATTCCAGGGTTTGAAATTTTAAGGAGGCAGGTACATGGAAATCATCATTCCGGTTATAGTTCTCGGAGTTATGGGGCTGGTGTTCGGCGCGCTACTCGGCGTTGCGGCAAAGGCGTTCCGGGTGGAAAAAGATGAGCGCATTGAACAGGTGCAGGAGCTTTTGGCGGGCGCAAACTGCGGCGGCTGCGGTTATGCCGGCTGTTCGGCGTTTGCCGAGGCAGTTGTGGCAGGAAAAGCAAACCCTTCTGCCTGTCCCAGCACGAAAAAAGAAAATATCCATCAAATTGCAGAAATCATGGGTGTTTCGGTGGAGGACGGCGAAAAAATGGTTGCAAAAGTCCTTTGCAGCGGCACGTGTGACAAAACATCGGTAAAATATCAATACGACGGGATTACGGATTGTGTGGCGGTGTACCGGTTCGGCGGCGGAGAAAAAACCTGCCTGTACGGCTGTACGGGATATGGCAGCTGTGTGCGCGCCTGTCTGTTTGATGCAATTCATGTCATCGACGGCGTAGCGCATGTGGACCGGGACAAATGTACAGGATGCGGTGCGTGTGTTTCCACCTGCCCGAAGCGGATCATCGAGCTTGTCCCGGCAAAACAGCGGACGTTTGTGGTCTGCCGCTCGAAAGAAAAAGGCGTTGTGATTAAAGATATTTGCCAGGCGGGTTGTATCGGCTGTAAAATCTGTGAAAAGAATTGCCCGAAAGACGCAATCCACGTTGTGGATAATATTGCGAAAATCGATTATGATAAGTGCGTAAACTGCGGAATCTGCGCGTCTAAATGCCCGAGACACGTGATTGAGTTTAAAAAGCGCGGAGAAGAATAGAGGTGTGCTTTTGTGAGCGTTTCGGTTTTTCGGTCACTGGAAGAATGGGAAAAAAAGAAGACAGGAATTTTTACCGCTGTTTTGCCGGTGCAGGACGCGCAAAAAGCGGCCGCGCTTCATCTGATTCCGGAAGCCATCGCGCATTCGTGCGGCAATGAAAACGTATCCAAATATGAAAGCCACGAGGGATTTGATTTTATTACAATTCATGTAATGGATGCCGGGTTAATTTCCGGAAACCCACGGAAGCTTTGTATCTTTTTTTCAAAGGATTATTTGCTGTTTTTTTACAGCGACAGCCGTTTGCGTGAGCAGCTGCTGCAAATATTAGAAAACGGCGATACGGCGGCGGACGATCTTTCCCGGGTGCTGTACCGCGTATTCGACCGGATCACGCATGAAGATAACCTGGAGCTAGAACAGTTTGAAACCGCGATTTCATCTTTGGAGGAGAGCCTGTTTTCCGGGAGAAAGAAAAAGAATTATATTACAGAAATCATGTCTCTACGCAAAAAGCTTTTGATTCTGCGGCGGCATTATGAACGGCTGGTGGAGATTTTAGAAGAGCTGGAAGATAACGAAAATGGGCTGATCGCGGAGAAAAAGCTGCGGTATTTTCATATGATTTCCAATCGGGCAAACCGGCTTTTGTCGAGCGTGACCACGCTTCGTGACTATATCGCGCAGGTGCGCGAAGCCTATCAGGCGCAGGAAGACTATGAACAAAATTCGCTCATGCGTTTTTTTACTGTGGTTACAACGATTTTCCTGCCCCTTACGTTGGTTGCCGGCTGGTATGGGATGAACCTCAAAATGCCGGAATACCACGCCAAATATGCCTATCCCGTTGTTATCATTTTTTGCATTTTGGTCATTTTGGTGAACATTATCATATTTAAAAAGAAAAAATGGTTTTAAAGACATATTGAAAAACCTTTGTCTGCGGCAGCTGCAAATTTGCAGCTGCTGTATTTTTGTATTTTGCTGGTTTGAGGCATAGGTATGGAAAAAATATTGTTATTTGAAAATAGAAAAATCGTAGGGGACGGCGCCTCAACGTCCCGTTTGAATAGATTTGCAATATCGTGCAAAATTAGCGGTGCGCACCAAGCGCCGCACCCTACGGAGAAAGTGTAAAATATAAAGATACGCACAATGAAAATACCATAGGAGGACGGCGTCCCGTCCTCCTATCGTGTTGTAAAACTTAGCAAATAGATCAAAGCGGCGTAAAATCAATTCCGGCTTTTTTTGCCTGCGCGTGCTGATATTTGCGCGCAATTACATATAACTTTCCGTCTTTTACAAACCGCTTTCCGGTCTGTTTAAAATGAAACGGCACGCCGGCATCCATGCACTGCCTGCGAAGAGATAAAATCCAATCATAATTGCACGGACGCGCCTGCGGACCGGATTCGCCGCCTACGGTCACACCTTTGATCTGCGGACAGAGGTAAGCGGAAAGGTCAACAGGCTCAAGCAGCGGCTCCAAGACAATTTCCTTGCGGCAAATCGGCGCAGACAAAAAAATGGGAAGGCGCGCATCGGCGCGGTCTTGGTTTTCAACCGTACAGCAAATGGTGACATTGGGGTATCCGCTGCCCCAGTCAGATGGAATACAATCGTAAAACCGATGGATCCGCTTGGTGACAAACAGGAAATGAAGATCCCTGCGTGTGCGGATCATCTCCCATGCCTCCTGGCGCCAGCAGTCTGCGTCTTCTAAGAAAAAGTCAGAGGTAAAGCAGGTGTAAACCAAACTGCCGGACGCAAGTTTATAGTTTTTGTGCCGGTCTTTTTTGATTGGCAAATAAAAATTGGCAGTTTTGGTAACAATCGAGCTGTCTTTTCCATGCTGCTCATCCTGACGGTAAACATAGCAATGCTGACAGCCTGGGCTGATTTTATGACAGCCGTGCCATAAATTCCATGTAGCCATACATCCACCTCCAGCCGATCCATTTTCTTTTATTATAAAATGGAACCGTATTATTTGCAAGCATAATACCATGCAATTTACCGGGACAAAGAAAAATATTTTCCTTTTTGTAAAGGCGCTCATGAAAAGGGGCGGAGAATAAAATAAGACGTGCAGCCGTTTGCCAGCGCAGCAGAAAACGTACAGCTTTCGCCGGCTGAAACCCGTTTGCCGTATCACGGTTGTTTCATATTTGGGAAAGTATATGAAAAAGTGTACATTGTGTTTCTTAATTTTTTGTGTTACAATAGGTTTAATTTGAAGAAAAGGAGAGGCGTGTATGTTTATTGAAAATCATTCGACCGTTTTGTTTCAGGGGGACAGCATAACGGACGCTATGCGTGTCCGGGAAGATGCACAGGATTTGGGCCTGGGCTACCCGCGCTATGCCGCATCTTTATTTTCTGCACTGCATCCTGAGATGGATGTAACATTTTTAAACCGCGGCGTCAGCGGCAATACAACAACGCATTTGATAGACCGGTGGACGGAGGATTGCATTCGCTTGGCACCGGATGTGCTCTCCATTTTAATCGGGATCAACGATTGCTGGAGACGGTTTGACAGCGATCAGATAACGCCGGTGGAGCGCTATCGGGATAATTATGAACTCCTTTTATCCAGGGTGAAAAAAGAACTTCCCAATACCAAAATTATTATGATGGAACCGTTTTTGCTCCCCTATCCGCAAGACCGTATCGCTTGGCGCGAGGATCTTGATCCGAAAATCCATGCCATGCGCGAACTGGCGCTTAGCTATGCGGATGTGTTTATCCCTTGTGACGGGATTATGAACCGTGCTTACCAAACGAAAAAGGGAGAACACACCTGGTCGGCAGACGGTGTGCACCCAACGCCGGAAGGGCATGCACTGCTTGCGATAGAGTGGCTTAAGGCTGTCGGAGCAATGTGAGAGAAAGCGCAAACCAAAGGATAGGTTAAAACGGATATTGACACCCCAAAAAGGCGCTTTGAGAGAGCGCCTTTTTTGGTGCGGAACCGAGGATAACATTCTGCATAGAGAGAAAAAAGCCCCTGCTCTCAGTCGGAGCCGGGGCAGGAACAACGCAAATTCTGCGCGGTATCCGTTTTCAATACAGTTTTAAAATCATCCGATCAAATCGCAGATGTTATTGGAAAAAGCAACCGGATCGTCAACCGAGAGCCCTTCGATTAACAGTGCGCCGTCATATAAAACCTCGGTATATTTTTTCAGCTTGTCCTTATCGGTTTTGAGCATATCGGTCAGCTTATCAAAAATGGGGTGGTTTACATTAATTTCTAAAATCCGCTCCGCTTTTACTTTGTTGTCTGTCGGCATAGAATTTAACACTTTTTCCATCTCAATGGAGAGCATCCCTTCACTAGATAGGCAAACCGGATGCGTTTTGAGCCTTGTTGATGCTTTTACATCTTTCACTTTACCTTCCAGCACATCTTTCATAAAGGCAAACAGCTCTTTGTTCTCTGTTTCTTTCTTTTCTTCCTCTTTCTTTTCTTCCTCGTTATCAAGTCCTAAGTCGCTTGCCGATACGGATTTAAATTCTTTCCCTTCAAATTCGCGCAGCATCTGGATGGCAAATTCATCCACATCTTCGATAAAATACAAAATTTCATAGCCTTTGTCCATAATCCGTTCCGTCTGCGGCAGTTTTTCCACTTTGTCTACGCTTTCGCCGCTGGCGTAATAAATATATTTTTGGTCTTCCGGCATACGGGAAACATATTCCGAAAGCGTAACCATCTTTTTCTCTTTGGACGAGCAGAACATCAAAAGATCTTTTAGCAAATCTTTGTCCCTTCCAAACTCGTTATAAATGCCAAATTTCAGAGGACGGGAGAACGCCTGGTAAAATTTTTCATATTTTTCCCGGTCGTTTTTCAGCAAATTGCTCAGTTCGCTTTTGATTTTCTTCTGCAAATGGTTTGCAATTACCTTTAACTGACGGTCATGCTGCAGGATCTCTCGGGAAATATTTAAAGACAAATCTGCAGAATCCACCAGACCTTTGACAAAACCAAAGCAATCCGGCAGGAGATCTGCGCACTTATCCATAATCATAACGCCGTTTGCATACAGCTGAAGCCCTTTTTCATATTCTTTCGTATAATAGTCAAACGGAGCGTGTGCGGGGATGTACAAAAGCGCTTTGTAGCTGGTGACACCGTCTGCACTGGTATGAATCGTAAGCAGCGGGTCTTCATAGTCATAAAACTTCTCTTTATAAAAATTGTTATAGTCCTCTTGCGTCAATTCCGATTTGTTTTTGCGCCAGATCGGAATCATCGAGTTTAAAATTTCATCTTCCTGATAGCTTTCGTATTCCACTTTTTCATCCTTGTCGTTTTCGTCTTTTTTCGGCTTCGGACGGCTTTTGGTTACCAGCATTTTAATGGGGTAACGGATATAGTCGGAATATTTTTTTACTATACTGCGCAGACGATATTCCTCTAAAAACTCGTCATAAGATTCCTCTTCGGTATTTTCCTTTAGTTTCAGCACGATCTGGGTTCCGACAGAATCTTTCCCGCACGGTTCTATGGTATAGCCGTCGGCGCCGGAAGACTGCCATTGATACGCCTCATTGCTGCCGAGCTGCTTGCTGGTAACGGTGACGGTATCCGCCACCATAAACGCGGAATAGAACCCTACGCCGAACTGTCCGATAATATCGGCGTCTTCTTCAATTTTATGTTCTTTCTTAAAGTCTAAAGAGCCGCTTTTGGCAATGGTGCCAAGGTTTGATTCGAGTTCTTCTTTGCTCATGCCGATACCGGTATCTGTGATGGTAAGCGTGCGCGCTTCTTTGTCAACATCGATGCGGATATAATAATTCTCGCGGTCAAACGAGAGGGAGTCATCGGTGAGCGCGCGGTAATACAGCTTGTCGATAGCGTCGCTGGCGTTGGAAATCAGCTCGCGCAGAAAAATCTCCTTGTGCGTATAGATAGAATGGATCATCAGGTCCAACAAACGTTTGGATTCAGATTTAAATTGTTTTTTAGCCATTCTTAAAATGCCTCCTGCTATTTGTGGTATTATTAGCACTCTGCTCTATCGAGTGCTAACTCTATTTTAGCACAAAACATTTTTTTGTCAAGTCAAGTATTTTAATTTTTTGTGAATTTTGTAAAAATCCTGCTGTGCGTCCCTTTCAAAATTGCGGCAGCCGCGTATTTAAAACAAAAAAACACAGATCCCCGGCTGCATTTTATGCAGACGGAGAGCCGGTAAAAGAGACATCGGAAACTTAGTACCGATATTCGCATCCACAGCCGGCAGACGGGCTGTCATCCGTTTCTGCCGCGCAGCCGCTGGCAGATGGTTGGCAAGTCTGGCCGCAGGCACCGTTCATTTGCTCTAACATATAGGCAATGCGGTCTTTGGCAGCTTCTGCGGCTTTTGCACAATGGCAAGCTTTTTGCGCGGCGGCTTCCGCTGCACACACAGCATTGTCAGCGCTTTTTACGATTTTGGCGGCCTTGCAGGCAGCTTCTTCCGCTTCGCGGGCGGCAGCTTCTGCTGCGCAAGCAGCAGCTTCGGCTGTACGTACAGCTTCGCGGACTTCATTTGCACTCAGGGCTGCGCAGCTGCCGGTACGGCCGGTATTAAAACAATTACACATAGGAATTACCTCCAACATTTTGATGTTTGTTACAATAACAGTATATGTCGAAGGTTGTCGCTTGTGACACACCGCCGCGGTTTTTCTAAAGTTTTTATAAACCGATGCGTTTGGATGGCGCAAGGTCAAATTAAGACAGAGTAATAAATTCGGCGTCCGCGCCTAAAGTGCGCAGTTTTTGATCAAAATTTTCATACCCGCGCACAAGGTGATGAATTCCGCTTATGGTGGTATAGCCGTCGGCGGCGAGACCGGCGAGGGCAAGAGATGCCCCGGCGCGAAGATCTGTTGCGCAGACGCGGGAGCCGGTCAGGCGCTTGGTGCCTTTTATGACAGCGGTCCGTCCTTCGATTTGAATGTCCGCCCCCATACGCGTCAATTCTGCGGCGTGCATAAAGCGGTTTTCAAATATGGTTTCTGTAATGATGCTGGTGCCGTTTGCCGTGGAGAGCAGAGCCATCATCTGTGCCTGCATATCGGTCGGAAAGCCGGGAAAGGGCAATGTTTTAATATCCAGGGAATGAAACGGGGAATCGGCGCACACCCGTATCGACTCGTCGTTTGTAAAAACCTTAGCGCCTGCTTCCTGAATTTTGGCAGTAACGGGTTTTAAATGGTCGCAAATTACGCCGCGCAGCGTGACGTCCCCTCGCGTAATCGCCGTGGCAATCATAAAACTGCCGGCTTCTATCCGGTCCGGAATAATGGTATAGTCTGTTCCGCAAAGATATGGGACGCCCTGCACCCGGATCGTATCCGTTCCGGCGCCGGAAATAGACGCCCCCATAGAACAAAGGAAATTGGCAAGGTCAACAATTTCCGGTTCGGCGGCCGCATTTTCCAATATGGAAACGCCATCGGCGAGCGTAGCCGCCATTAAAATATTTTCTGTTGCCCCTACGCTGGGAAAATCAAAATACAGCCGCGCGCCGGTTAACCGGGGCGCGCGCAGTTCGATATAGCCATACCCTTGGGAAATTTCCGCGCCAAGCGCGGCAAATCCTTTCAGGTGAAGGTTTACCGGGCGGGAACCGATCGGGCAGCCGCCCGGCAGCGCCATCCTTACTTTTCCAAAGCGGGCCAGCAAAGGCCCCATAATGAGAAAAGAGGCGCGGATTTTTCCCGCAAGATCATAAGGAGCGATGAGGTTTTTTACCTGGGAAGCATCAACGGACAAAACATGGCCTCCTTTGGTGTTAACAGTGCAGCCGAGGCAGGTCAAAATTTCGCAGAGAATTTTAATATCGCTCAGGTTGGGAATGTTGGCAATTCGGACGGGTTCTGTGCTGAGCAAAGAGGCAGCTAAAATCGGAAGCGCGGCATTTTTGGAGCCAGAAATGCAAATTTCGCCGCAAAGCGGGGAAGAATGGCGGATCAGTAATTGTTTCATAGCGGCCTCCTGATTTTAAAAATTTCTTTATTAAAATTATTTGCGATTCGCTGGGATCAATACCATGCAATTTTTTAATAAATTTATAATTTTATGCAAAATAATTGTTCAATGATAGAAGAATGTGATATAATATAAAAAGAAAAGTTTTACGTTTGTAAATTTTAAGAAAACCAAACCGGACATTTTAGCAAACGGTAATATAAAAGGAGGAGAGTCAAATGGATAAAATTTTTTCCGACATTAAGAGTTCCGTTGGAAGTGCGGTAAAAAAATCAGGAGAAATTTTGGAAATTACAAAAGTGAAAATGGCAATCAGTGATACCAAAGGAGAAATCCGCGCCAAATATGCCGTGCTGGGAGAAAAAACGTATCTGGCACAAAGGGATCAGGAAGGGGATTTTTCCCAGACGCAGGAAATTATTTTGGAAATTGATGAGCTGTTTGAAATTTTGAAAAATCAGGAGCTGAAGCTGGCAGCGCTGAAAAAACAGAAAATGTGTGATGCTTGCGGATATGCGTGTGAGGCAGATGCGGCGTTTTGCAGCAAGTGCGGAACAAAATTTCCGGAAGATTCGGTAGAGGCGGAAACAGAAGACGACGATGACGAGGGCGGCGAAAGATAGACGGACAGGCGCGCCGCTTGCCGTGTTTTGATTCCGAGCTGGAATCAAAACGAAAATATGGAAATAAGAGGCGGTTTGCAAGCGCGGCAGCGGTCTTTGCAGACCGCTTTTTACGCGCCTGCTTTTCTGCCGGATACCGCGGAGGAAAACGGGCGCTTGATTCTGTTTTCCGCACGGGAAATGCGTTGATAATTTCTTGACAAATTTTTAAAAATTGATATAATATTATTTATGATAGTTTTAGGGGGCAAAGAGGGGACAAGCCTCCGGAAAGGAATAATGCAAATGGGTTTGAATTTAGCGCAGAAAATCATTAAAGAGCATCTGGTGAGCGGCGAAATGGTGCCCGGAACGGAAATTTCCATTCGGATTGACCAGACGCTGACACAGGATTCTACGGGTACGATGGCGTACCTTCAGTTTGAAGCAATGGGAATTGACCGGGTCAAAACGAAAAAATCGGTGGCCTACATAGACCATAATATGCTGCAATCCGGTTTTGAAAATGCGGACGATCATAAATATATCCAGACAGTTACGAATAAACACGGGATTTATTTCTCCCGCCCCGGGAACGGAATTTGTCACCAGGTTCAGCTGGAGCGGTTCGGCGTTCCGGGCATGACACTTTTGGGCTCTGACAGCCACACGCCGACGGGCGGCGGCCTGGGGATGCTCGCAATCGGCGCAGGCGGTTTGGACGTTGCGGTTGCCATGGGCGGCGGCGCGTATTATCTCATGATGCCGAAAGTTTTAAAAGTCAATCTTGTGGGTAAGCTTCGCCCGTGGGTGACTGCAAAAGACGTAATTTTAGAAGTACTCCGCAAGCTGTCCGTAAAAGGCGGCGTGGGCAAAGTGGTGGAATATGCCGGCGAAGGCGTGGCAAGCCTTACGGTTCCGGAGCGCGCTACGATTACGAATATGGGCGCAGAACTGGGCGCTACCACCTCGATCTTCCCGAGTGATGAAACAACCCGCGCATTTTTAAAAGCGCAGGGCAGAGAGCAGGATTTTGTAGAGCTTAAGCCGGATGCAGATTGTACGTATGACGAAGAAATCACGATTGATTTATCTGCGCTTGAGCCGCTGGCGGCAAAACCGCACAGCCCGGACAACGTGGAAGAAGTGAATAATATCGGAAAAATCAAAGTGGATCAGGTGGCGATCGGAAGCTGCACAAACTCCTCTTTTGTTGATATGATGAAAGTGGCAAAAATTTTAAAAGGGAAAACCGTTCACCCGGATGTAAGCCTTGTTATTTCCCCGGGCTCGAAACAGGTTCTTACCATGCTGGCGGAAAACGGTGCTCTTGCGGACATGGTTGCGGCAGGCGCAAGAATTTTGGAATCTTCCTGCGGTCCGTGTATCGGAATGGGCCAGTCTCCGAAGACGGATGCGGTTTCTTTGCGTACGTTTAACCGTAACTTTGAAGGCAGAAGCGGAACAGTTTCTGCACAGGTGTATCTCGTCAGCCCAGAAACGGCGGCAGTCAGCGCAATTACCGGTGTTTTGACCGATCCGAGAGAATTGGGCGAGGCGCCTTCTGTTAGCATGCCGAGTGAATTTTTAGCCAATGATAATATGGTGACTCCTCCGGCTCCGGAAGGAAATGATGTAGAAGTGGTTCGCGGCCCGAATATCAAGCCGTTCCCGCTTAATACAGAATTGCCGGAAAATGTAATCGGCAAGGCGCTGATCAAGGTGGGCGACAATATTACGACAGACCATATTATGCCGTCGAATGCCAAGCTGCTGCCTTTCCGTTCCAACGTGCCGTATCTTTCGGAATTTTGCCTGACTCCCTGCGATCCGGAATTTCCAAAACGGGCGCAGGAAAACAAAGGCGGATTTATCGTGGGCGGTTCCAACTACGGGCAGGGTTCCAGCCGGGAACATGCGGCGCTCGCTCCGCTCTACCTTGGGATTAAAGCAGTTTTGGCAAAGTCGTTTGCCCGGATTCATATGGCAAACCTGATTAATTCCGGAATTTTACCGCTGGTGTTTGAAAACGAAGCGGATTATGATACCATTGATATGATGGATGAACTGACGATTGCGCATGCGCAAGAGCAGATCAAAGCCGGAGATAAAATTGTGGTGAAGAACCTGACGAAAAATCGGGAATACGTTACGATTCTGACCGTTTCTGACAGACAGAAAGAAATGCTCTATGCCGGCGGACTCATTAATTTTATCAAAAAGGCAAATGCCTGATTGCCCGGTTTGATTTGGAAAAGACATTATTTTGTGCCCCGGCACGGAAAGGAAAAACAACATGAACGAAACCATACAAAAAGCAACCGAACAGTTTGCGCAGCTTTTGGAAAAACAGCTGGCGCGGGTTGACAGGATGAAAGCGCAGAAGGATTTTATTGATTACAGCAAGCTGGATACCATTATTATCGGCGTATGCGGCGGCGATGGGATTGGTCCTGCCATTACGCGGGCTGCCCACAAAATTTTGGAGTTTTTGCTGGAAGGCGAAGTGAAAAAAGGCAAGGTAGAATTTCGTGTGATTGACGGCTTGACGATTGAAAACCGGGTGAAAGCCAACAAAGCGATCCCGGATGACGTTTTAGAGGAAATTAAAGCTTGCCATGTAATTTTAAAAGGACCTACTACCACCCCCCGTGCAGGAGACCCGTGGCCGAATATCGAAAGCGCCAATGTGGCAATGAGAAAGGAGCTTGACCTGTTTGCAAATGTCCGCCCGGTGAAAGTCCCGGAAAAAGGGATTGACTGGACATTTTTCCGTGAAAATACAGAAGGCGCCTACGCGGTGGGAAGCGAAGGCGTGCATGTCAATGACGATCTGGCGGTTGACTTTACCGTTACCACGCAGGAAGGTTCTGAGCGCATTGCGCGCGCGGCGTTTGACTATGCGAAGAAAAATGGGAAAACCCGTGTGACTGCCGTAACAAAAGCCAATGTCATTAAAACGACAGACGGGAAGTTTTTAAATATTTGCAAAGAAGTAGCGAAAGAATATCCGGGCATTGAATTTGATGACTGGTATATTGATATTATGACCGCAAAACTGGTAGATGAAAAACGCCGCACCGGTTTCCAGGTCGTTGTCCTGCCGAATTTGTACGGAGACATCATTACGGATGAGGCGGCAGAATTCCAGGGCGGCGTCGGCACAGCCGGCAGCTCTAACCTGGGCAAGCGCTATGCGATGTTTGAAGCGATTCACGGCAGTGCGCCGCGCATGGTGCAGGAGGGCCGCGACAAATATGCGGATCCTTGCAGTATTATCCGTGCGGCAGTCATGCTCCTGTCCCATATTGGTTATGCGCAGGAAGCGAAAAAACTGGAGCGTGCGCTGGATATTTGTATGTATGAAGAGAAGAAATTGGTCATTACCGGACGGGATACAGGCGCAACGGGCGAAGAATTTGCAGATTATGTCATGGAAACCATTCAAAAACTGTAATTTTGGGAAACGAGAAGAAATCAAAATTGTATTTGCACGGATAGTTCAAAAAATTTTGAAAAAAATTTAGCAATAAAAAGAGGAATTTACCGATGAAGAGCGAAAATAATAAAAGCGTGCCTTTGGTTGTGATTAAACGTCTTCCCCGATACTATCGTTATCTGGGAGAATTGCTCAAACAAGGAGTGACGCGGATTTCGTCAAAGCATTTGAGCGAAAAAATGGGCGTTACAGCGTCGCAGATTCGCCAGGATTTAAACTGTTTCGGCGGATTTGGCCAGCAGGGATATGGCTATAAAATCGAGAACCTGTATCATGAGATCGGGGAAATTTTGGGCCTTTCCCGCGGCTACCGGACAATTATTATCGGTGCGGGAAATTTGGGTCATGCTTTGGCAAATCACTCTAATTTTGAAAAACGCGGTTTTCATTTGGTTGGTATTTTCGACAATAATTCGGAGCTGGTCGGGAGCAGGATTAATCAAATCCCAGTATCGCACATTGATACCATTGAGGATTTTTTCCGTGAAAAAGGGGCGGATATCGCCATTTTGGCCCTGCCGAAACACAGCGTAAAAGAAGTGGTTGACCGCTTGGTTGCTCTTGGCATTAAGGGTCTTTGGAATTTTTCGTATACAGATATTGATGTGCCGGATGATGTTGCAGTAGAAAACGTGCATTTGAGCGACAGCTTGATGACGCTGTCTTATAAAATAACAGAGGGAAATACAGCATCGGATTTGGACGCATAATGCGTCCAAATCCGAGATGGTAAGAATAACAATTTTATTTGTGTCAAAATCCACAGCAGTGGTTTTTATAATAAGCGCCCGTAGCGCAGCTGGATAGCGCGTGTGACTCCGACTCACAAGGTCGCAGGTTCAAATCCTGTCGGGCGTACCACGAAAGCCGAACCAAAAAGATATAATGTCGATTTGGTCAGCAATGACGAGGGTTTGCGGGATTTCCGCAAACCCTTTTTCGTACTCGATTCTCAGAGATATATGCTTCTGTTTTGTAGGATTTGAACTGCGACAGAGGCAAAAACAGCAAAGAATATAAGGTTCATCTTAACGGATTTGAACCTGCATACTTAACAACTAAATAGCATAATCAGAGGTAATTTCTATCACAGGAAGTTGCGTCTTTTTTTGTACTCAAAAAAGGAAAGGATGAAAAAAATGAATGAGAAAAAATTTTTACAACAGATGTACGGCAAACTTGAAAATCAATTAGAACAGGAGGTGAAACTTGCAGATGACAGCATTGAAATTTCAGAGGGCGATAAAGCTATTTTCAAAATTGACAGTAAAGGCGATGTGCTTTATTCGGCGGACAAGCAATTCTTAAATATCGTTAACAAGCTTCATGGCAAAATAGAGAATGATGTACGCAACACAAAAGAGTTTCTTAAAGTGATGGATAACAGTCCGGAATTAACGGCAGTTGACCTTAATGCACCATATAAAAAGCTGTTGGAGTATAACGATGTTGTTCTTGCCGGAACGGAGCATAGTGACGGCAGCTTTGAATTTGTGACTTGGGACTGTAAAAACAACAGTTTAGATCACGGACACTATTATGAAGATTACGAAAGAGCAAAAGAGGATTTTGTAAAACGATCAGAGTTATTGCCTGAAAATCAAATATTCTCTGCTGATGAACGGTTTGAATTATACAGATGTGTTGAAGATACATTGTCTGCCGGATTTGAATTAAGCAGCGATGTTGAAAATATACTTGCCGATGTGAAGGAAAAACTAAAAGAAAGTATTCCCGATTTTGATAAACGGCTGACAACGCTTGATGAGCAGGATCAGCAGCAGGAACAAAAAATGTAGCGAAAGGGTGAGTTAAATGTTTACCGTTGATTTTAGATTTGAGGAAAATCAAACAACCATAGAGTTCCCTTGCAATGAGGAATATTTGTCGTCAAAGTTTGATGAGTTGGGGGTGAAGGATAAGTTAAAAACGAGTCAGTATGTGATAGGAACGAACTATGCCGCATTAAAATGGCTTGTAACTGATTTTGCCGATGTCGATGAACTGAACTTTCTTGCGAAATGCCTTGACAGTTTTGATAAGAACGAATTAAATATTTTTGAAGCCGTGTGCGAAGCAAGAGCGCCGCATAGTCTTACGGAGATAATCAATGTTACATATAACATACATAATTACACGCTTGTGCAGGATATGAGCAGTATGGAATGCATCGGAAGGACACATTTTAAGGCAGTACATATCGGGTGGAATCCCGGCGAGATGGAAAATGTTAATCTCGCTAAAATAGGAAGAGAGCTTATGAATTCAGGAAAAGGTAAAATTACTGAAAAAGGAATGCTGTTTGAACACGAGGGAGCGAAGTTCATAAATGAATATGACGGGAATAATTTTCCGGAATACCTTTATGACCAATGCAGGATATTTGTTGAACTGAAAAAGGAAGACAGAAAAGAATATCTGTATTTGCCGACACATGAACTTACGATAAAAAAAGCGCTGAAAAGACTCGGAGCAACAAATACTGATGAATGCAGTATCAAGTTAGAGGATAAAGAAACGGATAATCTGTGGTTTGAAAGAATACAGGATATTACAGCAAGCGAAAATCTGTATGCGGCAAATAATGTGCTGTGCGCAGTTGAAAGGGCAGAAAAAAACAATGAACTTGACAAGCTGGAGGCTGTTATTGATTTTGCTGTCAACGCCAGTGATAAAATGAAAGAAAACGCCGAGGAAAAAATGTAGGTTTATGGCGAAGCGAAAAATAATATGTTACACTCAAACTATCCAAAAGA
>CASGBM010000001.1 GCA_949299615.1 uncultured Eubacteriales bacterium | reverse complement strand
AAATCGGTAAGGTTCTTTTTACAATTTTTTTATCATGGTTTCAAAAACTGTTAGAAATTTATATTGTTTCGGAAATGGCTATTATTCAGTAGGCATTACGTATACCCTCGTAAATTGGGATAATCTGCCTTGTTTTATCCCTGTTACCATATTATGGTACGCCTATGAGGATATGGAGTATATTGACGGAGTCCAAAAACGGCTGAACACCTTAATTTTCGATTATAACGGCGGACAGTTTAAAATGTCCATGAGAGACTTCTTGCGGAGCGGTCCGGATTATATCGATTATCCGTGGATATACTGGGACGATCCGAAAACCTCGAACGGCATTTCTGACGAAAGCTGGAACATGATCCAGCAAGAATTATTCTGGATTGGCATGCCGAAAAACGAATTCCTTTTAATGAAAGGTTTGGATCCTAAAAGCATCAATTCTTACAATTATGGATACGGCACCACGGAGCAGTGGGTCTACAGCTCCGGCTACTATTATTTCCGCGACGGCGTGCTTACCAGCTGGCAGGTTTTCTAATCAATGAAACCTTTTCATTTGTCAGGCTTTCCCCATAGGGTATCATCCATACCCTATGGGGTTTTCTTTTTTTCTCAATCGTTGACTCAAAATGGAAAGAATGATATAATAAAATAAGTTTTATAATCTCTGTCATCACAATATACGATAGTCCTATGGAGCTGAAAGAATTGATCAAATTCCAATCTTTTTTAAGCGGTTCTTCCGGGAACTGCACCTTTATAACCAATGATGAAACTTCTGTTTTGGTTGACTGCGGCGCAACCGCAAAATATATTACCCAGTGCCTTGCGCGCATCGGCGTGGAACCCGGCCGGATTGACGCCGTTTTGGTCACACACGAACACCGGGACCACACCAGCGGCGTGGGGGTGTTTTCCCGAAAATATCATGTACCGGTTTTTGCAACGGAAGGAACCTGGAGAGGGATGGAACGCATTACCGGCGTGATTTCTGACTCATACCGTCAAAACTTAGCGGCTGAAAAGGAACTGAAAATCGGAAACCTTTCGGTTCTTCCTTTTCATATCCCGCATGATGCCAACCATCCTGTCGGCTTTCGTTTTTGCTCTGAGGCGGAAATATTTACTATTGCAACTGATTTAGGACACATCAGCGACGAGCTGGTAGAATATTTAACCGGCAGTGACTCTATGATTATTGAAGCAAATCACGACTTGCAAATGCTGCGCACCGGACGCTATCCGTATCCGCTCAAGCGGCGGATTTTAAGCGACCGAGGGCATTTATCCAACGACTCATGCGGCCGTCTTTGCGCAATGCTGGCAAAAACCGGAACCAAATCCTTTTGGCTGGGACACCTGTCAAAAGAAAATAACGTTCCCACGCTGGCTTATGAAACCGTTAAATCCATTTTAAAACAGGAGGGAATTTGTGCCGGAGTGGATGTAGGGCTCAATGTCCTGCCGCGCTTCTGGCTGAAAGAATGCCAATGAATATCCATATTATTTGTGTTGGAAAACTAAAAGAAGCTTATTTAAAGGATGCCTGTGCCGAATACGAAAAGCGTCTTTCCCGTTTTGCCAAGGTGAAAATGACTCAAATTGCAGATGAGCCGATTGCCGAACGGGCAAGCCGCGCAGAAGAACTCGCCGTCATGGCAAAAGAAGGCGCAAAAATCTTATCCGCTATCGGTGCAAACGATTACGTCGTCACACTTTGTGTCGAAGGAAAGCAAATGCCTTCTGACATTTTTGCCTCTCATATTTCAAAATGCGCTTTGGAGGGAAAAAGCAATCTTACTTTTGTGATTGGAGGATCGCTTGGGTTAGCCGAGGAGGTAAAAAAAAGAAGCCATCTGCGGCTTTCTTTTTCTGAAATGACATTTCCGCACCAGCTGATGCGCGTGATCCTTTTAGAACAAATTTACCGTGCCTTTAAAATCAACGCCAAGGAAAGTTATCATAAATAATTTTTATATAAACAGAACCAAAATATCGTCACGGCTTTTTATGTTTGTTTCCTCTTTCAGGGTTTTGCAGCTTGCAAAAAAATGCACGGGTCTGTTTGACCCACATAATTTTGGAAGATTCGCTCATAATACCCAATACTGATTTTTTCCTGGTTATTCCTCTTTTTTATCTAAAAGATATACCCTGCGTCCAGCAACAATACTTTTTTGCCGGTACAGCGCGTTTTCAAAATATCTATAACACGCGCCGGGCGTGATAATCCCGATCCTCGGCGTAATCCGTTCCACGCCTAAAACGCCGATACATTCATCCACCAAAAGTGCGCAGTTTGCGCCCAAAACAAAATAGGTCTTAAATTTCCGCCGGCGCACTTTATAAAAATGAGACCCTACTGCTAATTGCAATTTGCTTGCCGCATCGGAGATATCTACATTTTTTTCCCCATGTTTATAATAAAAGGAATTTGGATGCCAAATACGCAGATCTTTTTTAAAATCTCGCAGCTTTTGTTTCATAATCTCTTCCTGCTCCGGAGTTAAAAGCAGCGGATAGCCGATTAAAATTTTTTTCTCCTGCTTTAAACAATAGTCAATATATGCCTCCCGCGAGGAAACCACCAGCACGCCATCGCTGAACATATCAAAAAAGCGGTGGCTGCTTGCGTCGTAACACCCAAAAGAATATACCAAGCGTCCAAATGCAAAATCCATATGCCCAAACCGGCTGCCCCGTTCTTCGCTTAAGTGCAGAAAAACTTCTGTCTTATACTTGCTTTCTTCATACGGTTTTTCAAAACCCGGACGCATGATATTATGCTCTTTTAATACAACTCCGCTCCCATCCAGTTTTAGCTGTTCCTTAATCTGCCGCATGAGGCGCTGAGGAAACAATGCTTCCACCCAAATCGGCAGGCTTTGGCTGATTTTCCGTCTTATTTTACCCATTGTTTCTCCCCTGTCTAATAATATTCCACTGCAATGAAAAATTACCAAGCCATTTTATTCAAAATGGGACAACCTGCCATCCGCTTCTCCATAGCATATTTCCGTTTCGGCATGGTCTTATTTTTTATGTCTCTCTTTCCATTCTCTGGAAAACTGAATCCCAAAGTCCACATAACAATATATGCTGTATACAGACAAATAAATACCAGTAATTACAGCTGAAAGAAACACGGCTTCGCGGTCTAAAAGAAAGAGCACGGCACCCAAGCCCAAAGACAACAGTCCCAGCGCCAGCTCTATGGTCCAAGTTGGTTCTTCATCCAGTTTATATTGAATGGAAATAATAATTTTAATAATTCCTAAAAACACCGCCCACAGCGCAAACAGCGTCTGCACTGCAAAAACCAAAATCCCTGTATTACTCATTAGGATAATACCAATCAAAGCGGTTGCTGTGCCGGTTGCTGCAGAAAGCCACGAAGTCTTTGCCTGTCTGCTTTCTTCCGTCTTTGGTTTTCGGCGGCTGAGAAAAAAACTGGCCAGCTGAATCAAACCGATTACCGCAATGGCAGCGCCTAAAACAATTCCAAGCTGATGAAACGCCTGCTGCGGACGGCTGAAAAAATGAATCGCCAGCATTGTTAAACCAACAGCTGATAACAGAGCTACCCATTGATTCATTTTTGTCAACATACGCGCCCTCCTTTTAGAATAAATACCATTTTATTTTTTGCAAGCCCCTTGCAGGCTTAGCTTACATCCGCCATGTCAAGATATAAATGCCCATATTGTGCAATAAAATCTTTTCTCGCCTGCAGATTATCCCCCAAAAGCATATCAAACATCTGAAAGGTCTTCTGCGCATCGTCCGACTTGACCTTTATGAGCCTCCGCGTTTCCGGGTTCATTGTCGTCTGCCACATCATCTCCGGTTCATTTTCGCCCAGCCCTTTTGAGCGCTGAATCGAATATTTTTTCCCTTCTAGTTTTTCTACAATCTCCTGTTTTTCTTTTTCGTTATAAGCAAAAAACGTTTCTTTCCCGCAAGTAATTTCAAACAGCGGAGATTCCGCAATAAACATTTTTCCCTTTTCAATCAGCGTAGGCATTAAAACATACACCATGGTAAGGATCAGCGTCCGAATCTGAAATCCGTCCACATCCGCATCCGTACAGATAATGACCTTATTCCAGCGCAGGTTATCAATGTCAAAGGTATTTAAATCTTTGCTGTTTTTATGTTTTACCTCAATGCCGCAGCCTAAAACCTTGATCAAATCAACAATAATATCATTTTTAAAAATTTTATCAAAATCCGCCTTTAAACAGTTTAAAATTTTTCCGCGCACCGGAATAATCGCCTGAAATTCAGAATCTCTGCCTGTTTTACAAGACCCAAGCGCAGAATCCCCCTCTACGATATAAATTTCCCGGCGGCTGACATCTTTTGTCCGGCAGTCGACAAACTTACTGATCCGGTTCGTCATGTCCACGCTGCCGGACAGCTTCTTTTTCACATTGATACGCGCTTTTTCTGCGCTCTCTCGGCTGCGCTTGTTGATTAATACCTGCTCGGCTATTTTTTCCGCTTCCTGCTTATTTTCAATGAAATACACTTCCAGCTGATGGCGCAAAACTTCCGTCATAGCCTCTTGAATAAATTTATTTGTGATTGCCTTTTTTGTCTGATTTTCATAACTTGTGATCGTAGAAAATGAATTTGTCACTAAAATCAAGCTGTCAGAAACATCCACAAAATTAATTTTGCTTTCATTTTTATTATATTTCCCATTATTTTTTAAATATTGATCAATCTCATAAACAAATGCATTTTTTACTGCCTTGTCCGGTGAACCGCCGTACTCTAAAAAGCTGGAGTTGTGATAATACTCAAGCAAATTGATTTCGTTGTTAAAACAAAAAGCAACCTGCATTTTGACCTTATATTCTGGCTTATCTTCCCGGTCTCTTCCTTTTCGTTCCGCTTCAAAATACTGCACCGGAGTGATTTCTTTTGCCGCCGAGATTTCTTTAATATAATCCGTTATCCCGTTTTCATAAATATATTCTGTCATGTCCCAGCCGTCTACGGTCTGGTTATATAAAATAAATTTTAAGCCGGCATTTACCACCGCCTGCTTTTTTAAGACGTCCTGATAATATTCCAGCGGGATATTAATATCTGTAAAAACTTCCATGTCCGGCCGCCAGCGTATGGTTGTTCCCGTTTGTTTTGTTTTTTTCGGCTCTACGCTCAGCTCTCCGACCGGCTCGCCTTTTTCAAAGTGCATGGTATAACGATTTCCATCGCGCACAACCTCTACGTCCATAAACGATGAACTATACTGTGTAGCGCAGCTTCCCAAACCGTTTAACCCCAAACTGTACTCATAGTTTTCCCCGGAATTGTTTTGATATTTTCCGCCTGCATACAGTTCACAAAAAACCAGTTCCCAGTTGTAGCGCTGTTCTTTTTCATTATAATCCATGGGAATTCCGCGTCCGTGGTCTTTTACCTCAATGGATTTATCCATAAAACGCGTGATTTCGATTTCTGTTCCATAGCCTTCGCGCGCTTCATCAATGGAATTGGACAAAATCTCAAAAAAGGAATGCTCACACCCTTCGATTCCGTCTGAACCGAAAATAACGCCCGGACGAAGCCGAACCCGATCCGCTCCTTTTAAAGATGAAATACTGTCGTTACCATACTCGTTTTTCTTCATTCGTATTTTTCCTGCCTTCCTTTTTCCCATGAAATGAATTTTACAATAAAAAGCCCAACGAAAATAGTATACCAAAATTGTGCGTTAAAATCAAGAAAATGGTTTTAACTGAAAAAAAGATATAACAATTGAAATAAGCCGTTATCCCGTGCAGGAAATAAATATGTTTAAGGATTTACAAAACACTGCCGAACACTTTCAACGCCGTATTCTGTCTGTCTTCTTTTAGGTATAATTTGTTTTTCCTTATCCTATTTTCACCGCAGTTAATACTTTTTAATTCGAGTATAGAAATATTTCAGCACGATCATATTCCTTAACATAGGAAAAATAATAACTCCATATTTTAAAAAATTTTTAATAAATCTCCAGAAAACAGCCTGATTTGGTCCCTATGCCAAATCGGGCTGTTTTAAAATGAATAAACGCACCGCTATTTCCCGTCTGTCTTAAAATTTACTTCTCTCTTTGTTTGATATATTTCTGTACGCTAGATTTTATGTGCAATACAGGTAGATGAATTTCGGCTGTTTGGCATATGCCTGGTAAATTAAAATTTAAACAACCAAGACGAAATATTTGTTTGCACGCAGGACGTGCACATGCCGTATTTTCATATTACGTGCGAGAGCGGATCACATGGACTGTGCGCAGTTCTTGCTCCATCCCCAAGCAATCCGTCTTGCGCTCTTATTTTTTCATATTCGCCAAATGCTCTTCATATGTTTTGGAAAAATGATGCTCTCCGTCAGAGCCCAGCACAAAAAACAGGTAATCGGTCTGGTTCGGATAAAGCGCCGCCTCAATGGATGCCGCTCCCGGCGAAGCGATTGGACCTATTGGGAGACCTTTGTTTTGATACGTATTATACGGCGAGGATATTTTTGTATCCGCTTCTGACAGCACCGCTTTGCGTTCCTGCAAAACATATTGCACGGTTGCACACGATTGCAGATAGGGATATTCTGTACTCTTCAGCCGGTTATGGAAGACGCTGGACACATCTTTTCTGTCAGCATCCCCAAGCGCTTCCCGTTCTATCACCGATGCCAGCGTTACGACCTCGTCTAACGACATTCCCAGCTCTTGGGCGCGCGCACGGTTTGCATCGGTGTTTACCACCTCATCAAAGCGCTTCAGCATAGCGTCAAGAATCGTCTTTTCCGTATCCGTATCTTTTGTAAACAAATACGTATCCGGGAAGAGATAGCCTTCTAATCGGTTTTCTCTCTGAGGCAAATCCCGAATAAAATCATAATCAAACGGTTCGTTTTCTGCCAAATCATAAAAAACATCCCGATCAATCAATCCCGCCTCTTCCAGTCGGTCGGCAATCTGCCGAAATTCAAATCCCTCAGGAATTGTAATCTTAACGGAATGATTCTGCCCGGACGCCGGATCGCTCAGCGTTTGGAAAATGGTTTGATAACCGCATTTTGGCTTTAGCAAAAATGTTCCCTGCTTATAATCTGCATCGTGTCCGCCAAGCCTAGAAACGATGCGGAAAAACAAAGGATAGCGAATGATCCCCTGCTTGTTTAGCTGCTGCGCAATCTCCGCCGTGGAAGCCCCTTGCGCAACCGTGACTTCCAAAAGATCAGCGTCTGTCTGCTCTGTGCCTGCGCGCGATGATCCCGTATAGTCCGAAGCCAGCAGTGTACCGAAGATCACAACCAGTACAACAACTGCCAATCCAAAAAACAACCCCAAACGATTGCTTCGTTTTTTCTTGCTTGTTCTTGCCATAAAGCCCTCCTAACCGGCGTCCTATTTTGTGCCTTTCGTGATTTCTTTTCAAAAATCATATTCTATTTTAGCCACACTTTGTTATCTTTCCCCAAATTGCTTTTTTACAGTTTCAAATTTGCCACCGCGTTGAGCGAACGGTCTGCATATTCTCCGCTCTGTGCTTTATAATATCCTGCGCAAGCAATCATCGCCGCATTATCCGTACACAGCAGCGGTCGCGGATAATAGAGTTTTTTCCCAAATTGTTCCGCCGCTTTTTCAAAGGAACGGCGCAATGCACCGTTTGCACTCACGCCTCCGGCCAAAACAACCTGATCCGTTTTCTTCGCCTGCGCCGCACGCATGGTGTGTTCTGTTAAAACATTGACCACCGCGTACTGGAAGCTTGCTGCAATATCTGCAGCACAATAATTTTCCCCCCGCTGTTTCAGTTTATGCAGATAATTGATTACCGCCGTTTTTACTCCGCTGAAACTAAAATCAAAAGAACTGTCTGAAAATTCTACCTGCGGAAATAAAACGGCATCTGTATTTCCTTTCTCTGCCAGTTTTTCAATTTTCGGTCCGCCCGGATAACCCAATCCCAGCACGCGCGCAATCTTGTCAAACGCCTCTCCCGCCGCATCATCGCGTGTTCTGCCGAGAATTTCAAAATTCATATAATCCTTTACATACACAATGTGGCTGTGTCCGCCCGAAGCCACCAGGCAAACGAAAGGCGGTGCAAGGTCAGGATGTTCAATATAGTTTGCGGCAATATGTCCATGAATATGATTAACTGCCACAAGCGGCAAACCTTTGGCAAAAGAAATGGCTTTTGCGGTTGAAACGCCGACTAAAAGGGCGCCAATTAACCCCGGACCGTAAGTAACTGCCACAGCATCTAAATCATCAAACGTTTTTCCTGCCTCGCAAAGCGCGCTGTCAATCACCTGCGAAATGTTTAAAACATGGTTTCGTGAGGCTATTTCCGGAACAACGCCGCCATATTTTTTATGTATTTCAATCTGTGAAGAAATGACATTAGAAAGAACCGTCCGCCCATTTAAAACCACAGCCGCGGCGGTTTCATCGCATGAGGATTCAATCCCCAAAATCAATTTATCCATTGCGTTTATCCTCCTGCTCAAAATACCGCGTCATCAAAAGCGCATCTTCTGCATTTTCATAATAGCGCGGACGTCTGCCCACCTGCCGAAATCCATATTTTTGGTACAGACGAATGGCTTTTTGATTCGACTCCCTCACTTCAAGTGTTAAAAAAGAGAGCAGGCCGTCTTCGCCTAACTGCAAAAAGGATTCCATCAGACAGCTGCCTATGCCGCGGCCCCGGAAAGCTTTTTTTACAGCGATATTGGTAATATGACCCTCATCCACGATACGATACATCCCCATATAGCCGACGGGCGTCCCATCTACAACTGCAACACGGTATAGCGTAACCGGCTGAGCCAATTCGCCCAGAAACATATTTTTTGTCCACGGCTGGGTAAAACACTCCTGTTCGATTTCTAAAACGCTGTCAATATCTTCCCGCACCATATTCCGAATCAGCATTTGATCACATTCCCTCCTGCCGCTTTATAAATCCGGTTGCGGATTGCCGGCTCAATCCCGCTTTCTCCAAAAGGCAGTTCTGCTAAAATTACATCTGCGCCTTTGGCATCAAATTCACGAAGCGCATCAAACAGATTCGCCGCGTATTCCTCTGCACTTTCTCCGGCATCAATGATAAAATCTGCCGGATAATCGTGGTTTCCCGAGGTCAAAACACCAATCTTCTTCCCCTGTGTAAGTTCTTTCTCCAAAAGTCTGCCGATACAGCCGGCAATATCTTTGCCTTCTACAATCGTCATCTGCGCCTTGGGTGCATAATGTTTATATTTCATGCCCGGGCTTTTCGGCACGGCTCTTTGGTTGGTCAGCCCCGGATCATATACCACTTGTCCCAAAATTTCTTCCAGCTGCTGTTTGGAAATTCCGCCCGGGCGAAGGATCTGCGGCGGCGTAACCGTTGTGTCCAAAACAGTTGACTCAAGACCTACGCTGCAGTTACCCCCATCGAGGATGTAGTCTACTTTTCCATCCAAATCCTCTACTACGTGTGCCGCTTTCGTTGGACTGGGTCTGCCGGAAGTGTTCGCACTGGGCGCCGCAACCGGCACACCGGCTTCTTCCAAGAGTCTGCGTGCAACCGGATGGGAAGGAAAACGAACCGCCACGGTATCAAGCCCCGCGGTTACTGCGTTCGAAATGCGGCTTGCGCGCGGCATAATCAGGGTAATCGGCCCCGGCCACAAATGCTCCATGACTTTCTCAGCCACTTTTGGGATGGCTGAAACTACCTCGCTCACCTGATTTTTCGACGCCACATGAACAATTAAGGGGTTGTCCGATGGTCTGCCCTTTGCTTTAAAAATATTTTTCACACTTTCTTCCAGCAGGGCGTTTGCCCCAAGGCCGTAAACTGTTTCTGTCGGAAAAACAACCAGCCCGCCTTCTGCCAAACACTTTGCCGGTTCTTTTAGCAAATAATATTCTGTTTCCGAACCTATTTTTATCCGTTTTGTCCTCATAAAATTCACCCAAATTGTTAAAAATAAAATTTGAATTTTGATTGCTGTTTTTATATTTATTCAAACTGCATAAAATTTTTATGGTAAGCAGATTCCTATTTATTATACCATAATTCAGGAAAAATTACAGTTTTTTTAAAAAAATGTTGAATTTTTTCATAAAATGGAGTAAAATGTACACGAATACATTTTAAGGAATTAAATTTATAGGAGGCTCATATATGTCTGACACAATAAAAAAAATCGGTGTGATGACAGGCGGCGGCGATTGCCCCGGCTTAAATCCGGTTATCCGCGCGGTTGTCCGCACTGCTGTCTTAAAATACGGTCTTGAGGTTGTAGGTTTTAAACACGGCTACAACGGCTTGTATCATAACAACGTTATTCCGCTCGATCTCGACGCGGTCTCCGGTATTTTGCCAATTGGCGGTACCATTCTTAACAGTTCCAACAAGGATAATTTATTTCAATATCCGTTTGAAGAAAACGGAAAAACCGTATACCGCGATGTTTCTGACGTCGGTGTTGAAAATATTAAGAAAAACGGGATTGACGCCATGATTATCATCGGCGGCGACGGAACACTGACCAGCGGACGTGATTTTGCGAGAAAAGGTGTTAAGGTGGTGGGCGTACCGAAAACAATTGACAACGATTTGGCTTGCACCGATTATACTTTTGGTTTTGACACCGCTGTCAGCGTGGCCAGCGAAACGCTTGACCGCTTGCACACTACGGCTGCATCGCATAACCGAATTATGGTTTTGGAAGTTATGGGCCGCTATGCCGGATGGATTGCCTTAGCTGCCGGTATTGCAGGCGGCGCGGATGCTATTATGATTCCTGAGCTCCCATATGATATTAACAAAATTGCACAGGCTCTGATTGCACGCAAAGAAAAAGGCCGCAAGTTTAGCATTGTTGTTGTGGCGGAAGGGGCAAAATCTATTACAGGCGAAATGCATGTCAATAAAGTAATTGCCGACAGTCCGGATCCGATTCGTCTTGGCGGAATCGGTACCAAAGTGGCAGAAGAACTGGAAGCACTGGTTGGCCTGGAATCACGTGCGACGATCTTAGGTCATATTCAGCGCGGGGGAACGCCAACCGCACGCGACAGGATTCTCTCTACCCGTTACGGCTCAGAAGCCGTTGAACTTGTGATGGCAGGAAAGTTTGGCAACATGGTTACCCTAAAAGGCGATGATATGTCTTATGAGTCTTTGGAAGATGTAATTGGGAAAAACAAAGGCGTAGATCCCCACTGCGAAATGGTGCAGGTGGCAAAAGGAATTGGAATTTGTTTTGGCGATGAATAAGTAAGCGGGGGCTTCTGGACAGAAGCTCCCTTTTTTTTCATTTTTTGGAGATAAAAGGAGAATATGAAGTATGAAAAGGTCAGCAGCTATTTGTTTTTTATTTTTGCTCCTTTGGCAAGCCATGTCCGGCTATGCACTCAACACAAAAAATTATACATATTTAACGGAAGAGGAATATCACCTGACCTATCCTTTTGAAAATGGATTGGCGCGCGCAGAAAAAGATTTAAAATGGGGGGCTGTTGCCAGCGACGGCTCTGTAAAAATCCCATTTATATGGGATTATTTGGGCGCAGAGTCTGACGGGTTCCTGTTGGTTCTTTCCGGCAGCCAATATGGATATATCCGTTCAGACGGAAGTACCGCTGCGGAGCCGGCGTATGACCAGGCTTTTCAATATTCCGGCGGATTTGCGGCAGTTATGCAGGACGGAAAATGGGGATATCTCGGTCAAAACGGCAGTCTTGCCATTGCGCCGCAGTATGACGAAGCCAATGATTTTACCGATTCTTTGGCGCGGGTTAAAAAAGACGGGAAATATGGCTACATCACCTCTGACGGGAATACGGCAATTGATTTTTGCTATGAAGAAGCGTATGACTTTCATGATGGCAGAGCATGTATTTTATCCGACGGAAAATATGGCTATATCGACAGTTTGGGCTCTCTCGTCATCCATCCTGTTTTTGATGTTGCCCTTGACTTTCACGACGGCATTGCAGCGGTAAATTGCGACGGGAAATGGGGATATATTGATCGGAGCGGCATGCCCGTCTCCGACCTTTTGTGGGATAGTGCGGAAACATTTCGCAGCGGGTATGCAATCGTATCCAAAAATGGAAAATTCGGCGTGCTGAATGAAAACGGAACCCTGTGTATTCCTGCTCAGTTTGAAGCCATTGGTGAATTGGCCGAAGGAGTTTATCCGGTAAAATCCGGCGGAAAATGGGGCTATATGAATACCGCCGGAGAGTTGATTGTCCCGGCAAAATTTGACGGTGCTAAACCCTTTTCCGAAGGGATTGCCGCCGTCTGTCAGAATGGAAAATGGGGATTTATCAACTCTTCGGGGGATTGGGTTGTCCGTCCGGAATTTTCCGACGGCGGCTTTTGCCGTTCTGGTGTAATTCCAATTACAACTGAAAACGGAACTGCTGGCTGGATAACTCCCCTGGCGACTAAACTTCCAAGCATTGAAGAACTTGCCGGCGGTAGAAGTTACATTCATTTGCAGATTGGGAAAAAAGAAATTGATATAAACGGAAGCAGCCAAACCTTAGACGCTACTCCCCAGCTGATTAACGGCACCACCATGCTCCCCATTCGTGCTGTTGTGGAGGGGGTTGGCGGCAGCGTGCAATGGGATGCCGCCTTTCGCCAAATCACACTCTCATCCTCCGGCACAGAAATCAGATTGAAAATAGGGGATGACAAAGCTTTGGTAAATGGAATTTATTTCCCTTTGGACACGCCTCCTCAGCTGTCCGGCAACTCCACCCTTGTCCCTCTTCGCTTTGCCATGCAAACGCTTGGCTGTGAAGTTGCGTGGCTGGAAGACACCCAGGAAATTCTCATTTACTATTAAACAAGGTTGCTTTGCCAAAATTTCCTGTCAATATTCATCCAACAGAATCCTTTTTTATAAACTTGGCATATAATATAGCAGATCCTTTTTAGGATCTGTGCAACGCTTTTAGCCTCATGCGCGGAGAAAAACAGCAGAATCCGCACGCAGCTTTTTAGCAGCAACCCAAGCCTCCAAAAACGAACCGCAGGGGGAAGCATCCAGACGTAAAAAATTATACCGGATACCGGCAATGCCGGCATCCGGTACATAACAGTATAATATTTGTGTGGTGTTTATGCCTGTAACTGCTCTTTAGGTTTGCAGCAGATACGCGCTGACAGAGCTATTCTGGCAAAACATCACATATGTTTCCTTAACGCATGTTAGGAGTTCTAGCAGCTGTGAATTTTCGAAAAATTCTTCCGGCGCGTAACCGGATAAAGGAATTGTATAGACTCCTGCCAGCGCAGCAGCGTTTTGCAAATAAGATAAAAACGGTTCCGCTCTTTGTTCTTTGCCGCTCCCTTTCATCCGGTACAGATTGACGTTTCGGTTGTCTTGCGGAATTTCTTTGTTCCGGAAAAACAGGCTCACATAAGGGTTATATGCTCCACGCTCCTTTAATGTCTCCAGCATGCAAATGCCTTCTTTGCAAATCCCTTGCAGGCCAAACCCACAAATGACATCTGCATCATTTTTTAGATAGGCAACCCGTTCGTAAAGAAAGAATAACAATGCCATATTCTCATCCTCAATCTGCGGTGATGACGGCAAGTAGTAAACATTTTGTATCAGGCTGTTTTTTTTGCACGATTCTCCCAATGCCATCTGCAGTTCCGGTTGATTCAAGAGCATTTGATAAGCTTCCTGCGTGTCTATCTGTATCCTTTTGCGCCGCGCGGCAACATGATGGTATTGCTTGGATTTTTGAATCACAAGATTTGAAAAATCGTTCCAGGAATACGATTCCAGCAAACCCATAATAACTTTTCTCCTCCTTACCGCAACAACGCGCGCAGAGCGAAAAGCAATTTCCTACGTGATTACGTTCTGCCGACGCAGATTAAAAGTCTTTGGAAATTGCTTGTTATTGCACATGTATTTTATATTATGTATGACGGGACAATTGGTTTCATTCTTATTTTCTCCTCATTCATCAATCATCAGACCGTATATTCTTGTATGCTATTTCTATACTGTTATTATAAATTTCCATGAATATGAAATCAAGTAAATAGGCTATATTTATTACAATCTTAACTGCTGTGTAATAATACCCCGAACATTTGTAATTTATTTGTAAATTTAACCCATAAAATAAACCCGCCTGGATGCCCAGACGGGTTTATTTTATGTTCAGCGTCAAAGATGAAGAATTACTGTTGCTGCCAGAGCATAGCCGCACCGATAATGCCGGCGTCATTGCCCAGCTTAGCTTTTATAATCTGTGACTGCTCCACGCCCCGGGTGTAGCAGTTCTTTTTCGTATACTCCCGAAGCGGAACCAAGAGATTTTCCCCTTCTTTGCTGATTCCGCCGCCGATAACCACAGCCTCCGGCTGGAAAATGTTAATCAAGTTGGCAATCCCTGTGCCAAGATATTCCACATATTGATCCACAATTTTCTGACCGGCTGCATCCCCCTGTCTCGCCGCAATAAATGCCGATTTTCCGCTTATTTTTTCCGGATCATGCTCAATCATTTCATGAATAATACTGTCCGGGTACTGCTCGATTATTTCCGCTGTTTCGCGGATCAAAGCCGTTGCCGAAGCATAGACTTCAAAACAGCCCCGACGCCCGCAAGTACATCCCACGCCGTCCTTTACAATCACCATATGCCCCACTTCGCTTCCGGCATGATTGAATCCGGCATAAATCTTATTATCAATAATCACGCCGCCCCCAACGCCTGTGCCGAGCGTCACAACGACCGCTGTTGAAAATTCTTTTGCCGCGCCTGCGATAATTTCTCCATATGCTGCTGCATTGGCATCGTTTTCCACATAAACGGTCATGTTCGGAAAATATTTCTGCAGCTCTTTTTCCAGGTATACATCCACAAAATTCACAATGTTATTGGTGTAAACAATCCGCTTGTTCACAACATCCGGAGTCCCCGGGCTGCCGATTCCGATGCTTTTTACGTCTGACATGGAATAGCCCGCATCCTCGGTTACTTTTCGGCACAAATCTGCCATGTCTTTCATAATTTCTTCAAATGAACGGAGTCTGCCTGTTGGAACAGATTCCTTCTGAATAATCTGATAATTATCATCTACCAAGCCAACCGCAATATTGATTCCACCTAAATCCACACCAAGATACATATTTACACAATCCTTTCTTTCTCTTCCTGCATTCTATTTTTGACCGGTTCTTTGCCGGACAATTTCATACATAAAAACAGCAGCCGCAACCGATGCATTTAGTGAATTAATTTCCCCAAACATTGGAATCTGCACCAAAAAATCGCATTTTTCACGTATCAGTCGGCTGATTCCTTTGCCTTCCGATCCTACAACCAGGGTAATAGGCCCTTTCAAATCGCTTTGAAACAAGCTGGTCTCGCCGCTCATATCCGCGCCAGTCACCCAAACACCTCTCTCTTTCAGCCGATCGATCGTCTGCCCCAAATTCGTCACGCGGGCAATCGGTGTGTAGTGCACCGCTCCCGCAGACGTTTTTGCCACGATAGCATTCACTCCTGCAGAACGGTTTTTAGCAATGATCACACCATCCGCTCCGGCGGCATTTGCCGTACGGATAATTGCTCCCAGATTATGCGGGTCCGTAATTTCATCCGCAAGGATAAAAAACGGCGGCTGTCCCTTTTTTCCCGCGTGGGCAAACAAATCTTCGAGCGAAGCATATTTTACCTCCGCACACAAGGCAATCACTCCTTGGCACGCTTGTGTTTCCGCAAGTTCTTCCAGTTTTTGCGGATGCACTGTCTGTACCGGGATCCCCTGTTTTTTTGCTTCCGCAATGATTTTTCCAATCGATTCGCGCCGCGCTGTTTCACTCACCAGTATTTTATCCAGCGCCGCTCCAGCTCGAAGCGCTTCCCACACAGGATTGCGGCCCTCGATGGTATTTTTCCCTTCTGTCTGCATTTTCACTCCCCCGTTTTAACCCAATACCCATGTCGGCAGCCATTTCAGGCACGTCTCTACATACGCCGTTGGTACAGCAATTCCGGTCAAAACCGGATAAAACATGATAAACAAAAGGAACACTGCCGCAAGATATACATAAATATACTTTTTCTCTTTTGGGTCTTTTTCTACTATTTGTTTCATAAAATACACAATCCCTAACACCACAAAAATCACACAGGGAAAGAAATGGTAAATAAAAGCCACGCGGGGCACCAGCACCCATGGGAGATACATAGACGCAAAGCCAATTAAAATCACCGTCAGTTCCCGACTGCCTTTTTTTCTGATTACCTGCACAACTCCTCCGATAATTACAGGAATTGTCAGCCACCAGATAAACGGGTTTCCAAAGGAGGAAATCCCCATCGACGTCCCTTCAGGCACAAAGCTCCGGTTTGGCGAATACGCATAAAGCGGGCGCAGATCAAGCGGCCAGCTCCACCACGCCGAGCCATACGGGTGATCATCTTGTAAACCGCTGTGATATTCATACATCGATGGCTGGTTCGTAAAGAAAAATTCCAATCCCGTTGACGGCGTCATCATTGCCGGAATATAAGAGAGAAAATAAATTACTCCCGGCACAACAACAAAAAACAGCGTTGCAAACAGAACTGTTTTTAGCGTCATAGGAACAAAGCTTTCGATGATATGGCGCATTTGTTTGTCCGGATTTGCCGTACGGCAGGCTTTGCGGTATTCCAAATACCGCCGCACCAGGCTGGCAAAAAACAGGAAAGCAAGACCCGTACCCGCATAAATTCCCTGCCATTTTGTCGCCGCACCCAATCCAAAACAAATTCCGCTGAGCAAAAGGGGCAAAAGTGTTTCTCTTAAACGATATTGATAGAAACTTTTTTGCAGGTATAAATACATAAAATAATACATGCCCATTACAAAAAGCGTTGTATAAGAGTCAATGGTTGCCAGGCGGGTTTGGGACAAATGCATAAAGTCAAAGGTAAATAAAAATGCTGCACAAAAGGCAAAAAAGCTGCTTTTGAACATTTTTTTACCCATCATATATGCCAGCGGCACCATCAAAACGCCGCAAAGCGTTCCAAAAAAGCGCCACCCAAACGGATTCATGCCAAACAGTGCAATGCCGCCTGCGATGATCAATTTTCCCAAAGGCGGATGCGTATTCTCATACGGATACCGGTGGGTAAGGTTTTCGTAAGCAGTGCGAGGATGATAAATTTCATCGAAATACGTTCCGTCATACCAGCTAAAATCATACACTACGCGGTCCTGTTCATCAATCAAAAATTCAGTGGTGTCATTTCCCGACAAGCTATATGCTCTGACCGGTTGATATCGCTCTTCTTCCGTCTCCCCGTAAAACGCCAGCTCGTTAATATAAAACCGCCCGTCATCTGCCGTAAGACAAATATAGCGTGCCCTTGCATCCACAGAAGTAACATTCCAGCGCCAAACGTCGGTCAGCTTCATGTCTTTGTTTAATTTTTTCCATACCGTCCCGTCCGTAGAAACTTCCAAGTCAATATCGCGCGCCACTTCGCTGTCCGATTCCCGGCGGTCAATCCAGCCGGCATATGCATAAATTTGTTTTAAATCGCAGACCTGCCCTAAATCAATTACCGCCCGTTCCTCTTTTTCCTCAACATACCACCCGTTTTCCGGCACAGAATGTGACCCCAAATTCCAAAAGGCAAAAACAGCGTAAAACAAGCTGAGTACAACCATGATCAACACATCTTTTCGCTCCAGACGAACTTCTTTTGCCCTTGGCTGGATTGCCATTTCCCATTTCTTTTTCACCGTCTCTGTTCCCTTCTTTGATTTATTTTTAAAAGAAGAAGAATGTCCTGTGCTTACATGGCACAGGCTGTCTTTTATCTTTTGTTTCACTAACATCTGATACCATGACCAAACCATGATGGCATACAGTATCAATTGTGTCCAGGAAAGAAGGATAAAAAACACATTATCCCCATATATGAAATCATCTTTTAGGTTTAAAACCAGCACTTGACCGGCATTTAAAAACTGCGTCAGCGAAAAGGCGCCATACAAAAAGAGCATCCGCTTATCCCCGGAAATGACGAAAAGGATGAGAAGCAGCGGCAGCAGGCTGTAAAGATACCGTTCGTGCATCGTGTGGGCAAACATAAATATCGTTGCCACTGTAAAAGCGGCAAGGTAAAAAATGCGTTTCCTGTCTTTTATCCTAAAACTAGCCGCTCCAATAATGAGTGACATAATCACAATAAACACAAAGCCCCATTGCTGATAGCTTAAAAATAAAAACTTTTGTGAGCTCTCTGCCCAATTGAGCCCGAAAGCGCCGTATAAATTGGCAGCATTTATCGTTGCATAAGGATACAAGCCAACGGCGTTTAAATAGCGCTCATATAAAAGCTCATACCGCAGCCCTGTAATCGGAAGAGGAACCACCAAGAGCACAACCACTATTGCCAGAATCGAAAGCGCCAGCTGCCTAATCATATGGTTTCTCAGTGCTTTGTCCTGAAAACAAGATATAAAGTCCGATAAAATTGTAAAGCCAACCAGCGGCGCAAAGATAATCATTTGCGGTTTGGTTAAAAAACTAAACGCAAACAAGCCACAAGACAGCACATATTGTTTGCTATATAGCGTAAACAGCATTGCAAGCGTCAGCAAAAATACAAAGCTGTCCACCTGACCCCAAATCGTAGAATTGAGAATCATTGCCGGATTGACCGCCGTTAAAAGAGCCAGCACGCCGGCTTTTTGCAGCCCAAACTTTTCTTTTGCCAACAGGAACAAAAACACCGTAAACACCGAGTCACATAAAATAGGAATCAGTTTGATCATGACAATATAGCCGCCTGTCCCCGGATCGATTCCAAAAAGCGCAGCTATTTTACCAATCCCATACAAAAGGCTTAAATAAACCGGCGGATAATCCACATACAGATCTGTGGTATAATACTCCGACATTTTATGCTCCAACCCAAATGAGGTCCACGCTTGAAATAGGCCGCTGTCCTGCTTATGACCTGGAAGGATCGCACAAACAAGCAATTGAAGAATAAAAATGGCGACCAGCCCCGCTGCATATGGAAAATAATCCTTCCACGTATATTGCTTCCCTATCCCTTTTTTTGCAGGCACACATATCGCAGAAATCGACAACAAAAGGAAAAGCGCAGCATAAAGCATAGTAAATAAAATAAGGTAATTCATCGGATTCCTCCCGGTGTTTTCTAAAATACAGTATCTCTCATTTCCATTGAATCATACAAACAAAACGGGAGTGTCCGAGACATTCCCATTTCGTTTGCAGGCATTCCCGTTTTTTACGCATTGGATTTTCCCCAAAAGAACTTGTTAATGGCAGCAATCTATGCGCCGATTTTCTCTGTCAGAATTTCGATTCCCCTGGAAAGCTGAGTATCTTCCTCTAATGTTAAAAGCGTGAGCCTGCTGTATAATTCCGGAGCAAGCTCCACTACCTCGTCCGGTTCAATCCCTTTTTTATCGATACACTCACCCTTTGGCGTGTAATATCTTGCGTTGGTCAAATAAATTGCCGAATTTTTTGTCAGTGCAAGCGGCGATTGCCCTACAGCCTTTCCAAAACTTTTTTCTCCAACCAAGGTCCCCAAGCCATATGCCTGGATGCTGCCTGCTAAAAGTTCTGCCGCGCTGGCAGTTCCGCCGTTAATTAAAACCACCATATCAAGTCCCAATTCTTCTGCATCTGACTCAAAATATTCCCGTCTGCCCTTGTTATCCTCAAGGTATGCAATGGTCCCCTCCGGCAGCAGCATATCCGCCATGGAAAGAACCGTATGCGCATAGCCGCCCGGATTATTCCTAAGATCGATGATCAGCCCTTTCATCCCATCAGCTTTCAGCTGTTCTAAACCTGCTTTAAAATCTTCCTCGGTTCGGTTAATAAACTGCGCTATTCGAATATATCCGATGGAATTTCCAAACATTTTTGTAGTAATCGTTTGAATGTCAACATGACCGCGCTTTACCGTAATATCCAATTGTTCGTTCTCTTCTCCGCGTTCTATGGACAGAACGATTTGCTCTCCCTCTTTTGCATTCTCATCTTTAATATGGTTAATGACGTCATTGTATGTCTCTGCCGTAACTTCCACGCCGTCTACGCGCACAATGCGGTCCCCGGGCAAAATTCCCGCTTTCTGCGCAGGGGAATTGTCATACGGAGACATTACTGTCAGCGTATTATCCTCAGGAGTAAAGGTTACAGAGATTCCGATTCCAACATACTCTTCCTCATTCTCTTCCTGATAATCAGCAAAATCCTGCTCGTTCAGATACCGGCTGTATGGGTCGCCTAGGCTGTCCACCATGGCGCTGATGGCTGCATCATCCATTCTTTCCTGCTGTTCCTGCGACAATGGGTCCACATAATTATCAACAATCATTTTTCTTGCTTTTACCAGTTTTTCCCCTGTCATTCCTCCTTCTCCAATAAAAAACGCAGAAGTAGACAGAAAAACCACTACAGCAGTAACCGCCGCTGTCAATACCAGATGTTTTTTGTTATACAAAGCCTGCATCTCCCTATATATCAAAATGTTCTTTAAGTAATTTGCCTGAGAAATTTTTGGTTAGCAGTCTTACCCATTAGCCAAGCCCAATATAGGGCGCCGGATCGGTTGTTGACCCATTGATCAGCACTTCAAAGTGCAGGTGTGGTCCGGTTGAATTGCCGGTCGACCCTACTTTTGCAATCACCTGTCCCTTGCTGACCGTCTGGCCTGCCGATACCAAAAGTTTGGAGTTATGCCCATAAAGAGTTGCCACGCCGCTTCCATGGTCAATAATGACGCAGTTGCCATAGCCTCCGTTCCAGCCTGCCATGCGGACAACTCCTGCTTCTGCCGCCACGGTATTGCTTCCCTGCGGTGCAGCAAGGTCAACCCCTGAATGGAATTTATACGGCTGACCGGTAATTGGGTGGGTGCGGTAGCCATAATTTGAGGAGACATATATTAGGCTGGGCGCAGGAAATGCGAACGGACCGCCGCTATAGCGCAATGTCTGTCCGGAAGGCGTCGTAGAATTCACCGAAGAATTTGACGAAGACAAACTTGACCGAATACTGTCTTTTAGTTCCTGCTCCAGCTTCGTGGATTCTTCATACATTTCTTCCTGCAATGCGATATCATTATTGATAGACTCTATCAATTGATTTTGTTCTGCCATTTTGGCATCAAGCTCACTTTTCTTGCCATCTACAAGAGAGCGAGCCTCTTTTTGTTCATCCCGCTTTAACACCAGCACATTTTTGCTATCTTCTACACCTTTTTTCAGGGCGATCATTTGATCAATAATTTCCTGATCGTGCTCCGATATTTCGCGAATGGTCTCAATTCTTGCAAAAAAGTCGCTGAAGCTTTGAGAATTGAGCAAAAGATCAATATAACTGGCGGCATTTGTTTCATCCATTGCTCTCAGCCGCTGGCGGAAATCCTGCTCATCACTCTCAATTTCTGCCTCATAACCAGCAATTTCCTGCTCTTTTACCGCAATCTCCTGCTCCGCCTCATTGATGATGGCATCAATCTCCGAAAGTTCTGACTCCAGCAAATCAATCTCATGATCCAGTTTTTCTTTTTTTGCCAGTTCTGTCTCTTTTTTCTCTTTGCTTTCATTTAATTTTTCCAGCGCCTCTTGTTTGTCCTTTGTTGCCTGGTTAATTCTGTCCTGGACAGAAGTTCCGTACACCTTGCGAGAACCGGCGGACAATAGAGAACAGGATAACAAAAGCGTCCCCGCCAGACAAAGAGATATGACTTTAGTTCTGATCATTCTGCGTCCCTGCCTTATCTTTAAAATAATCCCATGCGGCTTCTATTTGTAAATCGTGCAGCACCTTCATTTCAGCACATACATTTTTTAAATATGTCTGTGTGGTAATGTCCATAACACCATAAGGATAAAGTCCGGCATCGGACTGGAAACTGTAAACGGCAAGTTCCAGTTCTTCGTCAAAAACCCCGTCCAATTCTCCTGCCTGATAACCCAAACCGTCTAAACGCTGTTCAATGGCCAAAACTCCGTCGCCGCTGTCGCCCACCGTATATTTTCCTTCAAATACCATCGGTGCCAAATCTTCTGTTTCAAACGGCGTGTATTGGTTTTTCACCTCAATATCCGGTTCAACTCCTTTTTTATGGATGCTTTCTCCGCTCGGCATTGTGTATTCTGCCACCGTCAGCTTAATATCTCCCAGTTTTTCCCCGCCTAAACTGTTTAAACCCATAAACTCCTGAACCGTTCCTTTCCCGTAGGAACGGACGCCCATGGTGATGCCGACTTTATTTTCCCGGATAGCCCCGGCAAAAAGCTCTGCCGCGCTGGCTGTATTTTCATTAATAAGAACAACAAATGTCCGGTCTGTTTCTTTAAATTTTGCATTGGAACAGAACGTGACGTCTCTTTCTTCTCCATTGTAGTCAATGGTAGTAAGCGGCATACCCTCCGGTACGATTTGATATAACACTTTGAGCACGCTGTTTAATTCTCCTCCCGGATTGTCCCGCACATCTGCAATGATTTGCTTTACTCCTTGTGAATCAAACGACGAGAGCGCAGCTTTGACATCATCCGGTGTTGTGGAATTAAACTGGGAAATTTTCATATATCCTATACCATCAACCGTCTCATAGGTTACGGTGATGGAAGCAATATTCGCTCTTGTTACCGTAAAAGAAAGCAGCTGGTCCTCACGCAAAATACCTAGATTAACCGTGGTTCCTTCTTCGCCGCGAACCCGTTCTGCCGCCATGTCGATATTAAAATGGGTCGCATCTTCTCCGTTAATCGTCGCGATTTGATCTCCTGCCTTAATTCCGGCTGCTTCTGCCGGACTTCCCGGTGTGACGCCCGTAATTTCCAGACAGCCCACCGCACGCGTAATTTCAATCCCGATTCCGACATAGTTTGGTTCAATAAACTGCCCAAACCCGACCAGCTCGTCCCGGCTGTAATAGCCGGAGAAAGGATCCAGGTCACTCGTGACCGCCCGGATTGCCCCTTCGAGCAGTTCCGGATGTTCATTCATCACATAAGCGGTAAACGCTTCATAAAGTTCTGACTCTGACACATCAAACCGATATTGCTTTGCCACTTCCCGCACAATATCTTTAATGTAGCGCGCCTGGAGATTTTCTTCCGGACGTGCGCTGTCCTCTGCAAATGCAGGCATGCAGGAACTTACGATGAGTGCAAAAGCCAAGAAAAATCCTAAAATTCTTTTTCTCATATGTTTCATACCTAAAGCCTCCTGTTGGAATTTGTTCATAACCGCCAACTCTCTGACTTTTCACAACCTCTTACATATGTTCCGGCGCTTCAATGGAAAGCACCGACAACGCATTTTTCAGCACCGTTTTCGTTGCTGCAACCAAAACCAGCCGCGCGTCCATCAATGCCATATCCTCTGTCTTTACGCGGCATGCTCCATAAAAAGTATGAAATCCCGCCGCAAGATCCATTACATAACGCGTGATCCTGCTGGGCTCCCGAGCAATAGCCGCTGAGCGGATTTCCTCCGGAAACCTTGCCAAGAGTTTCATCAAATCCACTTCCTGTTCTTCTTTAAGCAGCGTAAGATCAACCTCTTTTGCCGCTTTTACTGCAATATTTTCCTGCGCCAAAAGCCGCAGGATACTGCAGATACGCGCATGCGCATACTGCACATAAAACACTGGGTTATCATTGCTTTGCTCCACGGCAAGATCCAAATCAAAATCAAAATGGCTGTTTGCCTGCCGCATATTAAAGAAAAACCGCGCCGCATCAATGCTGGTTTCTTCCAGCAAATCATTGAGCGTTATGGATTTTCCGGTTCTTTTAGACATGCGTACAACCTCACCGCCCTGCACCAGCCGCACCAGCTGCATTAAGATAACTTCCAGCCGGTTCGGGTCGATTCCCAGCGCTGCCATTGCCGCTTTTAAGCGCGCCACATGTCCGTGGTGGTCGGCTCCCCAGATATTAATTGCCGTTTGAAAACCGCGGTCAATTAACTTGTTGCGGTGGTAGGCAACATCCACTGCAAAATAGGTCAAAAAGCCGTTTGCCCGCACCAAAACTTCATCTTTTTCTTCTCCAAAATCCGTGGCTTTAAACCAAACGGCGCCGTCTTTTTCATAGGTACAGCCACGCGCCGTTAGCTCATCCACTACCTCACGGGCCTTGCCGTTTTCATGTAAAGTGCTTTCATGAAACCATACGTCATAATAAATACGGTATTTTTCCAGATCTGTTTTCAGCGCATCAATATTAATTTTAAGCGCATAATCGACCAAGGCTTTTTTCCGTTCTTCCGAAGGCTTGTCCAAATAGCTGTCGCCATAAAGCCCAATAAAGTTTTTTGCGTGCACCCGAATATCCTCGCCATGGTAGCCGTCCTCCGGAAATTCTACGGCGTCCTCCCCTTTGAGTTCCTGGATGTAACGCGCCTCCAGAGAATTTGCAAACTTTTCTATCTGATTGCCGGCATCATTGATATAAAACTCGCGGCACACATCAAACCCCGCCCAATCGAGCACACTTGCCAGGCAGTCACCCAGGGCGCCGCCGCGGGCATTGCCCATGTGCATCGGACCGGTGGGATTGGCGCTGACAAACTCAACCATCACTTTTTCGCCTTTTCCCATATCAATACGGCCATAGTTTTCTTTTTGTTCATCAATCATTTCCAACACTTTTACCAACTGGGAGCCGTCCAGCCTAAAATTAATAAATCCAGCGCCTGCCACATGGATTTCCCGGATAAATGTGCCTTCGGTTTTCAGGTTGGACACAATGATTTCCGCAATTTTTCTCGGCGCCATGCGCGCTTCTTTTGCCATAAGCATGGCGGCATTTGCTGCAAAATCGCCAAACTCTTTTTCTCTCGGTTCTTCTATCACATAATCCGGGATGGAAGAAAAGGCAAGCTCTCCCTTTTCCTTTGCCGCCGCAAGCGCCTCATTGATCCAGCCCTTAAGCGTATTCTTTGTCAGTTCGTACACTGTCAATTTCGTCCCCTACCTTCCTGATTTTTACATGCATACCGTTTCGAACGGGTGTATCGTGGTTAAACTGAACATAATAATCCAAGCGAAATTCCCCGCCGTTTTCATCAATATCTACCTGAATGTCTTTGGTGGTTACATCCACGGACATTCCGCCGAAAGGCGTGTTATAAAAGCCGGAATACTTGCTACCCTTCTCAAAAATCATTTGAGCGGACGCTTTTCCGAAACGGATCATCGATATATAATCTTCCTTTACTTTCAGTGTGGTTCGGGAGTTTTCATATCCCGTAATCTCACTGCCTTCATAAGATATGTAATATTTATCGCCTTTTTTGGTATAGTTGCCCATGGTTGTCAATTCATAGCTGTTTTCTTCCCCGTCAACCACCTGTTTGCCGGTTAAAACAATCAAAGCGTTATTTTCCATGTTTTTTCCTCCGCATTACCTCTGTGTTTCTTCTTTTGGGGTATATTGGTCTATATCAATTCTCTGTACATGGCCTGCAATCGGCCGCTCTAAAAACCGGGAGCCGAGCTCCGTAAAACCATCTACGCAATCGCTGGAAAAAAAGCGGTATTGCTCTTTTTCCGCACCGGCAGACAGCATGTCATTTTTCTGCAGGCTGTCTTTTACCTCCCGCGCTGTTTCCGCTCCGGGATCAATCAGCGTCACACGGTCGCCCATGACCCGGGCAATTGTCCGCACAAGCAGCGGATAGTGCGTACAGCCCATGATGAGGGTGTCTACCCCCGCCTCTATCATTGGCTGCAAATATTGCTGTGCGGTGAGGCGGGCCACTTCATTCTCTGTCCATCCCGCTTCCACCAAAGGCACAAATAAGGCGCATGCCTGCGATATGGTGGCAATAGACGCATCCTGTTTATGAATTAATGTTTCATACGCACCGGACCGGATGGTCCCCGGCGTGCCGATAATCCCAATTTTTTTATTTTTTGTCGCACGCACAGCGGCACGCGCCGCCGGCGCTGCAACCCCCACCAGCGGAACGCTGCATTTGCCGCGCACCGCCGGAAGCGCAATGGCGCTGGCTGTGCCGCAGGCAATAATAATCGCCTTTAAATCAAACGTGTTCAAAAACCGAATGTCACCCATGGTGTACCGAATGATGGTCTCGTTGGATTTTGTCCCGTACGGCACGCGTCCGGTATCTCCAAAATAGACAATAGATTCCTCCGGCAGCAAACGCATCAATTCTTTTACCGCCGTTAATCCGCCCAATCCGGAATCAAACACGCCGATTGCTCTGTTATCCAATTGCTTCACTCCCACTGCGTTTTGATGAAAGTTCAATGAGCTGCGTAATCAGTTCCTTGTTCGCTACCCCGCACTTTTCCCACAGCATGGGATACATGCTGATATTGGTAAAGCCCGGCAGAGTGTTAATTTCATTGAGTAAAATTTGACCTGTTTTTTTATCCATAAAGAAATCAACGCGCGCGAGCCCAAAACAATCCAAAGTCTGAAATGCCTTTATAGCCATTGCACGGATTTGCTCTGCCTGTTCTTTGCTGATCTGCGCCGGAATTACCAATTCAGTCGTATCCGTAACGTATTTGGTATCATAATCATACATTTCTGTTTTTTTCACAATTTCTCCGACACAAGCCGCCTGCGCTTTTCGATAATCGCCTAAAACCGCGCACTCCAATTCCCGGATATCCATGCCGCGCTCAATCAAAATCCGCCGGTCATTTTCTGCAGCCAGCTTTAATGCCGCTGCCAGATCTTTCTCCTCTTTTACCAGCGTAATTCCAACCGACGAGCCCGCATTAGATGGTTTGATTACAACCGGATAGCCCAGCTCACGCTGGATCTTCTCCTGCACCGCCGCAAGATCGCGCGCCTCTTGGTAGCAATCAATATCAAAGCCATCGGTCACGGGGATTTGTGCCTCCGACAGCAATTTCTTTGTGGTTACCTTATCCATACAGGCAGAGGAAGAAAGGACCCCGCAGCCCACGTATGGGATATCGGACAATTCAAACAGCCCCTGGATGGTCCCGTCTTCTCCGTTTTTGCCGTGAAGCGCCGGAAAAATTACATCCACATGGGTCACAGACATATCGCCGTTTTTATTAAAGACCAAAAGCCCGTGATATTTTGGATCGGGAGAAAGAATGCACGCTTTGCCAGGATGTTGGATCCATGAGGCATCGCGGATACGATCCCAGTCTCCGTCATATAAAAACCAATGTCCTTCTTTGCTGATGCCCACTGTGACTATATGATATTGTTCTTTATCTATGTAACTGATGATGTTTGCCGCTGACATACAAGAAACTTCATGTTCTGAAGAGCGGCCGCCGAAAATAATACATACCGTTTTTTTCATAGTTCTGCCCTTTCTTGGGAACAAATTTTCAGGTTCCGCTGAAGCGTCCCGGCTACGGCGGTTGGTACCGAACTGCCGCAAAGGAAAACTGCGGACAGTCCAAACCCATTATACCAATCTATATTATATAATCATACTATTTATGCAAGGATTTTTCAATCTTTTTTTGCATTTTGTTATGAAAAATTTAAAATTTGTTTATTATCGGGTTTATTTTTCAAAATGTAGGAATAATCAATGAATACACCAATTTCCTACACTACTGTATGCTATGTATCACGTCTTATCTGTTTTATGCTTTTGCTTAATTAATTGGTTTACATACACGCTAGCTCCGGCAGTAAGTACGCCTTGTACAAACCCAGTAAAAACTGCCAGTAAAATTCCTTTCCAATCTCCAATTTGAGTTGATGCGGCGATCCAGATAAAACTAAATATAATTCCAACCGATCCTAAAATCCACGGAATATGCTTATCCGTAACTGCTGATTTTTTCAACGCCACGCCAATTAAATATAAAACCGGAACCAGAATCAGAAGCTCTGGCTTAATAAACTCTTTCAATAAATCATACATCGCATACCCTCCTCCTATAAGCTTTGAATATACCAAAACACGAATCCCAACAATGTCACCAACAGCGAACCCGCAAGACCCCACAGGGCTTTCGTCAGGCTATTCATACTCTTTGTCACATGCGCCACGTCCTCACTAATTTTTGCAATCATCACGCTATGTGCTTTGAGCTCGTCATCCTGCTCGTTTAGCATTCTGTCCCGTTTGTCTATACGCCGGTGCAATTTCTCAAATTCTTCCTTGCACTCCGGACGAATCTGTCTGTATTCATTCATTTATTCTCCTCCTGTCCATCCAGCTTTTTGCAAAGGTTTACAAGCACCTGCGCTAATTCAGCCCTCGTCATGGGCTTCTCCGGATCAAATGTTGTATCACTTGTCCCGTTCATCAGCCCAGCGTTATACACATGCTTTACTGCATCATGATACCATTTGTCCTCCGCCACATCGGTAAACGGCATCAAATCCCCGTTTTTCGAGTCCATAATCAAATACCCCCTTTTTATATATTTGTATGGAACGGTTCCGGTTCCGCAGTTGCCCCAGTCTTTTCCCCACGAATTTAGAATTGCAAATTTCTCCGTCGAATCGTCCCAGCCAATCACACAAATCGCATGACTGCCGCCAAAATAGTCAGTCGTTGCCAGCACCGGGATGTTGTGCGTAAATAACGCCTGTTTTATCATATGGTATTTTGTCTTTTTCACTGCACTGGAATAAATCTCATACCCGCTGATTTTGTACGGCTCAGCAGTTTCTTCCAGTTCTGGTTTTTCATTTACCAGATCAATGATCTTTGTCACTTCTTCATTGTAAGGGAAATCATTTTCAAAGCAGACGCCCGTCTTTCGCCAGATATCCAGCGCATCTTCCACGATCATCCCTTCGTATTCGTCGCCTTCCTCACGAAATTTCCCGTAAAAATATCCTGCTGAAAACCTGTCCCGCTTTCCGGTTTCCAAATAATTCATGATCTGCATGATCCCTGTCGCAGCGTATCCTACGCAGGAATTAACAGAGCCCTGATCGCGCACGTCCGGAATCTGCGAATCATCCAGCATGAATTTCTCCGGAAGATTTTCTACTCCCGTACGGAACGCCCCGCAGTAATCCAATAAATGTGATTTCCGTTCTCTTGCTCCAAATCCTTTTGGCATTAAATATCACGCTCCCTCATATATTTAAGCGCCTTTCTCGCCAGCCAATACAGCCTTCCGTCCGGATGTTCTTTCATTTCATTTACCATTCCGTCAGAATCCAAAACGATCCCACGATGAGAATATTCCCAGACAATATCACCAACGTCCGTCAATTCTTTCGTTTCGTTTCCGGAAGACTGTCCCGTAACCCCTTCAAAAATCGCTTTTGCGATGTCCTCTGTTTTTGTTTTTAACGCCCAGTTATCGTCCATGTTGTCAATAAAAGCTGTCTCTACTAAAACGGCGGGACAAGCGGTCAGATGGAGCACTCCCAAATCCCTGCGTTCTTTCACGCCTCTGTTATATGTACCGATTTTTGAAACGATGCTTTCCAAAATTCGTTCCGCATATCGCTGCGCCCTGCTTTGGCTGGAAAAAATCAGCGTTTCCGTACCGTGTGCCGTCCCATCATAAGCGTTGCAGTGAATAGAAATAAACAGATCCGCACCCCAGCTATTTGACAGCTCCGCACGTCTGTTAATGCTTTCACTTACTGAATTGCCTAAAATATCCGTCACTTTGTTTCGGCTCATTTTGACCTCATATCCGGCATCGCGCAGAAAAGTGCTTAAATAATAAGAAATTTCGAACGTTACGATTTCTTCTTTTAAACCATATCCCGACGCCCCTGTGTCAGAACCGCTGTAATTATGTCCGGCGTCTATAAATATCTTCATATTTTCCCTCCTTCCACTATCGGAAGCCTTTGACAAAAATCCCTCTATTCTGTTTCTTCCCAATACGCAGGATACTCAGCGGGCGACCATGTGCAAACCTGGCCTTCCGGGGCAATACATACATAAATTTTACCGTTAAAGGACACCTTGTCCCCGTTATAATACCATTTGCCCGGTACATATTCTTCCATTTCACCGCCCGGTTCTTCCCCTTCCAACGCCCTGACCCTCGCGTCCAATTCTTCAATTTTTGCAATTATATCAAGGCTGTTCCCAAAATCAGCGTTAGTCTGTGCTGCAAGTACCAATTCACTTTTTTGTTCATCCGTCAGACTGCCTTGAACCCAAAGGGTATCAATTTTTACAAGCAGCTCCGTAAGGTTGTAGCGCCCTTCTTTAATAACGTTTTTAATAATTTCAAACATTGCTAAACCCTCCTAAATATTATCGACTGTTGCAGCACTTAGGGCCGCAATCGCATTTTGCAGCTCTTCTAAGGCCTTGTTTAGATCCCGGTTATACTCGATCTTCATATCCGCGCCCTCACTGTTTGAGTATGTAGCCCCGTTCTTAGAAGTTAGCGCAAGCAGCGCCTGCCCTGCTTCCGTGTCCGTAATGTCCGTGATTTCAGCGTTTCCCAGCAAGTAATAAACGTCAAATTTAATATCGTGTGTGCTGTTGTAATTTGCCACCCATGTTTTAAATGCCGCTTCCACTTCGTCGTCTGTTGATTCTGATGTTACACCAAGAACAGTATTAAGGAATCGCATAGCAAACTGCTTCACATATCCTCCGGGGTATCCAATAGCCAAATCCTCGGGAGTAGTAGACCCGGAGTTTGCTCCCGTTTTCAACAATGCGGACAGGATAGCAAGTCTGTATGGATCGGCGGGTTTAGAAGGGCTGTAGATTTTATCATACGTTGTCCAATCTGTAACAACATAAGCATATGAATATGTGGCGTCATTATTTGCTGTGCTAGAAACTGGATTTTCCGTTACCCGCACTTTATCAATGTTTCTGATTAAGGAAACCTTCCCATTTTCCACGCGAATTTCATCCCGAGCTAGCCATTCTCCAGTATCCGGATGTTTTATTCCATACAGCGGCTCAGAAAGCGGAATAACAATATCCTCCCCGTCATATGCCTCATACGCAAGCGGCTGCGCACCTTCGTTTAACATCATGCCGTTCTTGTCAAAAAGCGTAATAGCCGCAGCAGTATATGACAAATAAATCCTTTTTACCGTCTTTCCCGCCGTAGTTGTCAGGGTGTGCTGCTCCCATTCTTTATGCTTGGTAATTTGGGTATAAGTTGTTGTGCCATCTGTATACTCTGCGTTGACCATGATCCCGCCTGTGTCGTGGTTAGTATAAACCCACATTGTGAATGTATATTGTACGTTTGGCTTCCCGTTTTCAAAAAAGGGCGTTCCGAACGCAGTCCCAAGCTGATTGCACCTTACGCAAGTGCGCCCGTCAAAGCTGACGTTATCGTCCGCAACATAAGTAGGATCATACCCATTCTTCGCCGCCTGTGCACGCATCCTGTTACACAGCGTATCCGCGTCAAACAAATTTTTTCCCTTGATCTGCGTCACGGTCACGCTGCCGCTTTCGCCGATCCCCGTTATTTCCGCCGGGTTGTCCGGGCTTTTCTCCGCCTCCGGATCCGTCAGTGTCTCCGTGCATTTCCCGTACAAAGAAAGGGAAAGCGGGGTGCCTTCCACCGCGCCGTCTATCGTAATATTGTTCCCCTCCACGCTCCCCAAAATTGCATTGGCATAGAGCGGGTTGAACGTTTCTCTTTCGTTCTCCAAAAATAAATTCAAATCTCTGCTGTATTTGATCAGCATTTCCGCATCTTCATTATTATACGCAGTCATTGGCTGTTTCGACGAGAAAATTGTCGATTCAATATCCTCCTCAACCGGCGCAATCGGGTACCATAAAGTCAGCGGTGTCCCGACACCGTTCTGCCCGGCAACCCATGTCTTAAAACTCTCCACGGTTGGATATGTTTCCGATGATACGCACACGCCGAACCACGCAGACCGGTTCGAGGCGAACGTATAAAAAACAGAATTGTCTAAAACAAACCAATTAGCATCATCATCCCCATAAGTAAAATGCGAGCATATATGCACCCTTGGGCCGTTAATCGCGTCCATTCTTCCATCAAACAATTCACCGCCAACAAAATATTTTATCAGTTTCTTTTCCGTATCTTTGCCGTTTTCATACCATTCTTCCGTCCCGTCAAACTGCATTACTCCAATTTGACGGTCGATAACACCATAAGCAGTATCAACGGAGTCCCTTCGATACAGTGAACCGTCCAATTTTTTCAATTCATAAAGAGGGGCAGAAAGTGCTACCGCTTTCGTTTTGGTTTCTTCTCCGTCCGTGACCGAAATCGAAAAGTCTCCGCACTCGCCAATTCCGATCACCGACGACGGCTGATTAATGCTTTTTTCTGCCGGACGCACTGAAATCTCCGTCCATATCTTTGACCCGTCATCATTTGCAGTGTTGCCGGTAGTAATATTAATATATTTCTCCGTTCCCGTTGTTGTAAATTCAAATTCCTGACTCGTTATAACGGTAAACTGCCGCCCTCCGTTATTGGTTACACAAAATACATACATATTATTGTGGTTAGAATCCTCATACGGAAAGGCGACCGGGCAGGTTAATATACAAAGTTCCTTTGCTTCGGTGCTCCCGGCCGATTCAAATTTTACTTTATATGTCCTGTTCGCTTTCACGGGAATATTTTTTTCAATCAATTTCCCCCCAGCGTCAAACGCTTTCGTGTATTTCATTACGGTCCCAATCGATTCCCGATTTTTTCCGTATACCGTTATATCAAACGGCAGATCTGGATAGGCATCCGAAACAGTGATACTAGTTCCCTGCGCATTTCCCACAATCGCTTTCTGCCGGAATTTTACATCATCGTTTACCGCCTTTATGCTGTCGTGGATTGCGCCGCGCATATCTTGTCCGTAAACGGCGTTTTTAATGACCTGCAAAGATTTTGCTATATCTGCCAACGCGATCCCTCCTATTCCGTAAACATCCAGTCAAGTTTCAAAATTTCTTCTCCGTTTAATAGGCCTATGACATCTTCATAAGGAATCGTCATCAATTCCACATCATGTTCAATGTCTTTAATCGTGTCAAACTCTTCTGAAAAAAGCTTAAAATTTGGAGAATCAGGATGAACGGTAATCGTATGGAGTTCCTTTCCGTTCTCATCTTTATCGACTTCTCCGTATTTTTGAATCAATGATTGCTTAAATGCAAAATATTCCGTAAGTGTATTTTTGAGTATCCTTGTGTTGCGGGCCGCTACATAACCAATTTTATCCCTATGCGGAAGGATCGGTTTCAGCGTCTCCAGCATTTTCTCCATTTCTAAATTTTTGTATTTCATTTTTCTCTCCTCCGGTCGTTACTTCCTCTAAAATTTTTTTCGGTTTCACAGGGCCTTTTTTCAGCGTATGAACATGCTGTTTTCTCTGCTTTTCCATTTATCCTTCCCCTTTCATTAATCAGCGCGCCGCCAAAAATCCATTTTGAAGATCGCATTCGATGTACGAACTAATAGTGCCGTCCGATGATATTCTAAACGGGATTTTCACATTTCTATGGTTGGCCCCATCGTTGCATCCCCCGGTAAGAGGATCAATAAAAAAGTTATACGCCAGCCAATTATGCCCGTCCAAATCACAGCCCAAATGTATCCTGTCACCAACCCATGTATCTCCGTCGTCGCCTAAAAGATCAACCGATGTATACATCAGTTTTGTCGTATATGTATTTGCGCTTTCAGATTCCCGGTAGCCCCACGAAATATAACCGGTGTTCGGCTCTAAGCTCACGGTCATTCCCTGCACGGAAGGATTTTTCTTCCAATATCCGGTGCCATAATTGCCCAGCGCATCGCCGCTTTCATAAAACTCCAAGCCGTACGAATTGAGATTGATGACATCGTTGTGAATATCGCCGGCGGTGATTGTAAATCCTCCGATTGTCCCGTGCTGCGCAGTTAAATATCCATAGTCGTCAACTGAGAAACGTCCATTGGGGAATGAGGAAGAAATTCCGAGTGTAATGGAACCCTTTTTCATTGTCAGAACCCCGGTTGTCAGGTTCCAGTTAACATTATTCTTATCGTCCTGTAAAATACCGCTGCGTATCCGTTCCGCCTGCATTGTGCCGGTAGTGATGAAATTAGCAACAATTTGCCCGTCCATCGTAATCGCAGCATTCGTGAACGTCCGCCCCCCGTCCTTGGAATATCCAAGCCCGTTTATGTTCCATCGCCAAAGCCTCGTCTGTGGGGACCATTTATCCGTCTGGGGATCATAGGTCATCGTATCCGATATTGCAAGAGCCTCGGAACCTGAATCATTTTTTACGATCGTTACATAACCGTGCATAGCAAGATTTAATATCTCAGATGCGTTATCCGCCGCTTTGTCAAGGATCGATTTTTCATCTGGAATTTTCGATATTTTTTCCTTAATTTCATCATTCGCAGCTTTCGATGCCCCGGTCAATGTATTGGTTTTCACCTTATCGCCGAGGGTGTATGTCGAATTGTCCGGCTTATCAAGCTGAATGGAAAGTTCTGTAACGGGGAATATTTTGTCCATACCGTGAGGCCTTGAGACGCATCGGACCCGATCCAGAAGATGGATGGATACCGCGTCTTCTGTAACGTATCTTAAATCAACAGCGGACGCCTTTATTACCATTTCGTCAAACTGTTCTTCTTCCAAATATGCTTTTGCTTTTGTTAAAAGCTCCGCCGGATCGGTAATATCGTTCCAGTCCACCACTTTTTCCACCCATCCGCGTACCGCGATCGCTTCTTCATTTGTGACGTACCGGCTGCCTCCGTTCACGCTGGAAACATCCAAATATGCATCTAACGAGTCAAACGGAGATTCGTCCAGTTTCGCGCCTCTTGGGACAATGACCGTAGCAAGCTTTGTTGCATCCCAGTTTTGAGTAAGATCCAGCAGATTTTCCCCGAACCGTATCTCCTGCGCATTCGTATTCGGATAGTCTTCCAGATAATCTAAATATCGAACGCCGTCGGTTTTTCTGACACGGATATGCCCTCCCAGCTTTTTTACAAGCTGCGTATTAATCACTTCCATGGTTGTTTCGTCGTTTGTAGTCCTCGCACACGACTCATGAACCGTTACGGCGCCGATTGTAAATTGACGGTTGTCGCCGGCTTTTTCGTTATGTTTATTCAAAAGCTCGAGCAAAAAATCATAAACTTCCATTTCCTCATATTCTGCCGGCGGCTGCGTCGTGTCATTCAAATATGCGAGTTCCCCTTCGCATGTCAGAATACGGCTGTTCTGAAAATTCTTTTTTTCTTCAATAATTCTCCCTGACCAAATCTCTTCGTCGAATTGCTTTATCACAATTTCGGAACTTAGCCGTTCCAGTATGTCGTAGCCGGCGTTTCCCACCGGAAGAGTAATTTCGAATGATCCTGCGGAATTATCCGCCATTTTGAGTTTCGGAGTAACCGCACTTACATTCTTTGACATATGAAGGTCGTCATAAATGCACACTCCGTCTCCATACACGCTATACATCTAATTACAACCTCCCTCGTCTGAATTCGATAGATACCGTCCCGGCCCCTTTAAACATGATGTTGTATTCTTCCTGTCCGTAAAGAACAAACTGCGGCATTTCATTTTTTCCGTCTTTCAGCTCGGAAATTTTGTCAATACAGAGAAAATCGTTTACAAACCGCACGCTTAAATTACTGGATTCCGAAACGTCAAACACGAGACTGTTCGGCGCAGAACCAAAAAGGACCCCGTCGAATATGTTATCCGTCCAACTTTCCGGACTATCGATTACGATATTCGTAAATGTCGGCTCTAAGATAACGCCGTACTCAAAATTAAACGGATCCCATTTCCACGGATCTGTTGAGGATAAAACCGACCATTTATACGGCTCTACGTTATACCCTATCGTAATCAAAGACCATGTATCACCCGAATCCCATCCATCTACAGAAAATCGTCCAATATAAAACCAATCCGGATCATCTGCTAAAACCGCATTCATTGCTTTTCCGTGTAAGTATTCCATAATTTCAGAATATCTTTCCGCCCACGGTTTATACCCGTTCATCACACGGAACTGAAACGATCCTGTTCGGTTGTTAAAAATCGGATATCCGGAGAGGGACTCCGATAAATCAAGAGCCCCATTCCCTCCCGGAATATCTATGTATGTCGTTTTTTGTTTCGGAGGCGCAAACACCGGCCGTTTGACAGGGAGGATTTTCCAATCATCCCATGTGTTTTTGTCTCCAAATGTAATTGATTGAATCATCATACTCCCCTCTCATTCATTACTGCAATATTTCCTAATGCCGCATCCATGTCAGAGGCCAGTGCCCCAACTAATGCGCCGGTATCCATAACCAGTTTGAGTTGTTCAAACCGGCTTAAAAGATCCGCAAAGTCGTCTTTTAGCGAATCAATTGCCGAAACTACTTTTTCATTTGACGCTGCCGTGATGTCGCCGATTTTCTGAATGAGTGCTTCCGAACGCTCTATTTCATTTTGATAGCTAACACCAACAGCGGCACTCAGCGCAAGACTTCGTTCTGCACGAAATGAATGATCCATGTAACTAATCTTTTTTACCACGTCATCCATTTCTAAAATAGGACGAATCCTTGGCGATATGTTAATATTGCCGGATGCGATATCCGAAATCAACGACAGCGAACCCAGCATAGCAGCCACGGCACCTTTTCCGATCTTTACACTTTCCGACGCCACTTTTTTACCGTACTTTTTGATACCCACAATCAGTCCTTCATCCATATACCGCCCCAATTTTTCATACACTTTTGACGGGGAATGTGCATCAATTCCGTCAGGACCGCTTACCCTATCGGTCGCATCGTTTACGACATCAAGAAGCGTTTTTACAAAAGACGAAGCACCGGTTCTCACACCGGCGGTTAATCCGTCCATTATTTTCTGACCGGTATCGCTCCATCCGGCATTTAACAGGACATCTTTCGCCGTTTCCGTTGTTTCTTTCATAATTTCCTCTGTACTCGGTTTGATGACACCGACTTCTTTCAGGAAATTTTCAGCGAGCTCTCTCGTCTGTTTTGTTGTGGTCTCTTCAAGATCCTCCATCTGCTGTTCCCACGTTTCGCGATATTCTTCCAGCTTGTCATCGGCTTCATTTTGAAGCATTTCAATCTCGGACTGTGTCTCAAGCCGCAGATTTTCCAGTTCGCTTTTTGCCTGATCTTTCGCCAGTTTATGTTTCGTTGCCCACAATGACGCATATTGGGACAGCTGGGAATCGGTCATAGAATTAAGCGCTTTAATCTCTTCGATCGCCGACGGCCCCATTTTCCGCAGTTCTTCGATTAAACCCTCGTTTAAGCCTTTCGACGACAACAGATCCAGCTCTTTCTGCCAATCTGAAAATTCGTCTACCTGCTGCTGTAAATTGTCCATTAAATCAGAACTGCTTACAGGGTCTTTCTTTGTAACTTCGTCAAACAAACCATAAGAATCATACAGAGCATCTGTCCTAGACTCCAAAGCGCTGGTGTACTTATCCTCCGCCGCCTGTATATCCTGAGCAAGCTGATCGTTAATTTCTTTTGTTTTATCAGCATACTCCTGTTCCAGCTGCAAGCGTTTCTCGCCGGCCTCTTCCTGAATGCGGCTGAGCTCGTCTTCGTAGTTCTTGCGCGCTTCATATATTTCCTGCTGCACTCTGTAAACCTCGCGGTCCATCTTTTTGCGCTCTTCCGTCCCTTTGTCATACCGCTGCTGAACGCGTGTATAGGCGGCTAATTCGTCGGCAAGGCTCATACGGTTATAATATTTTTCTTCCTCGATCCAATCCATGGAGTTCTGATACGACTCGGCAATCAGTTCGTTTCTCAAACGGTATATCTCTTTGTCGATCTGTTTCCTCTCTTCAGACCCCCATTCATATCTCGATTGCATCCGCTCATAAGCCGCCAGTTCCTCTTCCAAGCTAAGGCGGTTATGATATTTTTCGTTTTCTATCCAGTCTAAGGAATGTTGATAAGATTCCGTGACAAGCTCGTTTCTCAAACGGTATATTTCTTTGTCAATGTTTTTCCGCTCTTCAGATCCCCATTCAAATCTGGACTGCATCCGTTCATACGCCGCCAATTCCTCTTGCAGAGATAATTCATTTTTGCTTTTTTGATCGGAAATCCAGTCCATGGAATGCTGATAATCCGCTTTCGAAATTTCCTGTATCAGTCTGTAGATTTCTTTGTCGGCCTTCATGCGCTCGTCTGTCCCTTGTTCGTACCGCGATTGAAACTTGCGCCAAACATAAAGTTCCTCGTCGAGGGAAATTTTACCGAAATATTCATTGTCGCTGATCCATTTTGTCAAATCGTCATAAGATTTTTCGCTGGCGGAAGTAAGCGTGTCCGCGACGTCTGTGGATGCATCTATCGCATCTTGCCCGCTTTTGACAATGCCTTTTTCCAAACCTTTTCCGATCATTTCACCGATGTATTGGAATTCCAATGAAGGCGAACGAATACCAAGTTCCTCACATGCCGCATTATATGCTGCCCGCGCCATTGCTCTGGCCTTTGCTTCTGCATAAAATGTGGTGTCGGTAATTCCGTTGGCAACGCCTTTTACAATGTTGTCGCCGACTGTGGTAAACGACGACTTGCTTGCGTTCATCGTAGTTATGATAGAAGATGTTACTTCGCTGAATGTTGAAGTGACGGTATCTTTTTTTGCGTTTACCGCATTCACAAAGGCCGTAATAAGATCTGATGCAGCCTGTCGTACTTGAGACGTTGCGTTGTTAATCGATGCGATAAATGATTTAACGCCGCTATCGGCGATGGAACTGAGCGCCTTTCCGAATGAGCTCACAGCGTCCGAGTTAATGGTTCCTATCCCACTCAGAACACTAGACAGATGGGAAAGTTCATTGGTCGCGGCAGATAATTGAGACACATCGACCCCAGAAATTTGATCGTAATAGAGTTTAAGACACATGCCAAACGACGATAAGCTTTCTCCAAATTCCGCAATATCGTTATCTCCGAATATCAGGCCGGTGAGTCCGCCGCTATTTGGCAAACTGTTAGCAAACGCGGCAAGCGCAGAAGCCGCATTTGCAGAATTCGTCACTACCCCCGCGTCAAGCCCGGATATATTATCCGCATATTCTTTAAATTTAGAGCCGAAAGCCGCAAGCTGTGATCCAAATTCATCTATGTTATTATCACCCGTAAACCAACTGACAACACCGCCGCTGTTCGGAAGGTTGTTGGCAAGTTCGGCAAGCGCAGAAGCTGCATTTGCGGAGTTTTTAACCACATCTCCATTAAGTCCGGATACGCTGTCTGCATATTTTTTAAGACTCGGGCCAAATTTACATAATTCTTCTGCGAATTCTGATAAATCGTTGTTCCCGGCGAACCAACTGACAGCCCCTCCGCTGTTCGGAAGCTTAGACGCGAATTCAGCTAAAGCAAGAGCCGCATTCGCAGAATTTGTAACTACATCTGCATTGAGCCCAGAAACGCTGTCTGCATAAGCCTTTAATTTAGGGCCGAATACGATCAATTCATCGGCAAACGCAGATAAGCTGTTTTCTCCCGCCAATACCGATGCAAGTCCTCCGCTATTGGGGATTTTTGATGCGAATTCGGCCAGAGCGAGCGCAGCGTTCGCAGAAGCTTCTACGACTGAACCGTCAATCCCGTTAATAGAATCGTAGTATGCTTTAAAATATGGAGCAAATGCGGCGAGCTCCGACCCAAATGCGGCCAAAGAAGTTCCTCCTGTGAACCAAGACGTAAGACCTTCTAAAACATTCGCCGCTGTGAGGGTTAAAATAGCTCCGGCCAAAGAAGCCATTCCGGACATAACAGATGAATCAATACTGCTTACCCCTTCAATAAACGGACGGGCATTCGTCATAAAGGCGGACAAATCAGCCCCAATCTGCGGGAACTGGCTTGAAATACCGCCCATAAACCCGCCTACAATTCCGCCTACAAATGATCCAATCGCCGTACCGATTCCCTGAAGAAGTTTTCCTCCTTCGTCAATCAGCCAAGATAATCCGGGGATCTGCGCGAGCCCTCCGACAGCGGCCAGCACAAGCGCTAATTCAGCAATTACAGCGCCCATCCCCAAAACGCCGACCATTGCTCCCGGAATTAATCCAGCAACAGCCCCGAGAGCAGCCATGATCCCGGCCATTAATCCAATTCCGGCAATCCCTTTTAATAAGGCGCTTGTGTCAATGCTTTTAATCGCATCCACAATACCGGTGAAAAATGACATCAGAACATTCACAGCAGACTGAATGAGACTGGGCAGGTTTCTGGCAACCCCTTCCAAAATCCCGATGAGAAACTCAAATATAGAGTCAACAATCTGGGGCGTATGCGCGGCGAGCGACGTTAGAACTTCTGTAATGATTTTTAGAACCCCTTCTGCAATAGCAGGGATGCACTCGGTAAGTGAAGCCGTTATACTTAAAACTATTTTTTTAAACGCTTCTCCGATTGCTTCCGAGCCGTTGCCAATCGCCGTTGCCATTGCGACAATTCCTTTTCCAATGTTTTCAGCCAGCAGCGGAATCAAATTCAGAAGTTCTTTTATTCCGGTTACAATTGCAGCCCCGCTTGCTGTAAAGGCCACCGCAAGCGCCGTAAGCCCCGTTGAAAACGCTAAAACACCTGCTCCTGCGGCAAGACAGCCGGCGCCAACCAGTGCAATTGCTGCACTCAAACCAATCAGCGCAGGCGTAATAGGAGAAAGAGCTAATCCCGCCGCACCTATCACAGTAAACGAGCCCGCCAAAACAATCAGCGACGTCGCTATACTGCTAAGCGACATAGTCCCCAAAGCAAGCAAGACCGGAGTTAACGCCATTAGTGACGATGAAACTACTAATAACGCAGCTGCTCCCGGAAGAGTTCCCGTCATCAATTTCATTGCGCCAACAATAATGCCCAAAGAACCTGCTAAGGAGATCAGGCTTTTTGCTATTTGAGCCAGATTCATGTCGCCCATATTCCCAAGCGCTTTCGAAAGAATCACCATTGCTGATGATACCGCGACCAATGAAACTGCGGAACCAGCCATATTTTTAGGAAGCAGCCGCATTGCCGCGACAACTGCCGCAAGGGATGATGCAAAGCCCAGCAGGCCTCTTCCGAGTTCGTCCCATGATTTTTCAGAAAAAGAGCTAACTGATGAGGCAAAGAGAAGCATCGCCGTCCCTAAGACATTCATCGATACCGCAGTTGATAATACGCTTCCAGCATTCGCAGTCACTTTTGTAAATATAGCAAGCTCAGCCAAAAGCGTCCCGACAGCGGAAAGGCCTTGTATCATTTTTCCAACATCCATTTCGGAAAAAGTCGAAACAGATTTCGATAGGGTTTGAATCGATGTGGCCAGCAACAGAATTCCGGTTCCTTTTGATATGCCGAGCCCGTCAAAATCAGCCATTTTGAAAAAGACAGCCAATGATCCCAGCAAAGCCCCAACGCCAAGCAAGCCTTTTCCTATCTGTTCCAGCGGAAGCTCGCCAAGGCTTTTTACGGCGTTTGAAAGGATGACAAGTGAGGTAGAAAACAGGATCAATCCGGCAGAGCCTTTTACCATTCCGGCAGAGTTTTTATCCATAATAACGGAGGTTGCAATCAGCTCACCCATCAGAACCCCGACCGCCGTCAAGCCGCTTGCCACCTGAGACCAGTTCAGCTCCGACAAGTTTTTTAAAGCGCTTGACAAAATTAATACGGCCGTTGACAAGCTGATCATAGCAACCGAAACTTTACCGACGGATTTAATTCCATTGCCGTTCATAATTTTTTCAAATATAACCATCGAACCGAATAATTCCACAAACAAACCGGTTATTGCGCCCAGCGAAGTGGTTATTGCCACCGGATCAATGGTCGAGAGGACTAAAATAGAAGCGGCAAGTATTCCGATCGCGGCTCCGATTTTAAGAATCGTATTCGCCTGTATGGATGACTGCCAAGCTTCTAAAGATCCTTTGACACCGTCCAGAAGAGCTTTAATATTATTCAGTATTCCGGAGCCGCCGGACGTAATTTCCGTCAACGAAGATATAAATTTTTTGACGCCAAGTAAAACAGCCGTAAGCACACCGCCGTTAATAACGTCAAAAATATTATCAAAACCCAGCCCGCCCATCACATTTCCAAAAACCTCTTTTAACTTACCAAAGGCTTTTGAAACCGCATTTGCGGTCTTTTCCAACATTTCAAACAAGCTGAAATCAACATCGCCAAGCTTCCCAAACCCTTTTGCGATTGTGTTAACGGCAAGAGAGATACCTTTTGCCGCCAAACTGAGCGCCTTCGCAAGTCCGCCGAAAACAGTTTGGAAAATTCCGGTCTCCTTAACAGCCTTATCGATCCCGGTAACAAATCCGCCCAAGGACGAAGTAATTTCTAAAATACCGTTGCCCGCTGGAATAAGGCTTTTAACAACTTTTCCGAGAGCTGAAATAAGAGAAGATAAAACTTCTTTACCAATACTGATAATTGAAAACAGGCCTTTAAAGGTATCTTTAATTTTTGAGGCCGTGGCTTCACTTATTTTGAAATTTTCCGTCAGCTCTTTGATCTTATTACTAATATCAGCAAGCTGTTCACCTGTAATCGGCGGAAAAACTTCTCTAAATGCTTCTTTAATTGGTTTTAGTATGGTTACTAGCCCTTCAAAAGAATTTCTAAGAGATTCGACAATTGCTGTCCTTCCGCCCAAATCTTTCCACGTTTGCAGCATTTCATTTCTAGAATCAGCAGAGGCATTTACAACATTACCAAGTGTATCGCTGAATTCTGTAAAAAGGCTTTTTGCTTCTTCAAAGTCGCCGATTACAATCTCCCATGTTTTACCCCATCCAGATTGTACAGACTCTTGCAGCGTGCTCCATAGCTGACTAAACGTTTTAACCTTTGTTGCAGCATCTTCCATTGCCTGCGCTTCTGAAATCAACGCGTCAGCTTGTTCCTGCGTCCATTTACCGGACTCGACCATGCTTTTTGCATAATTTGTTGCGCCGTCAACCGTAAATTTATTTAAAGTTTCGTTTAGAACGTCAGCCGATAACCAGCCTTCCTGCAACGAGTCTCTAAACGAACCGTTCTTTTCTATCATATCGTCTACCGCAACGCCGTGTTCTCTCGCCGTCTGCTTTAAAGCTTCCTGAAATTTCTCGCCGCCCATTCCGGCGTTCACAACGGAATTCCAGTCCATAAGTTTTACCGTTCCGGCGGCAAGAGCCTGCGAAAGCTGATACATTGCGGTTGACGCCTGCTGCGAATTGGAACCGGAAGCAGCTGCCAAATTTGCAATGCCTTGAATCGCTTTTGCCGATTCTTCCAAACCAACGCCGGCAGCCGTAAACGTCCCGATATTACGGGTCATTTCTGAGAAATTATAAATCGTCTTATCCGCATATGTATTCAGTTCGTCAATAACACGGGTGACGTCTTCCATCGTCGTCCCCTTGCTGGCCGTGTTAGACATGATTGTCTGAATTGAATTTATTTTTGTCTCATACTCGTCAAAGCCAGTTTTAATCGGGTCAATCGTAAGCGCAGAAGCAATCCTTTTTCCGGCATCCACCGCAGAATTGGTAATATTGGCAAGGGCCGTTATCCCCATAACTTCCAGCGCGGAAAATTTATTTCGCACGGATTCTACCGCCGATTGAAGAACTGACATATCACACTTTTTTGCAGCGTCGCTTACCGACTCAAGTCCTTTTGAGGCACCCTTCAAATCCAGACTTTTTTTCAGCTTGTCAAGCGTTGATATGGTTTCCTGCGCACCGGACTCAAACTGACGGTTATTAAACTGCATTTCAACTATTCTTTGATCGACTTCCGAGCTCATAGATTCGTAACCTCCTTCCACGCTTCACGCAAAATATCGTCAAAAATAGGGCGCACAGCCGGGTTTATAAAATCCCTGCCCTGTACATACCCGCCTGTTCCTGTGCCATGCCCATATTGAAGAAGAATTACAAGAGGGACGCTCCCGGCCATTTTTGAATTCGTCCATGAAATAGAAGCCGTATTTTTTGTAACCCGTACTTCGTAATTCCATAAACCAGCCGTGTTTCCGGTATCGGACGGAGTTGCCGCAGCGAGGGCGGCCACGCCTTTTTCCCCATACCGCTTTAAGATTTTACTGATATCCAGTTTTGAAGCACGTTTCAAAAAACGTTCTGTATTTTTAAAATCGCCTTTCTGTTTTATGGTTATCACGCGTCCCCCTCCTTTTTATTTCGTTATCCTTTTGTATTGAGCTGCCGTCTTCTGGCGGCATTTAATCTAGCGTTTCTGCTCAATTGTGCGTTTCTTCCCATCTTTTTTTTCGGTTGGTTTTCAATATTGCATACGGTAATCAATGTGATCAAACGATTTAGATGCCATTTCTGACATTCAAAAGGGATGTTTAACGCAATCATCCAGTAATAAATTAATTCTGCCGTCACGACTCTTCGTCCCTGCGATTTTTGTAAATTAGAAAATGTAGTGGCTGTCATAGGTTCGTCAATGTACTGCCTTACACGATATAGAAGGTCAAAATCCATATTGATCCTGTCATAAACAGATGGATCCACGTTTTGCGTAATCGTCATGCAACGAATATAATCTATCATTTCAGCCATGCTTTTTTCTTCTTTTGACAAAAATGGTTTGCACCACTTTGATTCCCATTTTGAAAGGGAAACAAGGGAATGCTCAAGTTTTATGGTCTGTGCTTTTGCTGTCACGAATTCTTCTTTTTCCTCGTCGAACTGTTCGACTTCCGGTATCGTAATTTCAAGCATCCCCGTTTTCCTCCTTATTTTTAATTACTCGAATTGACCGGCAATTCTTTCGATTCCCCAGATTCCGTTTCCGGAATGATTTTATTAAAGAACGCGATCGCCTCTTCTGTGTTCGTCGCAAGTTCTGTAAACAGAATACTGTACGCTTCTGTTTGTTCAAACTCCCGGCGCAGTTCTTCACTTTTTATAAACCGTTTTCCGTCCGGCGTTTTTACGCCGTACGACCGCAAAATCAGGTCTTTAAAGACATTGATGATTTTCTCCCCGTCCTGATCGGCCACGATCCTGTCGATCATAGCAATCAAACCGCCGCGCTGTGACAATTCCATTTCCATAAGTTCCGCTCTATTTAAATGGAAGTAAAAATCTTCCGTCCTTTCGTTCCCGTTGTAATCCGTATAAGTAATCGTTTTTTTTATCATTGTCTTTCTCCTTTCAAAAAATAAAAGAGGGACGCATGTGAAACGTCCCTCATAAATCGATTATTTTACTATTCCGTTTTTAAAGTCAATCCGGAAAGTGTATACGTTTTTTCTTTCTGCGCGCCGTCCTTGCTTGTGATAACTTTTACACTCTGTGTTGTATTCTTAATCAGCAGCACAATGTTTTTGTCTTCATCAAGCGTTACGGCACCTTTTGTTCCGCCAACTACTTCTACCGTTGTAACAGCATCGGCCGGCGTAAAATCTACTTTTAACGCTAAATAATTCCCGCTTTGTTCCGAAACATTACTGCTAAACTCGGTATATCCGGTTACATAATTCAGTGTCCCGGTAATGTTGTTCTCATTTATTGTAATTCCTGTTTGCAAATCGTTTACTTTTTTGCCAAATAAAACGGCCTCTCCATCTTCAGGCATAACGGAAAGGGCTATTAAGGGTTTGTAAATAATTCGCATATTTCGTCAGGAAGCGGAAGTCTCGGGTCGGTTCCTGCCGGTTCTTCTCCATCGGTTCCGTATAAAATTCCTTCCAACTCTTGCAATTTCTCGGGATCTGCTTTTGTGGAATCGATCGTGAGTGACGCCGTCGGTTTAAAACCGCTTACCTCGACCGGCGTTGTCGTTACTTCCCATGAAAAGGTAATTGCTTCCGGAGATTCATTGATCGTGGCATATGCTTTTTCCGAAGGAGAAGCGACCGCTCCGTAGATCAGATGGAGCTTATAGCCGTGATCTAAATCGTCAACATCGTTTCCGATTGAGGTTTTGTAGCACATTCCAAATGTCTTTCTTTTCTGCTGGCCGATGACAACCCCTTCCGACAACGACGCAGACCCATCACACTCCGCGAATTCGTCAGGATAAGTATAAGCTTCGATGGTGCAGCCAAATTCTTCTGCCGAAACCAAATTTAAATATTTAATATCATCGGCATAAAGAGGAGTAGCTTCTGCCCCGGACGGGGATTCCGTAACGGCGGTTAAGCCATTCCACGCAACGCCAGTCGAATAAGCGCCAAGATTATCGCGTATGTATAATACCCCTTGTTTTACACCTGCTTCATAAAGTCTTTCACCGGTTTTATCCCATATCAGTTTACTCATTTAAGTGGCCTCCTTTAATAATAAATATAAAAAACATCATGATTTAAATGATCCGTTGCAAAGTGCCGGTCATACCGGCAGGCCGGAAGAGACGATATCTTTTCGACAATATTGCTGTCCGGATTTTTATCAATTACGGTTATTTGATAAACGTTTGACTGTTTATAAACACTGTCATCCGCAAACGTATTCCTGATATCAGATCTTGAATATACGATCGCGGGGTATTTCATTTTTATCGACTCCGGAGGCTGAAAATAGACGTTTCGGCTTTCTAAAATTCCGCATAGCATTTCATGCAGTTCAAGCCTTTTCGTTTCGAATTTATTCATCGTGATACACTCCTCCGACTGTCAATATTAGTCTCGGATACTGAACTTCAACATCTGTAATTTTCCATTTAGCACCCATAAATTCAACATATCTCATCGAATGAAAATTCTCATTGGCGTATGGATCGGCTAATATACTGATCTCATTAGCAATGCTGATATCGTCATTGACTTTTTCTGATCCCTGCAATTTCCTCGTGTTTCGAATTAGATCGCCGTAGTACGGAAGTTTTGTTACTACTTCTTCCCATACTCCCGGGCGGATTTCTTTCGTCTCGACATATCCGATGAGTCCATAAAATTTCGCCATTTTGAATTTTCCTCCCTTGTTTGTTTTCAGCCCGCAGATTCCATTGTAAGATCGGTCAGCCGATACAATTTCTCTACGGATTTATCGCCCATTGTGGAAACCACCTTGATGCTTTGCGTGTCCTTATTCGCAATACGAAGCACGATGTTCATATCGGAATCAAGTTTCACAGGCCCTTTCGTTCCTCCGACCACTTCCACAGTCGTTGTCACATTTTCAGAAGGAACCGTTGCAATCTTCAAAGCCAGATAATTTCCGCTTTGTTCGGAAACCTTGCTGCTGAACCCGGTATAGCCGGTCACATATTTTAAATTACCGGAAATAGAATCGCTTCCGACAATCACGTTTTCCTGTAAATCAGCAACTGGTTTCCCGAAGAGTTCGCTCTCACCGGATTCGGGCTCAACCGTGAGAGCAATTAAGGGTTTACTTTAGATTCCAGAGCGATCGCAGAATACGGTTTAATCAAAGCGCCGGAGCAACGGGTTTCGATAAGGTACTTCTGCGCATTGTAATCAATGTCGAAATCATCGAACATGTTAACCGCTCCGCCTTTGTCAGCGCCGACATTATAATCTGCGAGGTTCACGATAATACCCATCAGATTTACTTTACCATTCGTCGTGTCGGTTCTTGTAAGTCCTTCCATTACCGGTACGGTTACAATTTCTTTCACCCTTAACGCAGTGGCCAATTTTTCAACAGAATCGTAAATTACCCTTCCGGTCGTGTCTTCGATCAACAGGCAATCCGTAAGAATATCTTCCGTGGTGTATAAAGTCGGGGAACCGGAACCCTTATAATTCTTACGCGCTTTAATAGCCGAACGAATAAAAGCTTTGGCCGTTTCGTCAGCAGTCGCGCTGCTTCCAACTTCAACCAAAGCTTTTACCGTATAAAGATCTTCGTCAGTCCATACCGGGCGAATATTCTGTTCGTTAATCTTGTCATCGCTTGAGGACAACCTTCCGTCTCCGACTAAAACAGCTCTCGCAATTTCCTCGTCCAGCATCATCCTCATTTCAGCCTTAATCCATGTAACAACATCGAAATCGGTAATGTCTACTACATCATCGCGGTCTATTTTCTGTTTCTTGTAAATAGTCGTAGGCGTTGTAGTACGCTTCAGAAGTGAAAATACTTCCTCTTTCTTAAGTTTGCCTTTAATATAACCTTTTGCTCTTGCATCGTCTTCTGTAATATCTGCAAGAATCGATTTAATACGGGAAAACGGCGTCTTATGCGTTGCGTTCATAACCTTCTGAACCCAAGACATGTCCCTCTGGATGAACTGAGGCGTAGTGGTTACATTTTTCGCGTCCGGGAACAAATAATCGATCTGTTCGATGCCATGTGCCATAACGCTGTCCTTTAAACTGCCGTACCGCTTCATGTCGCTGAAAATTGCAGCCATTTCCGAGTGACTTAAAATATCATTCTTCTCGGCATCATTGTCAAAGTTGTCAAATACGTTGTGTTTCATAGTTTCATTTCCTCCTTTAGAATCCTCTTTTTTATTTGTTTCAGGTTCTTCCTCCTCGTCGCCGGGGTCATCGTTCTCTTCCAGAACCTGTCCAATCATCGCATACACTACTGTTTTCTGTTTCTCGCTTAAGGTGTTGAACACATCTGCAACGGTTTCCTCGTTCTTTTCGCCGGAATCTTTTTCAGCAGTTTTTGCTTCCGAATGATACAGCATAATATTTTCATCGTAGCCCAAAATAATCCCTGTTTCGCCATCGTCTCCATGAGCCATTACAGAATCAATAAAAGCTCCGGGATTCGCTCCGGCAAGAACCAGACTTACTTCCCGAATCGTTCCATGCAGCACATCCGAACCCGTTTGTTTCAGTTTGTTGGCGTATATGGACAGGGATTTCACATCCCCGTGCTGAACAAGTTTTTTCGCAGCCATTCCGGATTCGCTGTCGTTAAAGCTGCAATACGCATAAACTCCTTCATCCCTGTTTTCAAGCAGCGCATGCCCCAATACATTCTCCGGATTGGAATGCTGATGCTCCCAAACCAACGGAACAATTTGTCCATCGTTGTTTTTAAACGCGTCTTTTCGAATGGTTCTTCCGTCAGAACAAAGTAAATCGTTTCTAGTGGCCCAGCCACTAAAATCAAATTTCTCCATTTTGAATTTCCTCCTTCTCTGTATTCACATTTTTTGCTTCGCCGTCCACGTTGCCTTTTTGTAAAGGTTCTTCGGGCGACTTGTTTAAATTTTTGTTTCTTAATTCGTCTGCCTCCGGATTGTCCGATGGTTTCATTCCTATAATCTGCCTTATCTCATTTGAAGTCATGATTTCGTTTCTTGTAAACTTATCGGCAATTTCAGAAAGCTCGGAAACGGGAACCAGCTTAAACGGATCTCTAAAAAACGTAATCGACTGAAGCTGCGCCAGCGCCGTCTTTGTTAGAAATTTCCGTTTCATTTCATCAGCGACGGCAGAAATAATCGGCTCAATCGTACGGTTATAATAGTTCAGCATTGTCTTTTCGTCCGCCGTTCCATCTAATATACTCTGCGTAATCCCTAACTGGCTGTACAGCATACTCGTCAGGTATTCGATCTGTTTCATTAGATTGTTTTCGACTGGACGGTTCAGCTGTGTAATACGCTCCGTTGCATCCGCGTAAGCGATTCCGTATTTCGAACCTGTTAATTGTGTCTCCATGTCTTTACGCCGTTTTTCAGCCTGCTGACGTCTCGCTTCCGTTTTAATGGTATACGGCAATTGAATTATCAAATCCAGCTTTCCGGAACCGCTTTGCTCATCAATCGCATCAAGAATATTTAATTTTCTTATGAGGCGCTGCAAAGTTGAATTCGGTTCATTAATCACTGAATATAATGGATTTTCAATAATACCCACCATTTTCTTTGGCAGCCGAATGTCTTTTTTCGTTCCGTCTCTTTCGTCATACAACCGTATCTTTACATGGTTTGGATACCATTCGAGGATCCTTCCGGTCCGCATCGAATCAATGTCATACGCCCCGGTAATTTCCGGATTTAATGTTGTATCAATAGGCACAACAGCAACGCATCCTTCATCGAACATCGATATCACGATATCCTGCATAAACGCCCGGCCTGTCTGATCGATATTTGCTTCGACAGTAAGGCATCTGTTTAATCCGGAATCCATCGCATAAAGAAATCGTCCATTATCATCCAATCTTACATGTTGGATACTAATGGACGAAACGTCTAAAGCGATGCGGTTATATACGGAATTAATGATCGACTTTTCATTCCCCCTAGTGAGTCTCGGCCTATCCGGACGATGGGTATATCCCATGCCAATGTCTTTGAAATAATCCGTCGGATCTCTGTTTAAAAAAGCATTCCAGCCATGCTGAAGCCTGTTTATAAAACCCATTTTCATTCACCACCTCCCCAAAAATAGCATAAAAAAAGAACCGCCGAAGCGGTTCGTATGCGTTATGCACATTTATAAAAGAATAATAACTAAAAATTTATCTATATTTAGCGTAATTTATCATTCTTTCTACCCTATTTCTGCCAATCTTTTTATAGGCAGCAGAAGCTTCTCCCCATAATCGATCCGCAGCGTCGGACATTTTTGAAGCAGTTTCATAATTTTTGTTATACGCTTTAGCCGCTTTCGATTGATTTTTAGCCGCAGCAATAATTCTAGAAATTTTATTTTTTCCCAACGCTTTATATTGCTCGCTTACTTCGTTCCATTTCTTATCAGCCAAATCTGAAGCTTTCGATGCTTTATCATATTTTTTCCCGTAATCTCGAACTGCCGTTTTTTTCGCAGATTCTGAATTTCTATTTTCCGCACGCTTCTTATTATGCGATTCATTCCCTCCGCTGGCATTTTTCTTACGACTCTTCCGGACGCCCCATTTCATGCCAAGCACTCCGTAATGACAAAGTTCCGTTGGACATGTTTCATTATACTCCCACATAAATAATTACATCCTCTTATTCAAACGCGTCTTTATTTCTTCTATAGGCCTCATATGCGTCCATCATCGCAGAAACTGCGTCGATTTTCGCTTCGTGCCGTTTTTTATACAATTTTCTGTTTCCGTTTGTGTCTTCCATCACAACGCAATTGCCCATAGCAAACGTCATTAATTCTTCATCAAATAAAAGCATCCGTTCTTCGGAAAGTTTTTTTAACTCTCCCAAAGGAACGGACTCTGTTTTTGCACCCTGTATGATTTTTTCTATTCCGAACGGGCCGTTTTCAGCTTCCCATCTTTCTACAAATTCCTTAGAATTGTAAGGGTCGTATCCAAAACAGCGGACGTCATAACCGTACTGGCTTATATGGTTATCAATATCATCATATACCTGTGTCATGTCCAAAACAGCGCCTTCCAAAACAATCAGACTTCCCTCAGCCATGAATTGGTCGTACTTAATTCTCATAGCTGCCGGCAATTTCATGAGCGTAAGCGATGAAATATAATTCCTCGTTTTTACACCAAAAGCACCCCTCGGCAAAGGAAACAAAAATGTAAATGCGCAGAAATCATCTCCCTGCGAAAGGTCTGCGCCTAAAGAGCACGGCATCTGCCAGTAATCCCGCTTCTTATGAGGAAGTGTTTCTTCATAAGTGAAATAATATGTATATCCTTCCATCGGGATTCCGAACCGTTTTGCCAAAGTATCGTTTCTTGTAGCAGGCGCTTTTTCTGCACGCTCAACCTCTAATTGGTATGTTTCATAACTAACGGTTTTACCCAAATTGGGATTCGCTTTTACCCACAATTCCGGATATGCAATTTCATCAATTGAGTCGAGCTTGTACCACCAGATAGAAACATGCGGGTTAATATATTCCCCTTTTAAAATGTCCATCAATTCCATTTTGATTGTATCGCCGGCTCCGTTTCTCACCGTTCCTTCTGAACTTACCGCTATGATTAAATAATCATCGTTTTTAGAAGCACCCTGTTCAATAGCGCCAACGACGTCTTCCCTAGTATCTCCGGAAAGCCATTCGTCAATTGTCGCCACCTTGCAGCGAAGCCCCTGAAGCTTATCAATACTCATGGGACGTATTTCAATCAGTGAACCCGTCAAAAAATTTTCAATTCCTTTTTTCGTCGACGTAAGTTTAACCCGGTTTGCCCTTGAACCCGTAGTGTTCTGCAAAGAGCCTTCTGTCAGGAATTGAAACAGTGGTCCTCTTGATCTGATAATCGCAGTTTTAATGGGCCCCATAACTTCTTCGGCTTGTTTCATCGTCGGAGCAGTTGTAATCTGATGTGTGGTACTTGTGTCGACGGTTGCGACATAAATTTGATTACATGATTCATATAAAGACTTTGAAGCACCTCTTCCAACAATTAAAAATTGTTTTTTAATAAGCCGCTGTTTAATTCTCTTATTCACATAACGTCCGCCATGTCCGTCCGGGTTTGGTTCATACACGCTTCTTTCAATGAAGTAATACCACCCCCAAACCTGCTCGCCCCAGAGTTTGAAACTATCAAGCAGATGCAGATCAGATCCATCAGTCAAAGTTAATTCGTTTTCGCAGAACCGGATCCAGCCTTCCACCGCTTCACCGTCATAATAGACTCCCGGATTCGCAATAAGATCGTCGATTCGGTTCATTTCCATCGAGATTTCTTTGTTAACCGGAATTTCTCCACGCATTACGGCATCTCGAAACATGCCGTAATATTTAGGAACAGCAGTATTCGATAACGCCATAACATCCACCTATCTTTTCATCGCAGATTTTATCAATGATTCTACGCCTTTAGACATATATTGAGATACATACTTGCTTGCCGTATTTTTAGCCGCTTCCCTCAAAACGTCCGATACAAATTTTGCCCCGGCTGATTTTTCCTTAGAGGTCAATTGTGAATATTGTTTTTCCATCTGAAGGCGATTAATTCTGCTTCTTAATTCAGAATCACTCATTGATTTCACACTGTTGGATGTATGCGCTTTTTTGTAATCCTCATGTTCGTTTTCCGAACGATCTTTCTTTTTGCGGCTATGCCTGTCCCGAGACAATTGTTCAGGGGTTCGTCGTACACCCCAGCGCATTCCCAAAATTCCATAATGTTTTAATTCATCATTCATTTTGAATTACCTCCTCTTGGTCCATGTTTTTCGTATCCACAGCAACGTGTAATCTCCATTCCAATTCGCTAATCGACCGATTAATAGATTCCATAACAGCAGAACTTAAAGGAGGATCGAAAAGAAGTTTTACTTTCAGATAAACATAGGATCTAACAGATTCAATGTTTCGCTCACCTTGAATAAAGTCAGACCACGCGGCCGTTTTGTCTTTTATCGCGAAGCCTTCTTCCGGACCAACTCCAAGCTGATTTAAAATTGAAAACACCGAGTTAATGTGGATCATAATATCGCTATCGAAATGCTCATATTCTTCCGCGATACCAAGAAGTTTTTTTATTGATATCAGTATACTTTCCATATCGATCTCCTTTACTGCCGAACCGCTACGAATTTTCTCAAACAAAACCCTTCCAATCCGGCTTCCGTACAAACGCTTAACCATTCGCCGCTTGACTTGCTGTCGTCGATCATTAATTCAGAAAGGGCTGTTATTTTACAAATAATCTCCGCATCCGGTTTCGGACATTCAAGAATGTTTAAACGATCACAATCAGTAACAACTCCGATTCTAAATATCGGTTCTTTTTTTAATTCCGAATCGGAATAAAGTAAATCGCCAGATTTAATTCGTTCATTCATTTGAACTTTCCTCCCTTTTCACCTTTTCCACGGACATGTGTCATGTTTTGTTCTCTCCATAGGAAAAGACATGATAAAATTTTCATCTCCGTAATGGATCGCATTATGCGTAGCATGAACGGTTGAAATTAAATATTCGGGATCTGTTAAAAACTCGCTGTTTTCCATAATATCGTTAATGGAAATTGGATTCATATGATGTATAATAATTTTTCCGTAAATCATATATCCGTCCATCCCCAAGTCGCACCCGTTGTCCCGGATGATTACATAATCCCGAATTTTTTTCCACTTGCTTGATCTGTAAAAGTTTTGATTGATGAACCTATCAAATCCAAACGTTTCTTTTCCGACAGCTCCGTTCAGTTTCAGATAGTTATAACGTTCTTTAAAACTCGATAGCTTTACCAATTCGGAATATGTTTTAATATTCTTCACGATCATTTTTTCCTCCGCCATAACTTCGCATTGCTTCAAGCGCATTTGCATATAATTCTTCGATCCGTTTTGCCGATTGCAAATTCTGCGTCTTTGCTTCTATCAACTCTTTCTGCTTCTCTAAAATTTCTTTTTCGATTCTTTCCTTTGTAGAGCCGAGTTTTAAAAAATGCGATATTACCTGAGAAGAAGCAGTTCCTTCGAGCAACTGTTTTTCAGCAAGGTCGACGGCCAAAGAAATCAACTGATTTTCTCTCGCTTCCGGAGATAAAGCCGGTTTTATTTTTTTTAAAGAATCAGAAGAGTTTGCAGATTTTCTTTTTGCCATACTTCCTGCCTCCTCTCTAATTGTTCTTCGCAGTTTTCAGTTCGGTTCAACATAATTACATTCTAGGTCTCTATCTGTATCCTTATGGTTTTCTCTTCTTTTAATAATGGTAAAGTATTTAAAAGAGCTTACCAAATTAGGCTTTTCATTCACCGAAAGGAGAAATAAAAATGAAAGAAGATTGGCTTGATCAATCCCGGCTAACCTAGTAAGCTCGTCTAAACACTTTACCACCTATAAAACGCCTCTAAAAATTTACCCCCGGAGAATTTTTGAAGACCGCCGCGATACAAGAGGGGGGGTGGTATTTTAGTACCCCCTCCCCGTGTATCAATATACGTCCATATATGGGAAGAAGCAAAAAACCTTCTTTTTACATGAGTTAAATCATCAATTGATAACATTTTTTCAAACTTATGTATCGTAAAATAGATAACAAAGCCTATACAGTACAAAATTAATGTTGTTTTATCGAATTCAACGAAGTGTTTTACGCAGCAGAACTTTTTTTCTTTACTTTTTTGTAGATGTTCCTAAAGTCGTATTTAATGATTTCGTCAATTGCTCTTTCAATTTCCAAATCGTTTTCTTCCTCTGAAAGCTGTTCAGATGTTCGAGCGATTCTTCCTAAATAGGAGCAAGTGTTATACCCTTTTTCCACATCGAATAAGAACCACTGAGTGAACTGTTCGAATGGATCAAAAGGATTGTCAAATGTGGTTATCATGTAAGAACTATTCATTCAGTTCACTCCTTTCAACTCAAGTGTTTCGATACAGTAGAAGAAGAAATTCCAAGAGCTTCGGCTATTTCTGAGGTACTGTAACCAGAAGCGTTCATTGCAGCGATCTTGTTAATTTTTGCAGTGCTCAAAGAAGTTTTAGCACGAGGCGTAGCCCGTTGTCTTAAATCATCCATGTCGACATTGTTTATGATCTGCGTTAGTTTATTCTCACTAATCGCTCCGGCTTGTATCGCTTCCCATTCTCTATCTGTAATCTTTATTGTTTCTCTTTTAGCTCCAACATTAATTCTTGCTTGGGTTAAAGCTTGCTGGCTGACCTTCTTAATTTCCCCTTTTGTCATATCAGGATTGTCCTGCTTTTTAGCTTCAACTACGGCATTAGCAATAGTTTGTGCTTGTCTTTCTCGTGGAGCATTTTTTAAAGAGATGTTCAGTTTCGAGTTTAGGGAGTCCACTTCTTTCTGATATGTCGCTTTTGCTGAAGCAGAATAGGCTATTTTACCGGTTGTAACCATCTCTTTTCTGGCTCTGTTTCCTAAAGATTTCATCTTATTGGCATAATCCGCATAAACCTCTTCTATCGGATGTCCGGAAGAAAGGCTGTGTGCATCATTCGTTTCAGCCATAGCCGTGCTTGCCTGAGTTCTTCTTTTCACTTTGCCAGTTCTCTTATCGACATAAGTTGGCTCGTCTACTTCTTTCCATGTTTGTTTACCGGTTTCCTTATCTATGATAGGGCTTCCTTGCCGTTTCGTTACAGACACTTCCGACTTAGACCGGGAGATTAGCGTCGACGCGCCCTCATGGTATTTGCCATCTTCACCGATCCTCCCTTGATACTTCCTTTTTAAAGAATCGATTCCGTTATCGATTTCGCTTTGTCTATAATTCAGCTTATGTTTTTCAGCATCGATAACAACCATGCTATGCCGAACAGCTCGCGCCAGTTCATCCTGACTCGCTCCTTTTAACGTCATGTCTGTTATCAGGTTTGAAATAATACCCATTTCCGTCTGTGTATTTTTCATATACTTCATTCCGGGACGCTCCGGATATTCCATCTTAGGATCAAAACCCTCAAGCCCTTTTAACGGCGGCTGCGATGTGATCTTAACTTTGCTGTTCCTAGAATTGCAAGGTATCACCATAACGGCATCACCGTCAAAGTCGGCACCCGACAATCTTTCGGCAACTTTACTGTTAATTCCGATCGCGTCTTTTACATTTCCCAACGCTTTCTTAGCGTCGCCATGCTTATTATTTACAGTTAAAATCGGTATTTCAAAAGTGCCTCCATGCGGAAAACGGATAAGCGCAACGGTTTCGCCATTTTTATAATTGGGGGCATATACTTCGTTATCTTTCATGGAAGTGATCGGTAAAATAACTTGGTATTTCTGCCTTGGCAAAGCAGCCGCCTTCAAATGAACCGCCGCAGCATCGCAGTCGTCAGAAAATGATTTTAGCAAAGCCTTTTTTACTGTCGGGTTCGTCAAGGAACAAATCTCGTCAAACTCTGAAATTTTATCAGCTGCCGTAAGGTCGAGCTGTTTTTTAACCAAAGATATACTTTGCTTCGATAAAAACTGCGAGGGAAGTTTATCCGACCAATCCATCCAATCTCCTTCTTCTGCTCGTTTATTGATTAAGGAAAGCTGCCGGTTTCCGTCTTTATCTATGTAATAACTTTGTCCGCCCGCTTTTATCAGCGATCCAAACGGGTTATCAGGATCATCTTTTATTGTTTTAAGAACATCATCTTTCGGAGTCCCTTTTGGTTTATTGGTATTAAATATCAAATCGACTCCATCAGGAAGATCATCAGAATAAACAGCCATTCCTTTTATATATTTTTTACCGTCAACGAGAATCCTGACTTGAGCATAATGTGAATCACCTAAAGAAAGATCGTCAACACCGCGACGAATTTCAACAACTCCGTCTTTTTGTATTCCTCCATCTTCGGCATATCTGATTTTAATCCTTTTTGAATCCATGCTTTTAGGATATACAAATTTATCAAACGTGTCTCCGCCGTCGTGAGAAATATAATCTGTGACAGAATGAATATTTTCAAAATTATATATCTCTTTGTGTTCTGTTCCGGGAGGGCATATCACTTTAATGTTTGTCTGCTTTCCGGGATTCGTAACCTGCGGAACGCCTCCTCCATAAACAGGATATCCTTCCATTTCCAAAATATAAAGTGCTTGATTCAGCTTTTCTTTTGAAATGCCGAGCTCTCTTTCGACGCCGGTCCCAACATCGATCATACCTTTTTCGTCGATTTGTTTTTTCAAAAACTCGGCAGTCTTTTTTGCCTGATTCATGCGGGCCTCTGAATCTTCGTTTAAAAGAGAACGGACGGAAGAGTCGTTTGCATAGCCCATCTGGCTCGCGATTTCGTTCAAACTATATCCTTTTTCCCTAAGGCCTTTTGCTGTGGCGACGTCAACAGCTCTTCGTTCATCCTTAGCCAAGGCTTTTTGCGTCCTATATTGCGTGGTAGTAAGACCCATGGATTTTGCGATTTCTGTTTCGCTCAGGCCTTGCTTTTTTAGTTCGTCAACCCTGCTTAAAAAATCCCCGTTCCTCTGATAAGGGTTTTCACCAGAACCCCAAGGATATCTTCCGGAACGTTTCGGCATTCCATAATGCATTAAAATATCTTCCGCTATAGGATTCATAGTTTAACCCTCCCGTTCTTTTATTTTGTTTATGATCTTATCGAAAGTAATAATTTTATCCATAATCGGAACAATATCTTCCGCCGTTGGATGGTGATATAATATTTCGTCATTTTGATACAAGCGAAGCTCGGTCTCAATATCATTCGGTTTTACATGATATTCCAAACAAAAAAGAGCAGCATAAATTTCAAGCTGCTCCATGTGTGCCGGAACGACACCACTTTTATAATCATGAATTCTCAGAAAATCATTTCTAAAGCATATAGCATCCGCTGTGCCAAAACAATTTTCCGAGTAATATAAAATTTGCTCGGGGGTCATTTTAAATCCGATCGCATCGTTTACATACATATTCAATGTCTTTTTAGACTTTGGTAATTTCTGCCCGAGTGAAATACATTGCGCCGCGAAAGAATGAAGTATCGTTCCTTTTTGGACTGCTAAAAATTTAGAAAATGATTCTGCAACTTTCAGCTCGTCGTAATTGATCCAATGATATTTACTTGCTCCTAGAAAAGCATGTTGGCCTTCAAGATTCGAATGCCTGTTGAAGTTCATTTAATATTTCCTCCTTATTTTCCGGATATATAAATCTTGAGAAAGACATTTCATTCATCGTTTCCACATAATAATCTTGGTTGGGCTGCTTTTTTGCGCGCATACTGTTTTTACATTCCAAAGTGGCCCATTTATTTTTGTAAAAAATCGTTAGATCGGGAATCCCTTGAATATATTCCGCGTCATTTTTCACAACAATGCAGTTCGGAAATCTCGTTTTTAATTCTTTGATGAGTTTCGCTTGAAAATCTCGTTCCAGCAACTGGATGGGCCTCCTTTCATGTGGTTGTTCAATAAAAGTAAAAGAGAATGTTATAAAAATGACTTTTTTATTCTCTCTTCATAAAAGGGAATGTTTTTTTCGCGCACAAAAAAAGACAGGGATGCAAAAACGCATCTCTGTCTAATAAATATCAATTTATATCAGCTATTTCTAAGATACCGAATCAAAATCCAAATCAGCCACAGCCCGCCAGTACAAATAACAAGAATAAAATCTAATATCAGTCCTAATGTGCTTCGCTTTTTTCTGCTCATTGTTACCACCCCATATGACAAAAATATATAAATTACCAAATTTCCTCATCATAGTCCGGGTACCATCTAAACGTGGACACTGGAGTATCAGAGTAACTTCCACCAGGCTCGTAATTAATCCAAGTACAATATTCAAGTACCTGCAAACCTTCTTGAATATATTCATATTTATAATAACTATAATGATATGAACATTCTATTTTTTTATTGTCGATCTTACTTAATAAGTCGTCGGCTATTGTTTTCATAAAATCTTTTAACTGCTGTTTCGTTTCCGCTTTTTGGGATTCCGAATATTTATTAGAATATTGTAAATCGTTCATTTGACCTAAATCATATTCGACCCAAATCGTATAATCTTTTGGGAACATTTCCATATCATTTTCAAGTACAGAAAACGTAAAATTCCATGTTCCCATTTCCGTATCAACGGAATCATAATGTTCCGATAAATAACTTGTTATTTTAGAAGGCGTTGATAAATCATATTCCTCATTGACCGTATTACCATCTTCTGCTTCATTCGTATTATTTGTTTCATCATCTGTTAAATCTAATATTTTTTGAATCCCGTATTTTATTTCTCCGGTTTCTTTTAAGCACAACTCGGACATATATATCACAGGCATCTTTTCGGTTTCGGAAAATCCTCCATATGACCCCAAAAGAACAATGGGTTTTCCTATAATACTATCAAATTCATTTTGAGAAACGACCAGATCATGGTGAAGAATAGCGACCCAATCATGCCCTGAATGGTCCGTAATATAACCAAAAATAATATTACCGTATTCCCCAGCCGACGCCAAACTAGTTCGATAGATAACGCCATCTATATATATATTCGTTCCCCCGAGCCCGTTGGTAGAAGCAGGAGAATTATATTTTGAAAACTCTGCCGGCTCATAACCGTTTGTAAACCCAGAAGGAACATTATTAGCCGATGCGTTTTCGGAAATATATCCACGCGACGTATCAATCAAGATTGCATTCTGGGAAGAATCCCATTCTACGCTAAAATCGAAAGCCGCTCCTATGTCACGCAATTTAAAATAATTATTTCCATCTATTAAATATCCGGAAAACTGAGTTTCAACTCCGTCCTTCAATATTTTTGATGAAGTTTCGGAACACGATTTTTCTTCCGTACCGCCAGAAGCCAGTTCCCCTCCTACAGAAGTGTATGATTGACCACTTGTCAAAGAAATCGCATTTGATGTTTCGTCATATCCAACCTCAAACTGTTTTTCCGTATAACTCAATACATATGCGATATCACGAAGTTTAAAATAATTATTATCATCGATTAAATACGCATCAAATGTCACTGCATATCCGTTTACAAATACCGATGAAGAAGTTGGGGTTGCCATGTCCGACGCAAACGCTTGTGTGCACATCAAACTTAAAATAAAAATGATACTAATTATTGTCTTTCTTTTCATCATATAACCCTCCTTTAAAATTAAAAAAGTGCGCCCCAAATAAGAGACGCACTATAAAAAGTGCAATCCCTCATTGTTGCCACACAATCTTAACCAAGTATTCGGGTATAAGTTAAGAGAGAAAACACCTTTTACACAAAGTGTTCCCCGAATAAATGATTATTAAAATGTGTGGCAAACTTAGTATATCACACCTGTCTAGAAAAGGGAAGATATAATCGTATTTTTCTTCAAAAAATTGTTTGTGGCCAAATGCCCACTTTTTTTTCGCAATTATTATATTTTTTTAATTTTTTTATCGCGATTAAATAAGGAAAAAAAGTGGGAAAGTGGGCAAAAAACCCGCAAACCCGCACCACTATCGCATTTTTTCAAGCCCACTTTTGTTTTTAAAAGTGGGCAAAAGCCCGGAAAAAGTGGGCAAAATGCATAAAATTCAGGATAAATATCTTTCTGAATCACTATAAATTCGATCAAAAGTGGGCAAAAGCCCAAATTTGAAAAATAAAAGTGGGCGTATTTTTCGTTATTACAGAGCGTGAAAAGACCCGCCGTTTTAACCTAGATTAAAAAAGCGGGTCTATGTACTTCATCAATTGATCCAGTTTTTCTTTGCGAAGAATAACGGTAATCCTATCATTAATGAGAATATAGTAAATGTTGCGTCGCCCTCAATGAATATGCTTAATACCCCTATCACCATGAGTATGATTGACATTATTTTATTTTTCATCAATTCTTTTGTAAACATATATATTCCTCCTAAATATAAGCAATAAAAAAGTAAAAGGCCAAACGAATGACCTTTTACCGTAGTAAGAAGTTGATTATAAAATTTTGATTTCACCTTGGATGTCTGTTTGACATAATTTAAAGCCACCTTGACAAACCTCCTACCCCAAATTATAATTTATTTATAAAACTTGGGGAGGAGGCTGACAAAATGGGTAATCGCCAATCATCTTTAAGGGATCAAATCTTTGACCTTATCAAATTTTTGATCGAAGCTATACTCAGCAGATTATCGATTAAGTATAGCTCAACGTCAAATGGTGGGAAAAGTTCTTTTTCACTCAGTTTTAACGCCGTTTAATTAAAAGGTGGTTAAAGATGAAAGGAGAAAAGTTATACGGGCAATCGTACTATCGCAAGTAGTATGAAGCCCGTATTTTTTATAAATAAGATAGCCGATTAAAACAGCAATCTTAAATATAAACAATAAAAAAGAGCCGAGGTATTACCTCAGCCCATCGGCGACATATTCACATCGTTTTGTTGTTTTTGTTATTGTACACCAACTCATACATTCGGGATATGTTGACCACCCGCATTTATTACACATTAAATATTCTCGTCCTAAATCCGGAATATCTTCTTCGTAATCTTCCATAATGGTGGTCCATCTTCCGTTTTTCTGTTTTACCGGACAGACCATTTTCCCTTTAATATGAATTGTTTCCTCATATTCAACACCGGTATTAGTTTTCATAGAACACGCCTCCTTTAAATGTATTATAACACAGTTTTTAAAAAAAGTAAAAGGCCACGCGAATGACCTTTTACCTGGAAGAAGCTGATTTATGAAATCAGAATCTCATACCGTTTTTTAAGCTCTTCCGCTGTTTGCTGATCTTTCTCTATGCTGATATTAAATTCAATTTTGCCTTTGTCGTTCATTACAACATTGACAATCGGTTGAATTCCTTCCGCATAAAGCATTCTCAAGCAAACGCCTAGCTGCTTATCATTTACGGCTTTGAATTGATCCATAACCATTACCTCCTTTCCATAATAGGAGGTGTAAATTATGCGAGGCTATTTGTGTCAACCGGTAATCAATTCTTTATATGGAAAAGTCTCGATCCATTTACAAAATTCAACCCATTCATCGAGTTTATGAATGTTACGAGCCTTGTAAATATTCGCCAATACTTCGTAATTCAGCATTACCGTCCGTCTCTGGTTGTAAGAGCTCGGGAGGAGCTGGATCATCTGCCACCAAATATCTTTCTTGTATTTTGCGTAACATTCATCAGACATGACGCTATACATATCTACTTTCTTATCGTCCTTTGCGATGTACAACGCGCGATACATATTAAGCGTCTCGATTATTTTGTTTAAGACATTCCTCGATTGCTCAGTCAAATGCTCACACGAGAAATCCTCCAGCGTAAACTCCTTCGCCTGAATTTTATGCATAGTTGAGCAAGAGTTCTTTACCACGCCGACTTGGTATGTGTCCATCTCTTTCCACCAATATAATGGAGCAGTAATATCCACATACACGGTAATCATCCGCATGAACTTCCGGTGATCCGTCCCGGCATTCCGCAACCGTTTCATCAGGTCGAGGTCGTTCGGGCCAAGATATAAGCCACTTTCTTTATCGCAACCAGGAAGAGGCTTTCCGCAGAACTCGTTACACCAAACACAACCCTGCGTACAACTATCACTCTTTTCCCAAGAGTTCATTGGATTGCGCATCCCACGGATCGCATGCTTCCAACCCACTATTTCAAGGTTCTCAAATCTTATCATTTTCCATTTATCTCCTTTCTGGCCCCGATCATAATCCGTTCAATTTCCCCGTCGGTGCTGGCGGCTTTCAATTTTTTAATAATTTCATCACCATAGCGTAAATCTTTCGCCGCTTTGATTGCTTGCTTTTTATAAGTAGGTTCGGTTTTATTCATATATCCATTTTCTCCTTTAATTTTTTTAAAGTACAAAGATGACTGTTTTCCTCATCACAGAAAACGATATCCGTTGGTTCCACACGTCGGACGCCATCCGAGAACTCGACAATACCATATATTCTGCTAAACACGCCAGCAGGAGCACCGCCAATCAACGGGCTCGCTTCTACAGGAACTGAATAAAATTCCCAAACATGAAAATATCCCGGCTCTCCTTTCACTATACAACCTCGAGTTTCAATTTCGATCTTAATCTTATTATTAGCCATGTTTTTCTCCTTTCCGTTAATCCCACTTCACAAAGCCGCTCTCATTAAATTTCTTCTTGTTTTTCAGCGCCCTGCTGATTGCAAGGTCAATGCCGGACCGGCTTTTTATATGATAGTAATATAAATCCGTGTACGGGGTGTTAAGTCTGTCGATCCGTCCGGCTGCCTGCTGCATCACTTTGTAAGAATAATTTTGGCTGTAAAATATAATGGTGTCCGTTTTGATACAGTTCCATCCTTCTGCCCCGGCGGTGTATTGAACGAAATATACCCAGCTTTTCCCCTTCGGAACCGGCTGATGCTTATGACCGTTCCATTCTGCCGTCTCAACTTTATCTCCGTAACAAAGCCCTTTTAAAATATCCAGCTCGTAGTCAAAGTTGTAAAATATAATCGCCCGGGGGTGCTTTTCAAACAGTTCCAAAACCGCAAGCTGCCGGGCTTCATCCGAATTCACGATTTTTCTCCATACATAACACAGTCCTCCGGCATTCGTAATCGGCTCATTTTTATACGGATCCCATCTCTTTTTCCCGGCGTCTTTATACGCTGAAATATCATATGGTACATAAATATCCTCATGATGGGATATTGTATTCCGTTTGAAATCCATATTCACAAGAATGCGATCCCTCAGACGTATTAATCTTCTGGTGCCGATATACCGGTCCACTTTTGGAAATTTGCTGAATCTGCTGAACACTACATGTTCCCGCATGAACTCCGTCCTGTTTTTATAAAAGCCGTTTGCGAGAAACACCGGAATATAATCCAGCCAAGTGTCGCCCGGCGTGGCGGATAATAAAATCCAGTCGTTTGATTTTGCAATCTTTAAAAATGACTTCACCCAAGCCCCGGAGCCAACGACCCTTTGTTCGTCAAATATAAAGAACGCGTCTTTCACGTCCGAATACTTTTTAATATTGTTCCACGAGTCTATGACGACTTTATTAGAATATAAATTCGCTTCCGGATGAGAAGATAGCAGAAACGGAGTAAGTTCCCCTTCCCATTCCATCGTATCGCGCTTTCTCGCCGTCGTGATAATGTACAGATCTTTCGGAGCATTGCCCATCCGGACATATTTGTCCGTGTTTAATTTGCCGTTTTGCTGTATATAATAATATGCGAGCGCCGTTCTTGATTTTCCGCTGCCAACGCCGCCGCATAAAATACATCCGTTTTTCATTTTTTCAACAGCTTCCAGCTGATAGTCATACAGATTGATCCCTGCCATCCTTTTTCACCTTTTTGTCTCCTTTCAAAATATCATCCAGATTTTTCAGAATTCTTCTTGTCGCCCAAACGTTTGAAAAATACATCGGCGTAAACCAATAATTTTCCAATGAATCTTCGTCTGAAATCGGCTCTGTCAGAGAATTTCCGATTTTTACGAAACCCGCTACGCCAAGAAGCGATAATTGTATGTAGCACATTAAGGCAACCGTTTTGTCAATATCCTGTCCCACAACAAAAACGTGGTTTTGAAAATTAATATTCTCTTTTTCCAATTGCCTTTTTGCCTCATGAATCCCTGCAATCAGCATTGCCCCTCCTCCGCAGCATGGATCGTTTATTGTGATATAACCTTGCTTATCAATTAGTTTTTTCACATCACCGATTATCATTTCCGATGTCATCCTACAAATATTGTACGGTGTAAAAAACTGCCCGGATTTATCGTTGCCAAGTTCCAACGACATAAAAATACTGCCCAAGAAATCCTGCTCAGGGTTCTCTTCCATCGCCATAATGGTAATAGCCGCAAGTTCCGGAAATAGAAGACGATCCTGTTTTTTATATTTCTTGACGGTTTGTAAATAAATATCTTCGCGTTCATCAAAATGTGCTTTGTCTAACGGATTCGATATCGAGCATGCAAACATTTGAATGAAGTCGTTCCACACCTCATACGCTCTATGCGTGCTCGTTAGTTTGTCGAATGTTTTAAGAAAATCTTTTACATAGTCTTCACGAACCGGGACATTTTTTTCGTGTGTTGCTTCTTTTTTAACCTCTTGCTTAACCTCACGTTCTTTTTCTTCTATAGTTGTTCTCGGAGGTTCTTTATGCGGTGCATGCTTCATCGTTTGTGGTTTCTTTTTCACAGCAACCACATTTTTTTGCACTGCTTTCTTTTCCTTCTTTGGTTTCCTTTTTCCAAATATCATAATACCAACCTCTTCATATAAAGTGGGTGGGGGCTGTTTCCTCTTTGCCGTCCTTATGTACACTCAGACCTAAGCCGTTCACGAGAGCCACACTACTAAACTGGGAATCATTGAACGAAGCACCTTACTGGACATTTAACCGGACATGTATAAAGCCGGCACCCGCACGTTGTTTTTAGAATAACCAAATCAAAAATCGAAACAATAACGCGACGACCGCAACCGCAATCGACGCAATAAACACAATGGATAATAAATATCCAGTCGCGTAGGATATTTTCTTTAATTTTTCCATCGTTTTACTCCTTCCACGGAATTTCGTCCGCATCATCTATCTCGGCATATTTCTCTGCAAATTCATCTTCCTGAATTGTCACATACATGGTCTTAAGATACGCCTTGATTCCTGTTTTTCCGTTTACTTCCCAATTATAAGGCCTGATTGTCAAATCCACATTGGAAATATCCGCAAAATCAAGCGTCCCGATCGATTCTTCATCCAAAGGCGTCTTTTTCTTTTTCGTCAGCATGAACACTTTTGGCGGTATGTTTTCAAAGCTTACTGCCACCTGAATATAATGCCGTGCTTCATCCCCTTCGTCCCTCGGAGCAAGAATCCTGACATTCCACCCATCCTCAGAGAGCCGCTGCGCCTGATTAGGGTCGTCTATCAGCACACAGAAATTCCGGTCTCCGGCCCTGTTGAATTTCGATTCCGCCCCGGAAAAATTCCGGAACAAAATATGCGCATTCTCAATAATCAGCAAATTATCCCGGTCCGTTATCACACGGTTATACCGAAGCTCTCCTCTGCGCATTTGCCGCAGCAGATTTTTGATCTCGAGCTTGAAGCGTTTCGCAAGCGGTTTTCTGGACTGCATTAAAAGTTCATACAGCCCGTTTTCCGTCAGGAACCACATCTCGCGTTTCTGACCTCCCCGATAGATTGTATCGGTCAGCTTTTCATCGTCGTCCACCAGCTCCAGCATCTGGTGGGTTTTATCAACGGAATATTCAATCATCTCGGCAACGTCAACCGCTAAAAATAACGGGTCGTCGACCGTTCCGTACATGTTGAACGTTGTGTTTAATACCGTGACCGGTTCTACGGTCATTAAATTTTTTTCCTCTTGTTTCATCTTATTTTTCCCCTTTCTTGTCAGGCATTTTTACAATTACATCAGAAATATCATACCCAAGTCCGCAGTCCGGCGGAAGCTCGTCACGGAATTTCGGGCAGTCGAAACAGGTGCGGTATTTTCCGTCCCCGCAGGGCATCAGGCTTTTTTCATCCTTTTCGTCGGCATAAGCGTCGTCCGAAACAAACCATTCAAAATCTCCGAATTCGGAAATAGCAGAAACGGCATCGTCCACCATTTTGTCGTAATAAGACCGGTCAATTTCGTCCTCTTTTCCAAGCTCCCGAACCATTTCGGATTCCAGCCAGCGGTATCCTTTCGCCCCGGTTGCAGAATTATACTTTCCGTTCTGTTCACGCATGAGAAGTCCGCCGCCGCATCCGGGTTTTATCGGGCAGAACTGTCCCACTTTCCCAATGAAAATATAATTGTGACCTTTTGCGATGAGCTCGGACAATTCCTCAATACGCCGAGTTTCTTCCTCCATCGGCTCACTTAGCTTCCGTTTGTTCGTGACCTGCTTCCATAGCTTGTCGTATTCCTTCTCATAAACAGTCACATCCGGCAAAGCCTCATTCATATCCAAATATAAAGCTGTAGTAACCGACTTCGTTTCGCACATATCCTTGAATTCAATCGGTTCTTTGCTGAACAGTTTCTTGAATACATAGGGAACTTGGAACTGTGTCCCCGTCGCCGTCCATTCCCCGGCGTGTTTCCCGTCTTTATACTTTGCAATATAAACGGCGTCGTTCACCAAGCACATTCTGTCATAGGTGGCCTCATGTTCAAACGTATATCCGTATTGACGACCGTAATCCATGACAAATTGTATGATTTCCGGCGTCGCATCCGGTATCTTGATGGAGTCCGTTTTAATATGCGCAACAGTAAAGCCCCGTTTCTGCACCTCGTGCTTGAGGTTGATCATAAACAGGGCTCCTCGTTTTGCAACAATATTATCTTTGTTCCGGTTATCGCGGAACGGGTTTTCAAAACTTGCTGAAGTAAGGCCGTAAACAGAATTAATTGCGATCTTAAGCGCCTGCGCCAAATCAGCGGCAGCGTTCTCGTCCGTCAAATATTTTGCCAGCGCCCCTCCCAGCATGTTCTTCGCTTTGTCAAAGTCTTTGTGCTTGATTGCGATCCTAGCGTCCAAAATTTCTTTGAACCGTTTGGTATAAGTATCGCCGAACAGGTTTTCCGCCACAATGCTGGAAGGATGCATGGACGCAATATCCAGCAAAGCAACGTTACTGTACATTCCCGGCTCCGCATACACATATCCGCCTTCTCCGACTTCCTCTCCGCGGTACGTCGATTTCCCGTTTTCATATTTGTACCCCGGAAAGATCGGTTTCCCATGTTCGTCAAAGACGGTGTAATTCCCCTCTTCAAAGCGGTCGTAAAGCACCAAATCTTTTGTTGTGGTATAATGATAGACCCGGCCGTCTTCCGGAAAGGCCCCCATGTTCCTATATCGGAACTGATCTTGCGGCGTCCGGTTTTTGCCAAATATAATTCTCGTTGTCAGCGAATTTGTCGTATCGTTGACGCTCATCCCAGCCACATCCGCCAGAATCTGCCTCGCTGTGAAATCAGCTTCTCTTGCATTAAATGTTGCTTCCGTCGCCAAAACATCATTGTCGCAGTATTCGGCGACTTTCGTCCACAGTTCTTCCGGAACCGGCTTGTCCCATGGAAGCCCCAGTTCTTTATGATGCAGGCCGAGCTCTATTTCGAATTTCTTCAGCGACTGCTTCTCGCTTGAAAAATCGTAAACGTCCGTATAAGAGACATTGTATGCCTCTCCAAAAAAACAGTTGGCACTCTGTGATATTATTTTCTGCGAGAGCGAATAAAGCTGTTCGTTTGTGTAGCCCATCAGTCTGGCATACTGAATATGATTGTCATACCTCCGGCAGTTAAACCCAACCAGACGGAACTGCATCAGTTCTTCAATTTCCGCAGGCTTTGGGTTAATCATCCGTACGATAGGTTTATGATTCGTCCGCAATTTATGTATATATGCGTCCCAAGTTGGAAAATCTTTCGGCGAATAATCCTCAGCGACTTTCCAGTTCACCAAAAACAGGTTTGGAAAAACCTCCACGTCATAAAAGACCAATTTGGAATCGTCATTTTTTACGCTAACAGACGACTCTGCCGATTTAAAATGCATCTTATTTACAAGTTTAATGCAATAATCGGCCTGATGTGTACTGCTCGCCGCAAACGCAAGTACCGCGTTCCGCATGTCGGAAATATCATATTTCAGCGTACTCGCGTAAGCGTCTTCTAAAATTTTGTAGATGAAATCGACGCTCGGTTTTGTCGCGGGGTGTATTTCCTTATTCAAGTTTCTTTTTACCAGCGTTCGAAGCGCCTTTTCGCTTTTCACCCCTTCAAAATTAACCATTTTATTTTCTCCTTTCGTTGGCAGACCTGAACTGATTTTTGCAATCGGCAAGCGATTACATTTTGTCAGCTTCCGGCGAAGCGAGCTTTCCCCCGTAAACACTTTTATTTCAATATGGTCGCTGTATACCCGGCTCAGCTTTGATACGTCCCCTGTATAAATATAATGCAGGTGGATCCCGTTTCCGCTTTTGCTGAGCTCCGCATAGGTAGGGGGCCATTTGCTCGCTTCTTCCATATTTTTTTGAAATGATTTATTTCCGTTCTCATCCGGAATATCAAAATCAATAACAATATGGTTTTCCGGTATTTTTACATAATGTATTTTGGATGTATCTATATCAGAAAGCTTTGTCGTCACTTTTCCCCATTTTTTTGACGGTGTTTCCCTTTCTGTTGCATACTGCGCATAACATCCGGCGCATTCTTTGTCAAATATAGATCCCGTACTGTCAAGCTGAATCAACGCCGCCGGTTCTTCCTTTTTTTCGTCTGCCGGCTGCTCAAATTTTTCTGTGCGGAATCCGGAATAATAACTTCGCACCCTTGTACCGTCGTCAAGATTAAACCGCTCTTTGTATTCCAGAAAATAATTCTTCAGTTCTTCTTTGAACACCCTTTGCGAAAACGGATAGGCGACCTTTGCTTCGTCGCAGTACGTTTTGTACATCTCCCAAGCGGCTTTTAATGTGGTTCCGTCTTCTTTTTTAAACACATGATACGAGTCGACGATAAAATTATAAAAATCGTTTGACGCGCCCAGCATTGTGATCGGAATATAATCGTCATACTGCCCGGGATTGCTTAAATATACCTCCCTGCAATGATACGCAATCGCCCCGAGCTCAAAACCGATCTGTTTCATGATGTTTTTGTATTCTTTCGGGCCCAGTTTATTCCCGGACGGCGAAACGTCGATCAGTCTCCGGATCAAACCGGACTTTGCGTCCGTTATCTTTACCGGCTTGTTTGTCCCCATAAATAAAAAACACTTAAACCGGTTGGAATAAGTGGATCTGAATTTTTCATTCACAGTCATGAGCTCATGCGATACCAAACTGTTGAGCCTCGTGTTGTCTTCAATTTTAGACAAATCCCCATCATGCTGGATCGCCACAAGCGGGTTGCTTTTAAACGCTTCCAAAGCAAAGGCGTTGCTGGTAGAGCCGAGCGCTTTCGCGTCAAATACGGAATAATATCCTTCAAACAATTGCTGAATGATGTTTAGGACCGTTGATTTACCGGTCCCGGCAGCTCCGTATAAAACCATAAATTTCTGTATCTTTTTCGAATCCCCGGTTACAACAGCACCGATCGCCCATTCGATTTTCCTCCGTTCCTCCTCGGAATATAAAGTCGACATCAGTTTATCGTAAGCGGCGATCTCCCCGGCTTCCAGAGGATAAGGGAGCCTCTTGCTTGCGTAATCTTTTTTATTGGTCTCGGTGTTTGAAAATATCATTTTCTCATCCAGCATATGAAACGAATCCCGCATCTGGCTCTGGCAATATTTATGCCACCGGTCAATCATACCGGATTCCGAATCCCACATATGCAGAATGCGGACCCCCGATTCAAATTTTTGGCTGTTTTCTTCCGCATACCGGTCCAGTTCCCGGTCAATCAGCTGCAATGCGTCCTGTTCATCCGTCGACCACAACCCGCGTTCTTCCAACCATACCGCATAGAAGTCGCCGCCCCGAATCATCAAGTCGGAACTTTTTTTGATAATGAATTTTGGATAGATTTCTATTACATCACGCTTCGTACTGCGCGTCGCAATCATTAAAAAGTCAATCATCAAAATCCTATGCTCCTTCCGCAGTTTTTCGCTCCCTCATCTTTTTTTCCAGCGCTTCTATCCTTTTGTCCTGCTCAGCCCTTTTCCGTTCGAGGATGATGAGGCAGACCGCAAAAGCCGTAATGGACAGATTGACCGCGCTGTTTATTTTCGATTGCCGCGCAAGGATTTTTTTCATCATTTTTAAAGTCATATCGGTTTCTTTCATGTTCCTGAACACATACCGTATCATTTCATCCATATCAAATTCCCCCTTTCAGATTGTTGATGAAACTGGACACCGTCTCAAATTTCCAATTTTCTTCGCTTTCGATTGAAAAAATATATTCTTTTTTGTCCGCGCATTGTATGCGGATGCTGTTCTTCCCGTTCGGGTACCAATCCTGCACACGATGCACCAAATCTGCAAATATGGATGTAAACTCTTCATAAACTTCTGAATGTACCATATCGTCCTCCTGTTACTGCAATATCTCATCTAAATACCAGCACATCTGATACCAAATTTCGACAGACCTCATGTCATATCTGGAATGCCTGACCGTAAACAGTCCGCCTTCTCCGGTCGGGCTGTACTGCCGGTCCAGAAATTTAGATATCACTTCGTCTACATAGCCCTTATCAAATTTTGAGTCGTTCATAGAACCCAAACCGAGATTTACAATCATATTCCAAAACCATTGTCCAACCCGGTCGCCGACATCTGAATCGGCCATGATCTCTTCGCAGCGGATGGAAAGCGCAATCAGCATTTCCAAAACACTGCAAGGCCGGTCATCAAGAAAAGCAGCAATCATAGGGCTCTTATATGATTTTTCATAACCAAAACGGTACCTAAGGTCCATCCCATCTTCCGACCGGTTCCCATCCATCCCAATCCGATATGTAAAATCAATATGGTGCAGATAAGAAAACAATTTCCGATAGGACGGACGTTTTGCATACCGTTCATCACATACGAGCTGATACATCCATTCTAAATATTCGTTGTTCAACTCGCTCTTCGTCATTAATCATCCACCCGTTCCGTATGTTTGTAAAAAGGCCCGGGATAATTCCGCTGGTCTTTTAAAATTTCATAGTCGCATTTTAGCCGGTCGTTCCTTACGAATACGGAATCCTCTTCATACTCCCCGAACCGTTCCAGCGAATCTTCTCCGATCACGCTGTCTGCATCTTCCACGATTTCGTCGTCCTCATCAGCCAAAACCCCGTCCGAATAATATGTCAGGCTGATCTGTTCATACTCGTCTTTTTCCCCGAATTCGTCCGGAGAAATCACATAAGGCTTGTTCACGGTTTCCGCCTCCTTTCCGCCGAGCGCGTCTCCATATTTTTTCTCCTCTATTTTTTTCATATAGTCGACCACGCCGGCGTCTTTTTTCACATATCCGTTCGCTTCTTCCTCCCGGTTGTCCTCTTCTTTTCTTTCCTGCTCCATTTTTTGAAAATGCTCTTTCACCGAATCGATTTCTTCCTGAATGAGCGCTTCATATTTATTTTTTGCATACACCCACGTCACGGCCGACCCAGCCGCAGCCCCGATTACAAACGCGGCAACGCTTCCGAATTTATTCATACTCTTCCAACTCCTCGTCGTCTTCATAGTTTTCATTCCTAATTGTCATCACAGTGATCGCCAGCCCGCCAAGAAGCGTAGAAATGCTCATTAAAATACCGCCGATAATGTGCCGCTTTCTCTTGGTGTCAAGCATGTTGTCGATCGCATATATAAAATGTTCCAAACCGTCCACTTCTTATTTCTCCTTTCCTCCTGATAAAACGGCGATTCCACCGACAAAGCAAATGCCTGCCATCGCTGCGAGCCCGCAGGATACAAAAGTCAGCATATTACTCATCATAGTTTTTCACTCCTTCCTCGTTTCGGCCCCTGCCCACAAGATGGGGGGGGGGGGGTACTTTCAGCTTAAATATAGTTTTTCCGCCGCCGGAAAATATCATTGATTCATCTTTCCATCGGTATGGAATCTAAGATCGGCCCGTCCACGTTAAAGTCCAAAAGGATGGAACGCTCATACCCGTTCACAAACGCCCGGTTCCTCTCCCGGTCAATCTCATAAATCCCGAAGTCAACATAATTATCGCCTTTAAATTCCGGATCATCCGGTTTATACACCCACCCGACAATCTGTCCGGCCTTTGTCATCGGGATCCCCAGACGTTCGTAAACTTCGTTTAAGAATAAATATCCTCTTGCCCGCAGGCGGTCGTTTGCATAATTCTGCTCCGCGCGCAGGAACATTAAATTGTACTCCGAGTTTTTCTCCCAATTTCGGCTCGCTTCATCAAAGAACCGCGCATAATCGCTGTGCTCGTTCGGGTCGGCCACATTTACGCTTTTTTTCACTTTCTTTTCTTTCCCGCTTCCCTCGTCGATGACCGTTTCTTCAAATTTCTTTGCTTTGATGTTATATTTCAGCTCTTTGTCAACTTCTTCGCCGAACCGTTCCACCACGCGGCTGCGGTATTCCTTAAAGCCTTTGTCCACAACGGTGTACGCGGCGGCAAGCGCGACATTTCTTTTTCTTAATATGTTGTTGGACGCTAAAATCCCGGTAATGGACAAAGCCCCGAGTATTACGGACGGGGCGTACAGCTTTGCAAATTTAATCCCGGTCTGGACGTAAACGATCGCCAGATCTTTTTTGCAGTCGTCATCAGAATATTCCTCGTCCGGACGCGTTTCTTCCGCTTCGTGAATCTGATCCACTTCTATCTTGGTCTGCGCCAATATGCCGTTTATCTTGGTCGTCGCCCGGCACGCCATCACCGCGCTCACAACCGTCCCGGCGACCCCGGCAACCACTAATATTTCCGGGCTGTGCTTTTGTAAAATAAATTTTGCTTTATAGAATGTCTTTCCCAAACGGTTTGTTATCTCCATTTTATTCATTGTTTTTCATTCTCCTTTTCCATTTTCTTCAGATGATTGATTAGGTGCTTTGTATACCATAAGATTTTTTCCAAATCACGAATCCCGTCTTTCTTTTTCCACCGGCAAATATATTTGATGATGTTCGCTGTATCCGTTGCTTCAATGCCTTTTAAATCAAAGGTAAACGCCTCGATCACGTCGATTGTCTCCAATCCCGTTTCCGATTTATAGTGCGGCGGATGATTCACAAGATCTTCTTCCGGAAACGTAGGAATATCACTTGCAGCTATAAAGGCCCTAGCAAATTTATCCAACTCTTCTGTTTTCATAAAATCCCTCCATTCTTTAGTCCAGCGGCATTGCCTTCGGGAATTTCAGCAAATATCCGTCTCTCACGCGGACAACCGACGCGCTGCGAATATCCGTCCATCCATACTTGTTGTGAGTAAAGTCCCCTGTTTTTCCGACCAGTTCATATAAATCCGCAACACTCGCCACTCCGTACGAATCGATCAGCTCGTCCATCCGCAGAAGAACTTCTTCCGCTTCCCCCCGGCTGTCCAATACGATATCGTCATAGCCGTACCGGGAACGCAGCGCAGAGGAGCTGTAATTTCTTTTCCGGTCGCTTTCACGGTCGTAATAATTCCGGTAGGATATTTTAGAAGCCGCAGAACCTTTACGTCCTAAACTGGATTCCCCATAAAACAAGGTTTTTAAAATATCAATCGCCGCGTCCTTGATCATCGGAACCAGCACGTCTATTAGAATATAAGACTTCACGTCCTGCACATCGTCGGGCATAAACACCCGGGCCAATTTTTCAATGCCGTTTTTCTTCCTTGTGCGGGCCGTTCCGGTAATCACTTTTTCAATTTTCTTTTCGGGGACTTTTTCTCTCATTGCCTCTTTTGCTTTATGGGAGTTTGATTTATATTCTTCCACAATCCACATTGCCTCCTTTTAAAAAATAAAAGAGAAAACGCTTTGTATTAAGCGTCTTCCCTTTTTCCTAACTTAGTTTTTGTTGATTAGAGTTCTTCCTGTTCTTCTTCTAAATCATCAGCATCGGCTTCCACCACGTTGACATGGGAGATTTCCATTTCCTTCTTGGCTTTGATTTTTGCAATGACCGGTTTTGCCACATACTTATAAGCTAATACGCCCGCAAGTACGACCAAACCGATCCCCGCAGCTACTTTAAGCCCTTTTCCGGAACTAGTTGTCACCATTTCTTCCGCAGTTTCTAAAACCTCTTCGCTAACCATTTTTTCATTTGCTTCCATTTTTGTTTTCTCCTTTCAAATATGTATCATGTTCATTAGTTAGTTCTTCCATTAAATACCTTGTTTTTTTCGCGTATTATATCGATTCCCGGTAATCATATTTCGGCGCAATCCGGTAATCGAGCACGAGACAAGGCGTCCCGTCTTCCGCCAGCTGGGAACTGAAGCTCAAGTCAATGTATCCTTCATTGATGTTCCACCCAAGATCGTCCCCCATTTTCGTATCGCCGAGTCCGACTTCATAATAAAAGTCGTTTAAGGAAATATACATTTCATCGCGCATCTGCCTGTTTAATTCATTTTCAATCCTTCTTAGCTTTTCTATATCCGATTTAAAATACCGGCCCGAAATCACGTCAAAGCACAGTGTGTTTCCTTTTTCGGTGATAATGACCTCCTGATTGACAACCGGGTTTTTCTGAAGTTTCTCTTTTGCGATTTCATCCCTTACCGCTTGTTCTTTTTTCTCGCCGATCGTTTTCACCACTTTTTCCTGATACTCTTTCAGCGCTGATTCCGATAAGGCATAAGCGGTTGCCAGCGCCGCGTTCCTTCTTAAATTCGCAGAGCTTGCCCCGATCAGACATGCGATTGCCAATCCTCCTACCACCGCCGAAGGAATATAACAGACCCATGTTGTTTTTATTAAATCCAGCGGTTTTAATTTCTCAATCCGTGCGCACTCTTCTTTCCCGTTCTCACACGCCTCTCTTAAAAACTCATCGTTTTGTCTTTCTTTTTCCTCTTCAATTAAAATAAGAGCTTTCGGTGTCGCCCGCACCGCCATCACAGCAGTCGTAACCATCCCGGCGATCCCGATCCCCGTTAAAATTTCCGGACTGTGCTTGCTGACCGCACGCCGAATATTTTTTACCGTCTTTGCCATGTTCCACTTTTCCAATGTTCCTTTCTCCTTTCTTTATCACGCATGAAATAATTGTAAAATATCCTCCGCCGTTTCCTTTGCCGTTTCAAATAGAAACCCTGTTTTGGAATCCGCGTTCATACCGGAATAGAAACCCGCCGTAATTATAAATTCTTCCACCAGCATTTCCGGCTCTTCAAACGGATGGTCCATGATTCTTTCCAGCAGTTCAAACGCGGCCCACCTCTGATAAGACCTTTTTTCAAATTGATGCTGGTCCCAAGACGCCTCCGGAGCAAATAAATGCTCTTCGATAAATCCGACCAGTTTTGCCGCAGCCAATTCGTTGATACTACCGCCTCCAAAACAAAAAGAAAGAGCCGATGCACCCGGCTCAATCCGTCGTTGTCCCACTTATCTTAGATAATGCTTCACTGATTTTTACATTAATTTCTTCCGTCATTTTTTTGTCGTTCACCCAATCCGTTAAGAGCGTTGCCCCAAAACCGATTGCGGTTGCCGCCAATCCAATCACTTTAATCCAATTTTTATTTATCATAAAACATTTCTCCTTTCATAATATAGCTTGTAATTTTTGCGTATTTTGCTTCCCTATCATTCGACATCAAAAGGCTTCGGATCAAAAGCAAAAGAAATAATGCAGCATTTTAACCCATCCTCCAGCACCGTATATTCGTTCTCAAAATCCAGCCACTGAATGCCGTCGTCTAAAAAATCTTCCATATTCCATCCAACTGTGTCTCCTTGCTCTGTGAGGTCAATCCCTAAAAATTCATAGTAATCGTTTAACCAAACTACGCCTTTTAATATCAGATTCCGGTTCAAATGATACTGGGCGTTAATCACGGCCGCAGCAGTAGAAGTAAAATACCGCTGCGAATAAAAATCGTAAAATAACATTTTCTCATTTTCCGTATCCAAATCGGGCGAATATAAAGACCATCCATCGGCTGTAATATAGGTGTCTTTTGCCATTTCCGCTTTGATTTTAGAATCTGCGTCTTCCCCGTAAACCCTGCCGGCCGCTTCTCTGTATTTTTTATAAGACTTCCCGAGCAGGGCATACGCACTCATCAGCGACGCCTGATTTTTCCTGCTCAAAATATTCGCGCCCCAAATACAGGCAACCGTCGACAGCCCTGTCAAGACAGTTGGAATATAAACCGGCCCTGCAATTTTTACGATCTCCATTTTTGTCAGGGCTTCCCCTTTTTCTTTTTCCTTCACGTCCAACACCTTTAATGCTTTCGGCGTTTCTTTTGCCGCCATAGCAGCCGTCGCAATAACGCCCACGGTTCCCATCAAAGTTAAAATAACAGGCGATGAGCGCAGAAAATAAGATTTCAAATTTGAACGTTTCTTCATCTTTTTTTCTCCCTTCGTAAAAAAAATAAAAGAGAAGCACGCCGTCTTCTCCATAACATACATTGTATTTTTCGCGCAGTTTAAATCATCTTCCTGTCAAACACCGTTTCCCACCGTTCTTTTTGTACCGGCTTCATTTTCAGGGCCCACATCATCTGCCTCACCGTAACGGTAGGGTAAAGGCCGTCCGTACACTCTCCGGCACGGCTGTCAAAATATTCCCGAAATCCGGGGTGTAAATATAATTCGTCCGTCAGCCACGGGTCCACCTCTCCCCACCAAGTGCTTTTTGTTTCTTTGTCATAACGCTGCTGGATCACGGAAAGCCCCCTGCCGCCAATTAAAAACAGGGTGCAGCTGTTATAAACCGGATGATCGCAAAGATAGCGTTCCCCGTACATAGAAAGATAAATCGCCGGCTTTTTGTAGTGATACCGCATATGATTACTCCTAAATATAAAAAAAAGAAAGAGCCTTCGTCAAGACCCTTTCCGGTAAGTATTTAATCGTCAAATAGTTTGCACGACGTTTTGCAATACGGATACGGACCTCCACAGGCCCTGCATCCGGAAGGAGGGACATCGCCCTGATACATTCCCATCACTTCGGGCGTCCATTCTTCCTCGTCTCCGTGATCGTATTCGTATTCCATCTCGTCTATTTCCCATTTACATGACGGACATACATAAATATCGCATGCTCCGTCCGGATCGGCCACACGGTCCATCACCGCTCCGCATTCATTGCAAATCGCATACCCGCCGTTTAGGTATTCTAATAATTCGTCCCCTTCCGGCATTATAATTTTGCTCATAAACATTACCTCCTACTAATTTTTTCGAAAGCAACTGTCTTTATTATACCGTTGCTTCCCCTATTCAGTCAAGAGATAAAAGAGCTCTTTTTGGCATCTCCTTTCCATAAAATGCCTTGTAAAAAACACGCAGAGAAAAAAAACGAAAAGTCCGTGTTTTCCACACGAACTCCCGTTTCTTTGCATATTTTATTTTTTGGTTGGTTTAAAACGGCTGAACAATCCCCGAAATGTCGTAGAAGTATAAGTCCCGTTCTCTTCAAATTTAAACCCTTTACGCATCCATACCGCATAGAACATCAACGGCAATATCAGCTCCGCCGCAGCGATACCAAGCCTGAAATATCGATCTTTGATCTGTTCCGCGAACTGCCCTTGCTTGAAATGGTCATCCAGCTCGTGCGATTTCATCTCGTTCGTTATCTTAGCAGTGTCCATCGCACGCCTTTCTCTCATTTCAATCATGTTCGATTCGTTTTTGTCATCCTCGATTTTCAGCCGGTAAAGCTTTGACAGATCTTCCACCGCCATTGACCTTTCCTTGCTTCCCGGATCCATAGAAGATATTTTTTGAATTTCGTTTTTTATTTCTTCCTCCAACAAATTTCTGATTTCGTTTTCCATTTTTCGTTCTCCTTTCATAAAATATCCATGTTCCATAAAAGCAAGTGTTATTTGCGCGGAATGAAATCTTTCAGACAAACCGTAAAAATAACAAATTTTTTGTTTAATACAGAGCTTAACTCCTTCGATACTTCTAAAAACAAATACGGCCCGTCGTCCGGATCCGAGCAATCCACCCTCAAAATGCCGGAAGTATAAAACCTGCGGATTACAGCCAATGTAATCATGCAGCCTGCGCATAGACCGATGATGAGCATTATGAATCCCATATTTCCTCCTCCTTTCAAAATGTTTTTCTAAATTTCCCATCCGGGGATTTTTTACCATATTAAAATAACACAGTTTTCAGATACCTGCGTGCGGAAAATAAAACAAAAAGAAAGAGCCGTTGTCAGCGGCTCAATATCGTATTTCTTGTATCATGTCATTCCATGATTTTTCGAATCTCTTATCTAAGTAATCCTTACATTCATCAGATCTAAGATAATGCTTGAAATATGATGCGAAACCCTTCACTCCGCATACACATCCAATACCTCCTCCGATAACAAATGTAATAACTGGAATAATAAGATTTTTATTCATACATAACACCTCCTTTCACAAAAGGAGCTGTTATTTTTGCGTATGATCTTTCTCATACACAATCTTTTTGCGAATATCCGACCAGGAAATATAACGGTCCCTGCGGCATACAGGACAGAAGAACTTATGTACCTTCCCGCCGATGTCTTCCAGCTCGCTGACGTCAGCTTCCAGCCTGCTCTGACAGTTCGGACAATGAAAACGATAAACTTTCTTTACTGCGATATCTAATATTTTCATTACTGTCTCTCCTTATCAAGCAGCCAGAAGAATCGGCGGTACCTGTCATAGTAAGTGTCCCGGCAGCAGGGAATATCAAATCTCGCTCTTAAGGCGTCATAAGACAGCCCTTCGGTCACGCCTGCCAAAATATAATCCGACAGCTCCTCGTCGGAACTTTTCGCCGCTTTGCTCACCATGTCCATACGGTCAGAATAAAACGCTTTTGCCAACGCACACTTTGCCGTCGGATCGCCGTGTTCGCCGTTTGGTGAAAAAATCGCCAAATCAGCGGGCCTTTTGCTCAAACCGTCCAACGCGCGGTACGCTTCTTTCCATATGGGATATTGAAGGCAAAAATGCTTCAGTTCATAATAACGATGCTTCTCCATCCAATACGGATTCTTTCCTGACAACTCAGGCCGAATCGATGTGCTCATTCCAATTCTCCTTTCCAAATATAACCTGTGTCTTCCCAAAGCAGTTTCGGCGAAATATAATAATTAATCCGTCCGTACTTTGAGTTCATTTCCTCGATGTTCGTTACGAGTTTTCCGTTCCTTGTGGCCTTTCCAATCGGAAGCCAGCCGGCTATGATTCCAGCCCGTACCCAGCAGGCGTCTTTTCCATAAACCTTGGCGGCTACCGAAACAGGGACTGAACGGCTTGCGAATTTTATTTCTTCCATCTGCTGTTTCCTCCTTTCATCCGCTATTCTAGATTAAAAACTGCGTTTTGTTAAATAAAAGTCGGGGAAAAATCCGGCAGATGTTTTTCAATCACAAAGCAGATGTTTTTCATGTTCCTTCTTCCATATTTTTATTGTTCCGTCGCAGGGATAATCTTCATATTCCAAATCAAAGGATGTTATCACCCCGGATATAAATCCTTTTATAATACCCGCTTCATAATGTTTATACGGAAGCAGGATTTCCGGAAGCACCCGGTGTTTCCTGCCGCATTTTGTGCATTTATTTCGCTCTACGGTCGTCCAGTACGTTTTCCCGTGTTTCGTCCGTACAAGCCGTTTCACCCTGTCGTGGGGCTTTAATTTTCCGCCGCACTTCGGGCAGTTTGATTCATTACCACTAACCATACATCATCCGTCCTTTTAAAAAAATATAGTGTAGGAGTTGACAATTCCTACACTATCATATATGATTATAGGTAATAAATCAATTAAAATAACGAAACAAGGAGAAATATATATGCTGCTAAAATGTCCGGAATGCCAGCTTCAGGTGAGCGATAAAGCCGCAGAATGCCCTCATTGCGGATATCCAATGAAGCCGGAGGCAATAAAACGCAAACCGCGTAAAAAAAATAACAAACGGAGATCTCTGCCGAATGGGTTCGGGCAGATCAGCGAGATCAAAAACCGAAATCTCAGAAACCCATTTAGAGCAATGATAACCGTTGGCAAAACAGAGACGGGCAGACCAATTTGCAAACCGCTCAAACCGGTCGCATATTTTCCGACTTATAACGACGCTTATGCCGCTTTGGTAGCCTATAACAAAAATCCGTACGACTTAGACTCGTGTATGACCGCAGAAGAACTTTATGAAAAATGGACAAATGAGTATTTTAATAAAATTTCAGACTCTCATCAAAACACCATTAAATGGTCTTGGAAACATTGTACGGAGTTACATCATATGCTGGTAATCGATATAAGGGCCCGTCACATCAAAGGATGTATTGACAATACGCCGAATCCAAATCTAAAAAACCAAATTAAATCACTTTGGAATGCCATGCTTGATTACGCTTTAGAATATGAACTTGTAGACCGTAACTATGCCAGAACTTTTAAATTATCGGAAGACATTTTTAAAGATATACATAACATAAGAAAAGAGCACATTCCTTTTACAGATGAAGAGATAAACATCCTTTGGAGCCATATAAAAGATACGCCGTACGTTGACATGCTCCTAATTCAATGTTATTCAGGATGGAGACCGCAAGAACTCTGTCTTCTCGAAATAAAAAACGTTGACTTAGAAAATATGACATTTACCGGAGGGGTAAAAACAAAAGCAGGAAAAAAAAGATTAGTACCCATCCATTCCAGAATCGCTAAATTAGTCGAGAATAATTATAACAAAGCGTTAGATTTAAACAGCGATTATTTATTTAACTATATAAATTCCGGCCGCCACAAATCCGACATCAAGTTTACGCATGCACGATACCAAACAGAGCTGACCAAAATCTGTAAAAAACTAGGATTAAACCTTGAACATCGGCCTCATGACGGCCGAGTCCATTTCGTAACTTCTGCCAAAAAATATGACGTTGACGAATACGCTATTAAATATATGGTCGGACACTCTATTTCCGACATAACAGAAAAAATTTATACGAAACGAGAAACACAATGGTTAAAAAACGAAATTGAAAAAATAAAATAAAATGTATATATCTGGTAAGGAATGAATGTAGGAATAATGTATGAATGACACACATTTATTCACATTTTACCATTCCTTACCAGCCCTAAACACGTTGATATTACTGAATTCTTTTAATTTTACGCCCATAGTAAATTTCGTTATGAAAAATTCATATTTCAAAGAAATATCGGTACTCATTTTCTTTTCTTCGTAAAAAAATCCCTCCTGTCGCCGCCCACACAACGACAGGAGGGAATAGAAAGCAGACAAAACTGCCTCCCATTTTTTCTTCACTTAAATTTTATATTACTTGTTTTTTCCGTAAACCGGTCCTAACGCTGCACAAGCACGGAAATCTGCACCCTCACGGTCCTTTGTGCCGAACGCGTTCCATACATTCGGACGGAAAATCTGATCTTCCGGCACATTATGCATGCTAACCGGGATGCGGAGCATGGAGCAGAATGTAATTAAATCTGCACCAATATGTCCGTAAGAAATGGCTCCATGGTTCGCGCCCCAGTGATTCATGACATCATAAGCGGACTTAAACGGGCTGCCCTCTTTACCGTCACAGCGAGGAGTAAACCAAGTGCACGGCCAGGTCGGATTGGTGCGTTCCATCAGCTGGTCAGAAACCTCATCCGGCAATTTTACCGTCCAGCCCTCTGCAATTTGGAGCATGGGTCCTAAGCCTTTAACCAGGTTAAGGCGGATCATGGTAACAGGCATTTCCGCTCTGGTTGTAAAGTGGGAGGAGAAACCGCCGCCGCGGAAGTTATCAAATCCCGCTTCGCACCATACGGTTGCATCCGTCATCTTCTTAATATCTTCCTCTGTTACATCCCACCATTTCTTCATGACAGCATTGCCGTTTTCATCCGTACATTCGCCGCAGGCATCAAGGCAGGCTGCGCCAGAATTGAGCAGATGGATAATACCGCCGTTTTCTTTGGCTTTGCCTGAAAATTCATATCCCGTAACGCGCTTGGTTGCTTCCGGCGACCAGAACGTGCGGACATCGGCAAAGATCTGCGCACGGTTTGTTAACAGCTTGCAGAACAGCATGCCGAGACCGTTTAACACATCGTTTTCCGTAGCCAAGATGATCGGCTCTTTCTTTCCTTCAAAATCAAAGGACGAATTCAAAACTGCTTCCGGATAATCGCAGTTCGGCCAGTGGTCTGTCCACTGACGCTGTCCCTGGAAACCGGCGCAAATGGCGTTGTGTCCCACCATTTCTTCTTCAAAGCCTTCCGGCAAGTTTGGATTTCCTTTGATCAGGTCTTTGATAATGCAGTACATTTTAATGGTAAATTCCCACTGTTTATCTTTTTGTTCCCGGCTGAATTTAACAAAATCAGGATTGTCGTCGCGGCCCTCTTTGCAATGCTCGCGGGTCCACGCCAGCGCTTTTTCATACTCTTCCTGATTATAAATCCCCTCTTCCATACGGCGAAGGATTTCCACTTCGTCAACGGATTCCACGCGAAGGCCCAAATAGTCCTCCATAAACGCCTGATCCATAATAGAACCGCCGATCCCCATGCAGACAGAACCAATCTGCAGGTAGGATTTACCGCGCATGCTGGCAACCGCCACCGCGGCACGGCCAAAACGAAGCAGTTTTTCTTTTACATCCTCCGGAATTTTTGTCACATCGTCTCTGTCCTGAACCTCATGACCATAAATTCCAAATGCCGGCAAACCTTTCTGCGCGTGGGTTGCCAGAACAGACGCAAGGTAAACTGCTCCCGGGCGCTCTGTCCCGTTAAAGCCCCATACGCCTTTAATCGTCATCGGATCCATATCCATGGTTTCAGAACCATAGCACCAGCAAGCGGCAACTGTGAGAGTAATATCCACGCCTTCTCTGCGGAATTTTTCCGCACAAGCCGCTGATTCCGGCACTCTGCCAATTGTCGTGTCTGCCATAACAACTTCTACCGGCGTACCGTCAGAATAGCATAGGTTTTCTTCAAACAATTTTTTGGCTGCCTGCGCCATTGCCATGGTTTGGTCTTCCAAACTTTCACGCAGTTTCATTGGGCCGCGTCTCCCGTCAATGGTTGGACGAATTCCTATTTTTGGTTTTGCACAAGTTGACATTTTCATACCTCCATTCATGCAAACGTTTGCATAAAATATAAAAATTTGAAGCGGCAACTGCCGCATTTTCCCACATTTTCATTTCCAGCATCCACCGGAGTTATATTTTTCTTTGAATCCACTCCACATCAAACCGGCTGATCAACGGAAAAGATTCCATATCCCCTTCCATTCTGCGCTGCAAAAGCCTTGCCGCTTCTTTGCCGATGGCAACCATTGGCTGCGCCGCTGCAACCGCTGTAAACCGGAATAGAGGAGAAGCTTCCATATCATCAAAGCCGACGATAGTGATTTCACTTTCTTTGCCCTTTTCAAACTCCTGCAGATAACGTTCTGCTCCAACCTGCATGAAGTAATTGGATATAAAAAAGTTTTTCGGCGCATTTTTCATTTCACAAAACTCACGCATAATGTCATAACCGCTTTGCAAATAAAAATCGCCAAATCGTATTAACGTTGGATCCACAGGAATGTTGTTCTCTTTCAAAGCCTTTAAATATCCGGAAAAACGTTCTTTTGCGGAAGTGATCAGTTCATTGCCTCCCACAAATGCAATTCTGCTCTTTCCCCGGCGAATCAAGCCGTCAACAAGCGCAAAACTGGCATGCTCGTTGTTCACCAAAACAGCGTCTGTTTTCATTCCATCCACCCATTTCTCCAGCAAAATGCGCAGGCTTTTTTCCTCATCCGCCACATTTTCGTTAGAATTACAAATAATCATGCTATAGCCCTGCTGCTTGAGCTCCTGTTCCACGCCTTTGGCTATCTTCATAAAAAATTCATTGGTAATTTCCGGACAAATAAAGCCCACCGTATACGTTTTGCTCGTTTTCAAGCTGCGCGCCACGGTATTGACTCGGTAACCCATTTTCTTTGCCGCTTTACGCACTTTTTTCTGTGTTTGCGCGCTGATAGCCTTATCCCCGCTTAAAACTCTTGACACAGTGGACACAGACACGCCCGTTTCTTTTGCAATATCTTTTAATGTGACCGGCATGTCATCACCTCTATGCAATCGTTTGCATTAATTGTATCATTTTCTTTCCTTTTTGTCAACAGCCATCTCATTTAATTTTAATTAATGACTGCTGAACAATTCTGAAACGCAGCCGCATAGCGGTTTGTAAGCGTTTCAGAATTGTTTAGGTGCAAGGTTTTTGTGCTTTTTT